>JAJQBJ010000061.1 GCA_021203345.1 Oscillospiraceae bacterium
GGTTGTCCTCAAAAATTAGCTTGTTTCAGAAAATCCCTAAGTCCAACCCTCAAAAGGACGGTTGCCTTTTATTTTGACCCCTGTTATAATAGGAGCGTCGCGGAACGCCGGTTTCCATAGGAACACCGCCGGGCGTTCCGGCTCGTTACTTAGTCTAAATAGATACTATACTAACTCGTATCCCAACAGAAACAGAAGGAGACGTTCATGGAAATTGCAATTTTAATCCTGTTGATTCTCGTCCTGCTGGTGCAGGCCGTTGTGCTGTACCAGCAGAATACCGCCCGGAAAAAATCGTCGGACGCCGCCCCGTGGGACAAGTCGCTCCAGCAATCGGAGGAGCGCCAGCAAAAGCAGCTGACCACCCTGAAGGAGGATCTCCATCTGACGCTGCAAACCCTGTCCGCCACGGGCCAGACCTCCACAGCGCAGCAGCTCAGCCTGATGGAGCGGCGGCTGCACAGCCTGGAATCCTCCAACGAGGACAAGCTGGACAAGATTCGGCAAACCGTGGCGCAGAGCCTGAACCAGCAGCGGGTGGAGAACAACCAGCGGTTAGAGGACATCCGCGGCACCGTGGACGAGCGTCTGCAATCCACGCTGGAGACACGGATTTCCGAATCCTTCCAGTCTGTCAGCAAGCAGCTGGAGGAGGTCTACAAGGGCCTGGGCGAGATGAAAAACCTGGCCAACGATGTGGGCGGATTGAAACAAGTCCTCTCCGGCGTCAAGACCCGTGGAATCCTGGGCGAGGTACAGCTGGAGGCCATTTTGCAGGAGATTCTGGCCCCGGAGCAGTACGAAACCAACGTCGCCACCGTTCCCGGCAGCAGCAACCGGGTGGAGTTTGCTATCCGTCTGCCTGGACAGAGCGAGGGGCAGCCGGTTTATCTGCCCATTGATTCCAAATTCCCCGGCGACCGCTATGCCCAGCTCCAGGAGGCGCAGGCTCAGGGCGACCGGGAGCTGGTCGCCAAAGCCGAGAAGGAGCTAGAAAAGGTGCTTCGCAGCGAGGCCAAGGACATCCGGGACAAGTATTTGAAGGAGCCGTACACCACCAACTTCGGCATTATGTTCCTGCCCTTTGAGGGGCTGTACGCCGAGGCGGTCAACATGGGTATGGTGGAGCGGCTACAGACGGAGTATCACGTCAATATCGCCGGCCCCAGCACCATGGCGGCGCTGCTGAACGCACTGCAAATGGGCTTCCAGACGCTGGCGATTCAGAAGCGCAGCAGCGAGGTCTGGCAGGTTTTGAGCGAGGTCAAGACGGAATTTGCCAAGTTCGAGGAGATCCTGACCAAGATGCAGGGACATCTGAACCAGACCTCCAAGGATTTGGACGCGCTTCTGACCACCCGCACCAGAGCCATCAACCGCAAGCTAAAGGACGTACAGACCGCGCTCCCCGCCGGGGAGGACAGCGACCAGACGTAAATCCACACAATTCTAAAGGAGGAACTGAACCATGGACGCCATTCAGACCATTATGAGCCGCCGCAGCGTGCGGCAGTTCACCGACCAGCCCATCACCCCGGAGCAGCTACAGGTGATTCTGGACGCCGCCACCAGCGGCCCCAGCTGCGTTTACGCCCAGGACTGGGACTTTATCGTGGTGCGGGACAGGGCAATGCTGAACCGCATGGCGGACGGCAACGGCCGCCCGGCGGAGCCGCTGAGAAGCTGCAACGTGGGCATTTTGATTTGCGGCAATCTGGAGCGGGCCTTCCCGCCGGCGCAGGACTATTGGATCATCGACGGGGCCATTGCCGGGCAAAATCTGGTGCTGGCCGCCGCCGCCCAGGGCATCGGCAGCGTATGGCTGGGCACCTATCCGCAGATGGAGCGGGTGGAAAATCAGCGGGCGCTGTTCGGTCTGCCGGAACACATTGTCCCCCACTCTCTGATCGCCCTGGGCTATCCCGCTGAGGAGGAGCCACGGGCCAAAAAGCCCCTGCCCGACTGTATTCATTACGAGCATTGGTAAACAGGAGGAAACGCCCTTGAACGACCTTGCACTGGAAAACCTGACTGTCCTGTGGGACTATATGCACCTGAACCACGCCCTCACCCCGGCGGATTGTATCATCGGCTTTGGCAACTACAACGGCGAAATCGCCCGCCGGGCGGCGGAGCTGTACCATCAGGGCTACGCGCCGAAGATTTTGTTCACCGGCGGTCTGGGCCGGAACACGGACGGCCTCTGGACGGCCAGCGAAGCGGAGCATTTCGCAGAGATTGCTCTGGCGGAGGGGGTACCCGCCGCAGATATCCTGCTGGAAAAGGAATCCACCAACACGGCGGAGAACATTCTGTTTTCAAAGCGGCTGCTGGAGCGCAGCGGCGTCCCGGTTCGGACGATTCTGGGCGTTCACCAGCCCTTTATGGAGCGGCGCATCTGGGCCGCCTGGCAGGTCTACTGGCCCCAGGTGAAGCTGATCGTCACCTCGCCCCGGCTGACCATTCCCGTCTATCTGGAGAACTCCGTTCGGCAGGGCATCACGGAGCAGGCCGCCGTGGAGGTCATCGTGGGGGACTTTCAGCGCATGGAGGTGTATGCCAAAAAGGGGTACCAGATTCCCCAGGACATCCCGCAGCCGGTGCGGGAGGCCTTTCAGGTGATGGTTCAGCTGGGCTATGACGGACAGCTGGCCCCGGAGGGATAAAATCTGCCCCGGTTTCTTTGTGCAATTCAGACAGAGTATCGCGCAGAAATTTGAAAAATCTCCGTTTTTTTGCTTGCATAAACCTTCATTCTGCGTTACTATATGGAGTGAAAATAGGAAACAGAAAATTTGCTTCGCCCGCGATGCCGCCGGGCGGGAAAGGATGCGTGCTTATGCTATATATCGGAATTGATTTGGGAACCTCGGCTGTCAAGCTGCTGCTGATGGACGGGGAGGGAAGGATTCAGAAAATCGTCTCCCGGGAGTATCCGCTGTCTTTTCCGCATCCCGGCTGGTCAGAGCAGAACCCTGCGGACTGGCTGCGGGAGACAAAGGCGGGCATTTTGGAACTGACCGAGGGCTGTGATAAAAGTCAGGTCGCCGGTATCGGCGCAGGCGGACAGATGCACGGCCTGGTGGTGCTGGACGAGAATGACGAGGTCATTCGCCCGGCGATTCTGTGGAACGACGGACGCACCGCAGAGGAAACCGACTATCTGAATCAGGTCGTCGGCACGGAAAAGCTGTCCGCGTATACGGCGAATATCGCCTTTGCGGGCTTCACCGCACCCAAGCTGCTGTGGATGCGGAACCACGAGCCGGAGCAGTTCGCCCGTATCAAAAAGATTATGCTCCCCAAGGACTATATCAATTACCGGCTCACCGGAGTACATTGTACGGACGTGTCCGACGCCTCCGGGATGCTGCTGTTCGACGTGCAGCACAAGTGCTGGTCGCCGGAAATGCTGGAGATTTGTGGCGTGACCGAGGCCCAGATGCCTCAGATTTTCGAGAGCTATCAGCCCGTGGGGACGCTGCTGCCCCAGGTGGCCGCCGAGCTGGGCCTGCCGGAGACGGTGGTAGTGGCCGCCGGAGCCGGGGACAACGCCGCCGCTGCCGTGGGAACCGGCACCGTAGGCGAGGGAGCCTGCAATATCTCCCTGGGCACCTCCGGGACGATTTTCGTCTCCAGCCGGAGCTTCGGGGTCGACCCCCAGAACAAGCTCCACTCCTTCGCCCATGCGGACGGGAACTATCATCTGATGGGCTGTATGCTGTCCGCCGCCTCCTGCAACAAGTGGTGGATGGACGACATTCTCGGCACGTCGGATTACGGCGCGGCCCAGGCCGGGATTACAGATGAGATGCTGGGGCGGAACCATGTGTATTTCCTGCCCTATCTGATGGGCGAACGCTCCCCCATCAACGACACCAACGCCCGGGGGACGTTCATCGGCCTGACCATGGACAACACCCGGACGGATATGACCCAGGCGGTGCTGGAGGGCGTGGCCTTCGGTATCCGGGATTCGCTGGAGGTGGCCCGCAGTCAGGGCATTGTCATTGAAAAGAGCCGTATCTGCGGCGGCGGGGCAAAAAGCCCCCTGTGGCGCAGAATATTCGCCAACGTGTGCAACCTGGACATCGAGGTCATTGCCTCGGAGGAAGGGCCGGGCTACGGCGGCGCGATGCTGGCGATGGTGGCCTGCGGGGAATATCCCACGGTAGAGGCCATTGCACAGCAGTTTGTCAGAGTGGTGGAGGTCATTCATCCCGACCCGGAGATCTCCGCCCGGTACGAGGAGCGCTATCAGCGGTTCCGTCAAATTTATCCTGCCGTCAAGACCCTGTTCCCGGTTCTCAACGGCTGAGGTGACAGACGTGGCAAAGAACAATCAGAACGAAAATCCCAAAAAGAAGAAAAAACGCTTTGATTACCAGATGCAGCGGGCCAACTCCACCCATGTGACCATTCTGTGCCTGGTGGGGGCCTACTTCCTGTACATGGCCTACCGGATGCTGCAAAACACCCGGAGCGGCGCGTCGGAGATGTCCATGCCCGTGACCATCCTGTTGATGGTGGTTATGTCTCTGCTGGCCATTATGACCTTCGCCTATGCGGGCTATGTCTGGTATCAAATCAAGAAAAAGAGCGAGCTGACCGACGAGGAGGCCGAGGAGCTGGACGCACAGATGGCCCGGGCCGATATGGAGAACTACGGCCATCTGGAAGGGGAGTATGAAACCGATGTGTCCGACGTGGTGGAGGAATTCCAGGCTCAGGCCGAATCGGAGGACGCCGGAGAGGAGGAGCCATGACGCTGAAACGCCCCCGGGAGTTCGCCCTTCGGGTGCTGTTGCTGCTGGTGGGACTGGCGGTCGCCCATCTGGGTGTGACGCTGTTCCTCCAGGCGAATCTCGGCTCTGACCCCTTTAACGTGTTTATTCAGGGCCTGTTTCGGGTGATTCCCTGGCCGGAGGGCCTGCCTGTGACCCACGGGCGGGTACATATGGCCGTTTCCTTCCTGATTATTTTGATTCTGCTGGTGGTTGACCGGAGCTATGTCCGCATCGGAACGCTGCTGTGTATGTTCCTGGGCGGGCCGATCATCGACGTTTACACCATCCTGCTGGAAAATATCATCAACGCCCAGTCCCCGCTGGCGCTGCGGATTCCCGTGCTGGCGCTGGGCTGTGTGATTCTCGCCTTTGGCATGACCATTGTGATCAAGTTGGAGGCGGGCACCGGCCCCAACGACCTGGTGGCGGTGGTCATCAGCGACAAAAGCGGCAGGAAGTTCGGCGTGATACGGATTCTGGTGGACGTGGGCTTTGCCGCCATCGGCTTCGCTCTGGGCGGCACGCTGGGACTGGACACAGTGATTTGTGCCTTTCTGGTGGGGCCGACGGCCCAGGTCTTTCTCCCCTGGTCGGAAAAGCTGTGCAGCCGCGTGGTCGCCTGGGGCGGCGAGCGGCCTGTGAATTGAGGATAAGGAGTGTTCAACATGAAAATTCAGTCTGTCCATGACGCGGCGTTCAAGCCCTACGGCCATGTGATCACCGGCTATGACAATCAGGCGATCACGGCGGCGCTGGACGCCTGCACCCCTCTGCCGGAGGGCGTGGAGTATGTACCCAGCCAGCCAGAGCTGGAGCCGTTCAAGGCCGAGCTGTCCGCCCGGGAATACGGCGGGATGCCCGTTCAGCTGGGCTAGTGCAACGGACACAACACTAAATTGAACTGTCTGGAGTATCACCGGGACAGCGAGATCAACCTGGGCGTACAGGACTTTATTCTGTTGCTGGCGAAGCTGGACGACATCGAGGACAGCACGCTGGACACCGCCAGGGTAAAGGCGTTCTACTGTCCCGCCAACACCATGATCGAGGTGTACGGCTCCACGCTGCATTATGCGCCGTGCAGCGCGAAGAAGGGACAGGGCTTCAAGGTGCTGATCGTGCTGCCTGACGGCACCAACGGCCCCAAGCCGGATATCACGCCCAGGAACGACGAGGATCGTCTGCTTTGGGCCTGCAACAAGTGGCTGCTGGCCCATGCGGACAGCGCAGAGGCCGCCCAGGGCGCGGTGGTGGCGCTGAACGGCGTCAATATCGACCTGGAGGCTGACATTTAAATCAGGTCAACAACAGGGGGCTCCCTGTGGTGAGCTTACAAATCCCGTGAAAGTGAGCTTCATTTGTATTCATTGAAAGAGAGGTAATCTGTTATGGAAAACATTCCTGTGGTAAAGCTGGGTATCATCGCGGTATCCCGCGACTGCTTCCCCATCACGCTGTCCACCCAGCGGCGGAAGAACATCGTGGCCGCCTATCAGGGGGACGACCTGTACGAGTGTCCCATTACGGTGGAGAGCGAGAAGGATATGCTGGAGGCCGTGGCCGATGTGAAAAAGGCCGGGTGCAATGCGCTGGTGGTTTTTTGGGCAACTTTGGCCCCGAAACGCCGGAGACGCTGATTGGCAAGAACTTTGATGGCCCGGTGATGTATGTGGCCGCCGCAGAGGGCGACGGCGACGTGATCGGCGGCCGCGGCGACGCATATTGCGGTATGCTGAACTGCTCCTACAATCTGGGGATGCGGCATTTGAAGGGCTATATCCCCGAATATCCCGTGGGCACCGCCGAGGAGATTGCCCAGATGATGGCGGATTTCGTCCCCGTGGCCCGGGCGCTGATTGGCATTTCCAATCTGAAGATCATCACCTTCGGCCCGCGTCCTCAGGATTTCTTTGCCTGCAACGCCCCCATCAAGGGCCTGTATGAGCTGGGCGTGGAGATCGAGGAGAACTCCGAGCTTGACCTGCTGATGTCCTTCAAGGAACACGCGGACGACCCCCGTATCGAGGGCGTTTGCGCGGATATCGCCGCCGAAATGGGCGAGGGCCGGTATTATCAGGACGCCGCGCTGAACCGCAAGATGGCGCAGTTCGAGCTGACCCTGCTGGACTGGGCGGAGAACCACAAGGGCGCCAGAAAGTATGTGGCCTTTGCGGACAAGTGCTGGCCCGCCTTCCCCTTCGAGTTCGGCTTTGAGCCGTGCTATATCAACTCCCGTCTGGTGTCCCGGGGCATCCCCGTGGCCTGCGAGGTTGACATTTACGGCGCTCTGTCCGAGTACATCGGCATGTGCGTCTCCGGTGACACGGTCACGCTGCTGGACATCAACAACTCCGTCCCCCAGTACATCTATGACGAGGACATCAAGGGCAAGTTCAACTACACCCTGACGGATACCTTTATGGGCTTCCACTGCGGCAATACCCCCAGCTGCAAGCTGTGCGAGGACCGGGCTGTGAAGTATCAGCTGATTCAGAACCGGAACCTGGAGAAGGGCGCGGAGCCGAACATCACCCGCGGCACGCTGGAGGGCGATATTGCGCCGTCCGACATCACCTTCTATCGTCTGCAATGCGATTCCAACGGCGACCTGCGCTCCTATATTGCACAGGGCGAGGTTCTGCCGGTGCCCACCCGCTCCTTCGGCGGTATCGGCGTGTTCGCCATCCCGGAGATGGGCCGCTTCTATCGTCATGTGCTGGTGCAGAAGCGCTATCCGCACCATGGCGCGGTGGCCTTCGGTCACTACGGCAAGGCCCTGTTCGAGGTGTTCAAGTATCTCGGCGTGGCGGATATCGCGTATAACCAGCCCAAGAGCCTGCCCTATCCCACGGAGAATCCCTTTGCTTAAGGGCTGAGCTTCCCTAATCCATTTGATAGCGTCCCTCGATGCAGGTATAAAGCCTGTGTCGGGGGACTTTTATACCAGATACGGCTAATGATTAACGTGATTGCTGTTTCTGATTGGTTTTCTATCTCGGAGTGGGCTTTTTCAACCCCATTTCTTTTTGACGGGGCAAAAAGAAACGGTGTCGAGAAAACCCCTCTGTGATAAAAAACAAACCAGAGGCGGCAGTTATTTCACAGTTTGAACAATACAGGCGCATCATCCTTAGAAAAAGGAAAAGACTGCATATCATTTCCATATTTTAGACTATAAATGCGCTGAAATTACGGTATTTCGCTCCAACAAGTACATTTATTTGTTTTCACATCTGACGAAAATCTCCCCGAAAAATGATTGAAAACGTCAAAAAAGGGGAAGTTTTCAAAAAAGACTGGACATTTGCGCCCGGGTGTGTTAAAATACTGTCCTGTGTACGAAAGTAAACTTCTGAAAGGAATTTATTCTCATGATTCGAATAGGAAAAAGACTTCTGGCCGCAGCGCTGGCCGCGTCCCTTTTGACGGGGACGGCGTCCCTGGCGCTTGCGAGGGAGTCCGCAGCGGAGGACGAAACCGAAGCGGCGTGGTATACGCCCTATGTGACCTATCTGGACGAGCTGGGCTATCTGGATTCTCTGCCGGAGGGCACACTGGCGCTGGAGCTGACCGCCACCCGTGCGGTGGTCGTCGAGCTGCTGGCGGATTTGGCCAATGTTGACCTGACGGACGAGCAATATCAGACCGTGGCCTTTTCGGACGTTCCCACGGACTTCTGGTACACGGCGGCGATCTCCTGGGCGGTGCAGAGCGGCATTGCCACCGGCCTGACGGACGAGGTTTTCGGCCCCAACGTCGGCGTGACGAAGGAGGAGATGGCGGTCATGATGTATCGGTATCTGACCAACTGCGGCGTTACCCTTTCTTCCTCAGAGGACGCCACGGCTTCCTTTGCCGACCAGGAACAGGTTTCCGACTGGGCTGTCGAAGCGGTGGATGCCCTGCGGAATGCGGGCATCCTTCTGGGGGACGAAAACAGCTGTCTGGCGCCCCAGGACTATGTGACCAACGCCGAGGCGGTGGTGCTGCTGTATCGGCTGGTTCAGCAGCTGGAGGAGGTATCCAACGGCGCTGCGCTGGTGAGCCTCGCCCGGGCGGAGCTGGAGCTGTACGGCGACGGACAGAACAACGGCGACTACTACCAGAGCTGGACAGGCACCAGCCAGGAGAACTGGAGCTGTGTCTTTGTCTACTGGTGTGCAGACCAGGTGGGCCTGACCGGACGGAATACCACCTTTGGCACGGTGCTGACCTCGGTGACGGAGGCGTGGAGCTACTTTGAGGCGCTGGGTCAGACCAGCCTCCGGGGGGAGGGCTATCTCCCGCAGACCGGGGACTTGATTTTCTACTACTCCGAGCAGGCGGGCGAGCTGATTCAGGTGGGTATTGTGGAGCGGTACGACGTACAGACCGGAACCGTCTATACCATTGAGGGCTGCGCGAAAAACGGCTGTCTGGGCACCCATGCGTTCCACTGGGAGCCGGACGACCCGGAGGCCGCCTATCCCAATCGGGGCACCTATATTTACGGCTTCGCCTCCCCCGACTATGGCTATCAGGCCGGGGCGGCGGTGCTGACCGGCACGGACGCCTACGCCGTGGCGGATTACATATACGACACGCTGCTGGCCAACGGCTACACCACCGAGGCAGCCTGCGGCATCCTGGGGAACATCTATCAGGAGTGCCGGTTTGAATACGACATCGACAACGATGCGGGTGTGGGCCTCTGCCAGTGGATCGGGGTGCGGAAGGACAATCTGCTGGCCTACTGCGCGGAGAACGGGTATGATTACCGCACGCTGGACGGTCAGCTGGCCTTCCTGATCAACGTGGATTTGGAGAATCAGGACTACTACTTCCGGCTGTACGGCGGCATTGCCGCGTCAGATTACAAATATCTGACGGACACCGAAACGGCGGCCATGCTGTTCTATCGCTGCTTCGAGCGGCCCCTGACCGTGGTGGCGACCACCCGCACGTCCATTGCGCTGCAATTCTACGACCGCTATGTGAACGGCTATACCGGCTCCATCGGAGACTTGGGGTAAGACCGAAAAGCCCCGCTCTGGCGGCAATCAACGCCTGGCAACCAAGGGTGAATTTTTGGAGCGGGCAAAAAAAGGCCGCTGAAAAGTTACCGCTCCCCAAAGCAAACGGCATCATTTTTGTACTTTGTGCCGGTTCTGTGCCGGGTTTGTTGCCGACTTAGTTGCCGGAGAAATTCTTTAAAAAGTTTTAAAAATACCTATAAATAGAGATATATTATCACTTTTATCTTATTTTTACCCCTTCCGGCAACCAAAACAACAAGAATTTATCAGAAAAAGCAAATTGTAACGGAAAATCGAAAAAAGTTACAAATGACAGTTTGAGAGGTTTTTTACCCCTTTGTGCCGGAGTTTGTTGCCGGAACAGGCAACCCGGACAGAATGGAGGCATGACAATGGCGCAGGAGGCCATCACGATTCGCAGAGCGGAGCCGAAGGATATGCCCCGCATCAATGAGCTGCTGATGCAGGTGGAGCTGGTGCATCACCGGGCCAGACCGGATTTGTTCCGCCACGGCGGGCGCAAATACACCGACGAGCAGCTGTCCGCCATCCTTGCGGATGACAGCCGCCCCATCCTGGTGGCGGCGGACGCAGACGACCGCCTGATGGGGTACGCCTTTTGTATCTTCCAGCAGCACCCGGACGACAACATCCTGACCGATATTAAGACCCTGTATCTGGATGACCTGTGCGTGGATGAGGCGCTCCGGGGCCGTCATATCGGCGGTGCGCTGTACCAGGCGGTGCTGAACTACGCCCGGGCCAATGACTGCTATAACGTCACCCTGAACGTCTGGGCGGGCAACGACCGGGCGCAGCAGTTCTACGAAAGCCGGGGGATGCACCCCCAAAAAATCGGCATGGAGACGATTCTGAAGTGCCCCCTGTCAAGTAGACAGTGAAAAAACAAAAAAGTCTTTCCA
>JAJQBJ010000089.1 GCA_021203345.1 Oscillospiraceae bacterium
GCCCCTCGCTCCGGCAAGACAATCCTTCTCCCAGAACCCACCTTTTTCTTCAATTCTCCTAGGCTCACATCATTGACAAATGTACATTTTTTCGGGTTTTTTCAGTTTTTCTGTTCAAGCCTCCACCCCGAAGCGAAGCATCCAACTGTTCAGCTGAAGCAGGTAGGCCATCATCTGCGGCCCGGCCATCAGCTGGCCGAACCAGGGCTTTCCATAATCTCCGCCGGAGCGAAGCAGCCCCTCCTCCAGCGCCTTGCGGTTGACAATGCCCTGAATCGGGGCGTTGGGGTCCCGGATGGTCTGCTTCAGCTTCGCCCGAATCAGGGCCTCATAAATAGGATGGTGGGTCTTGGGGAACGGAGACTTGGGCCGGTGCAGCACATCGGCGGGCAGATAGTCCCGATAGGCGTCCCGCAAAACCTCCTTGCGAACGCCGTCCCTGCTTTTCATCGTCCAGGGGATATTCCAGACATATTCCACCAGATGATGGTCGCAGAAGGGCACCCGAACCTCCAGCCCGGAATACATACTCATCCGATCCTTCCGCTCCAGCAGGGACGACATGAACCACTGAATCGACAGCCATCCCACCTCCCGGCGGCGGCGTTCCGTCTCGTCCTCCCCCTCCAGACAGGGCGTTGCCGCCACCGAGGCCCGATACCGGGCAGCCACATAGTCCTCCAGCCCGATTCGTTTCACCAACTCCGGGTTCAGCACCTCGGTACGATGGGCCAGCACCGGGCACCAGGGGAAGGTGTCCGCCTGGAGCATATCGGGGCGGAAAAACCAGGGGTATCCGCCGAAAATCTCATCCGAACACTCTCCGGAAACCGCTACCACATGGCTCTCCACCACCTGCCGACAATACCACAGCAGAGACGCGTCCACATCCGCCATACCGGGCAGGTCACGCGCCTCCACCGCCTGCTCCAGCAGCTCCGGCAGGGACGCCACCGGGCAGGTCAGAACCGTGTGCCGGGTTCCCCAGACATCGCTGACCCGTTTGGCCCAGGGGCCGTCGCTGTCCGGCTGAAACGCCGAGGCGTGAAAGTATTTTTCGTTGTCTGTGTAGTCGAAGGAATAGGTTTCCAGCGGCGGCATCCCCGCCTCCCGGTAAGCCTTTGCCGCCACAGCCGTAATCACCGAGGAATCCAGTCCGCCGGACAAAAAGGTACACAGCGGCACGTCGCTGACCAGCTGCCGCCGAATGGCGGAGGACAGCAGCGCCTCCAAATGCTGCACCGTGTCCTCATAGCTCTCCGCATGGGGGCGGCTCTCCAAATGCCAGTAAAACCGCCGCGTCAACCCGGACGGATTCAGCACCAGCGTACAGGCCGGTTCCAGCTCCAGAATCCCGGCAAAGGTTCCCTGTCCCGCCGTCCGGGCCGGGGACAGCCCCAGCAGCTCGCACCAGGTCTGATCGTCCGCCCGTGGCGTCAGGCCGGGATATTGGAACAGGGCTTTCAGCTCCGAGCCGAACACAAAGGCACTCCCCTGCCAGGCGTAGAAAAAGGGCTTTACACCAAAGCGATCCCGGCAGCAAATCAGCTCCCGCCGTGCGCTGTTCCAGCAGGCGAAGGCAAAAATGCCCTCCAGATGCGCCCCCACCTCCGGGCCGTATTCCATACAGGCGTGAAGCACCACCTCCGTATCCGAGGTGGTTTCAAAGATATGGCCCCTTTCCCGCAGCGTTTGGCGCAGGCCGGGCGTATTGTACAGCTCACCGTTGTACACCAGCGCCCACTCCGTTCCGTTTTCCCGGCAGGTCATGGGCTGCCCGCCCCGCTCCGGGTCGATGACCGCCAGCCGCCTATGTACCAGAACGCAGTCCCCGCAGGCATAGGTTCCATGGTCGTCCGGCCCCCGGCGGGCCAGCGTCCTGCCCATATCCTCTGCGGCAGACAGAAGCTCCGGGGTTCGGTTCTCCCGGGTGTAGTCACAGAATCCCGCAATCCCGCACATCAGAACATCCCTCCCTTTCTCCCCAGTCTATGCGGGACGGGGAACCGGCGTTCCCGCCGTTGACAATCCAATTCTATCCCGGTATAATAAAGCAACCGAGAACGAAGGGACAAAAGCCCCGATGGGAGGGTGAATACATTGGACAATCCTGTGTTATATATTGTGGTTCCCTGCTATAACGAGGAGGAAGTGCTGCCCATCACGGCCCCCATGTTTCTGGCGGAGCTGAACGATCTGGCCGGGAAGGGAAAAATCGCGCCGGACAGCCGGGTTTTGTTTGTAAACGATGGCTCCGGAGATCGCACCTGGGAGATCATCTCTACCCTGGCGGGACAGGACGAGCATTTTCTGGGTATCAGCCAAAGTCGAAACCGGGGCCACCAGAATGCGGTTCTGGCGGGTCTGATGGAGGCCAAGGATCGGTGCGACATCACCATCAGCATTGACTGCGATGGTCAGGATGACATCACCGCCATGGAGCGGATGGTGGACGCCTACCATCAGGGCTGTGAGGTCGTGTACGGCGTGCGCTCCAGCCGGGAGACGGACACCTTTTTCAAGCGCTTTACGGCGGAGAGCTTTTACAAGCTGATGAACCGCATGGGGGCCGAGGTGGTGTACAACCATGCGGATTACCGTCTGGTGTCCAGCCGGGTCCTCCAGGAGTTCCGGAACTATAAGGAGGTAAACATCTTCCTCCGGGGGATGTTCCCGCTGGTGGGCTTTCCAAGCACCAGCGTCCCCTACGAGCGGGCCGAGCGCATTGCCGGAAAAAGTCACTATCCCCTGAAAAAAATGCTGGCGCTGGCCTTTGACGGCATCACCTCCCTGTCCGTCAAGCCCATCCGATTCATCACCGGTCTGGGCATTGTCGCGGCCCTGTTCGGCTTTATCGGGGTCATCTGGGCCATTGTGGAGACGATTTTGGGCAATACCGTGGCGGGCTGGAGCAGTATCATCTGCGTGGTCTGCTTTATGGGCGGTATCCAGTTGATTTCGCTGGGCATCATCGGGGAGTACATCGGGAAAATTTATCTGGAAACCAAGGTCCGCCCCCGATACATCATCAGTGAACGAACCTGGACGGATGTGGACGAAAAGAAAGATTGACAGGCACTATGCTGTAGAACAGAGGATACGATATGTTTAAGCTGATTAAAAAAGAGGGCCGCGCCCGGCGCGGCGAGTTTACCTGCGCCCATGGGACGGTGCAGACCCCGGTGTTTATGAACGTGGGAACCCAGGGGGCCATCAAAGGGGCCGTGTCCGCCCCGGATTTGAAGGAGCTGCACACCCAAATCGAGCTGTCCAACACCTACCACCTCCATCTGCGTCCGGGGGACGAGCTGGTGAAGCAGCTGGGCGGCCTGCACCGCTTTATGAACTGGGACGGGCCGATCCTGACCGACTCCGGCGGATTTCAGGTGTTTTCTCTGGCCCAGCTGAGGAACATCAAGGAGGAGGGCGTTACCTTTGCCTCCCACATTGACGGGCACCGCATCTTTATGGGGCCGGAGGAATCCATGCAGATTCAGTCCAACCTGGGCAGCGATATCGCCATGGCCTTTGACGAGTGCGTGGAGAACCCCTCCCCCTATGATTATGTGAAAAAGTCCACGGAGCGCACCTATCGCTGGCTGGAGCGCTGTATTGCGGAGCATCAGCGGCTGAACGCCCTTCCGGACTGTGTAAATCCACAGCAGCAGCTGTTCGGCATCAACCAGGGCGGCACCTACCCCGATCTGCGGGTCTGGCATATGCAGCAGATCGCCCGGCTGGACTGCGACGGCTTTGCCATCGGCGGCCTGGCGGTGGGCGAAAGCACCCAGACGATGTACGATATCATCGACCAGGTGGAGCCCTATATGCCGGCGGACAAGCCCCGGTATCTGATGGGCGTGGGCACTCCCTCCAACATCATCGAGGGGACGGCCCGGGGCATTGACTTCTTCGACTGCGTTATGCCCGCCCGAAATGCCCGCCACGGCAAGCTGTTCACCTGGAACGGAACCATCAACATCAAAAACGAGAAATACAAGACGGATACCCGGCCATTGGACGAGGGCTGTCAGTGTCCCACCTGCCGCAGCTTCTCCAGAGCCTATCTTCGCCACCTGTTCAAGGCGGAGGAGATGCTGGCCATGCGCCTGGCAGTGATGCACAATCTGTATTTCTACAATGAGCTGATGCAGCGGATTCGGGACGCGCTGGATAACGGGGAGTTCGAGGACTTCCGGGCGGAGTATTCCCAGCGGGTCAGTCAGAGGGTTTGAGCGAATCGTTCCCTCGTCGGGATGGCATATCTGCCCCCGGCGGGGGATTTTTTCTTCTGTCCGGCAGTCCGCCAAAAATCGGCGCAGCCCAGAAGAAACGTTTGCATTATCGGCGGACATATGATACAATACTATAAATTATTTTCTTTTTTACTGGATGTGCTGTTATGAAGTATACAAATTGGACGCTTTCCTCCTACAGCCCATCCTCCCTGAATGAGATGCTGGAGGAAGGCGTGTCCCCTCTGGTGGCCGCTGTCCTTTGCTCCAGAGGGTTAAGCACGCTGGAACAGGCGCGGAATTTTCTGTCCGTCCGGGTTTCGCTTTTGCACGACCCGATGAAGATGAAGGATATGGATCGGGCGGTTCAGCGGATTCACGCTGCCCTCGCCCAGGAGGAAAAAATCGCCGTATTTGGCGACTATGACGTGGATGGCATCACGTCCACCGCCCTGCTGACCTCCTATTTACGCAGTCAGGGCTCCCGAGTGATTTCCTACATCCCCGACCGGCTGGAGGAGGGCTACGGTCTGAACGCCGAGGCGGTGCGAAAGCTCCGCAGTCAGGGCGTTTCCCTGATTATCACGGTGGACTGCGGCATCACCGCCGTTGCGGAGGTCATACAGGCCGGGGAGCTGGGAATGGACGTGGTGGTGACCGACCATCACGAATGTAAGGAGGAACTGCCCCCCGCCGTGGCCGTGGTGAACCCCCATCGGCCTGACTGCCCGTACCCCTTCAAGGCCCTGGCGGGCGTGGGCGTTGCATTGAAGCTGGTGCTGGCGCTGGCCGGCCCGGCGGAATCCGAGGAAATTCTGGTGGAATATGCCGACCTGGCAGCCATCGGAACGGTGGCCGACGTGATGGAGCTGGTGGACGAAAACCGAACTATCGTGGCCCTGGGGCTGGAGCTGCTGCGCCGCCCCCGGCGGCCCGGTCTGCAAATGCTGTTGCGGGAGGCGGGTCTGGAGGGAAAAGTCCCCACCTCCACCTCCATCGGCTATACCCTGGCCCCCCGCATCAACGCATCGGGACGTATGGGCTGCGCCGACCTGGCCTGTGAGCTGCTTTTGACCCGGGATTTGGCCCGGGCGGAGGATTTGGCCCGGAACCTATGCTCCCTGAACCGGGAGCGTCAGGCCATCGAGATGGAGATTTATCTGGAATGTCTGGCACGGCTGTCCCGGTGGCGGGCAAAGGATCTGTTCTCCATCGTGCTGGCCGACGAAAAGTGGCATCAGGGTGTGGTGGGCATTGTGGCCTCCCGCCTGAGTGAGCGGTTCTCCTGCCCGGTGTTCATGATTTGCCTGTCCGAGGGGAAGGGAAAGGGCTCCTGCCGCAGCTTTGGCGGCATCAACCTTTTTCAGGCGCTGGAGAGCTGCGCCGATTTGCTGGAATCCTTCGGCGGGCACGAGCTGGCCGCCGGCTTTACCATTCTGGAGGAAAACATTCCGCTGTTCCGGCAGCGGGTGGACGCTTATATTCGTCAGTCCGTGGACAATCAGCCCCTCACCTCCAATTTGCAGGTGGAGGTGAATCTGTCCAACGCCGCCCTGTTGAATCTGGAAAATGTCACGGCGCTGGATGTGCTGGAGCCCACCGGCGTGGGAAACCCCAAGCCCATCTTTCAGCTCTGCGGCGCTATCGTGGTCAGTGTCTCCACCGTAGGCGGCGGGCGGCACACCAAATTCCGGGTGAAAAAGGACGGAGTGATTCTGGACGCCATCTTTTTCGGGGCCACGCCCCGGGATGCGGGGCTGTCCGCCGGAGCTAAGGTCGATCTGGCCTTCTCCCCCAATGTGAACGAGTTCCGGGGGAATCGCAGCGTACAGCTTCAAATCGTGGACGTGCGGCAGGCCCTGACCCAATCCCAGACCGAGCAGCAGCTTTACCGCCGCTATCGACAGGGCGAAACCCTGACCCCCCAGGAGGTTGCGCTGCTGATTCCGGAACGGGCGGACTTTGTGGCGGTGTGGCGGTATCTGGCCAACCACAACAGCACCGATTTAGTGGAGGAAACCGCCCCCCGGCTGGCCCGCAAAATCGCCCGCACCTATGGGATTCAGGAGACGTACACCCGAACCATGATCTGTCTGGATGTGATGGACGAGCGGGGCCTGATTGCATTGCGAACCAAAACCGACCACCTGCAAATCCGCATCCTGCCCACCAGCGGCAAGGTAGACCTGGAGGAATCCTGTATCATGAAGGAGCTACGAAAGCTCCTGGAAGCATAGAACCATAGGACAAGAGGAAAACAGGAGAGAGGGGAAATCAAATTTATGGATCCGATTTTGGAACAGTATCGCGCCCTGGAGGATCACGTCAGACAGTACACCCCCAACGCGGACTTTGACCGGCTGTACGCCGCCTTTACCTATGCGGATCGCGCCCACGACGGGCAGCTCCGCCGGAACGGAACGCCCTATATCACCCACCCCCTGGCTGTGGCGGAGATCGCCGCAGACCTGGAGCTGGATATGGACTCCCTGATAGCGGCGCTGCTCCACGACTGTATTGAGGACACCGGCGCCACCCACGAGGAAATTTCCAAGCTGTTCTCCCCCACTGTGGCGAATCTGGTGGAGGGCGTGACAAAGCTGACCCGGATGCAGTACACCACCAAGGAAGAAAAGCAGATGGAGAATCTGCGGAAAATGCTGATGGCCATGTCCAAGGACATCCGGGTAATCCTCATCAAGCTCTGTGACCGGCTGCACAATATGCGTACCATGGAATACCAGACGCCCAAAAAGCAGAAGGAGAAATCTCTGGAAACGCTGGAAATCTATGCGCCCCTGGCCCACCGGCTGGGTATGCAGAAAATCAAATGGGAGCTGGAGGATTTGTCCCTGAAGTTCCTGGACCCCGCCGGGTACAAGGACATTGAAAACCAGCTGAATTCCCGGGCCTCCGCCCACGAGGAATTCATGGCCAGCATCCAGAAGAAAATCCAGGATCGCATGGAGCGGGAGGGCGTTACCTGTACGGTGTACGGACGGGTCAAGCACATTTACTCCCTGTACCGGAAAATGTACACCCAGCAGAAATCCCTGTATGAAATCTTCGACCTGTACGCCTTCCGGGTGATCGTATCGGACATCGCCGGATGCTACACGGTGCTGGGCTGTATCCACGATATGTTCAATCCCATGCAGGGCCGGTTCAAGGACTATATCTCCACCCCCAAGCCCAACGGCTATCAGTCCCTCCACACCACAGTCATCGGCCGGGAGGGCATCCCTTTTGAGGTGCAGATTCGCACCCAGGAGATGCACGAAACAGCGGAATACGGCATCGCTGCCCACTGGAAGTACAAGCAGGGCATGACGGGCCGGGAGGAAATCGGCTCGGAAAAAACCTTTGAATGGGTGCGGAAACTGCTGGAGGCCCAGGCGGACACCGACGCAGAGGAATTTGTCCGCACGATGAAGGTAGACCTGTTCTCCGACGAGGTATTTGTGTTCACCCCCAACGGCGACGTGATTAGCCTGCCCGCAGGGGCCACTCCCATCGACTTCGCCTACTCCATCCACTCCGCAGTCGGCAACCATATGACTGGGGCCAAGGTGAACGGGCGCATCGTTCCCTTTGACACCCAGCTGAACAACGGCGATTTGGTGGAGATTTCCACCTCGAAATCCGCCCATGGCCCCAGCCGGGACTGGATGAATATTTGCAAATCCAACGAGGCCAGAAGCAAGATTCGCCAGTGGTTCAAAAAGGAACGCCGTGAGGAAAACATTGTCAACGGCCGGGTCTCCTTCGATTCGGAGCTGCGCCGGGCGGGCTATTCCATGGCGATGATTACGGAGAACGACCTGCTCCCCGTTATTCTGAAAAAACTGAAATACAGCACCCTGGACGATATGTACGCCGCCATCGGCTACGGCGGCATCACCTCCGCCAAGGCAGTGAACCGGGTGCGGGAGGAAATGCTCCGCCTGCGCCGGGAGCAAAAGGAGCAAGCCCAGCAGGAGGCCCTGTTCCAGCAGGCCATCACCCCGACAGAAACGGCCATGCCCCATGTGTCCACGGCGCTGCCCGCCGCCCAGCCGGAGAAGCACGTCACCCACTCCAAAACCGGTATCATCGTGGAGGGGCTGGACAACTGTCTGGTGAAATTTGCAAAATGCTGTACGCCCGTACCGGGCGACCCGGTGATTGGCTTTATCACCAGAGGCTACGGCGTATCCGTCCACCGGCAGGACTGCCCCAACGCCTCCCCCTCCAAGGTCAAGCCGGAGGAGCGGGGCCGTTGGATTCGCGTCTCCTGGGGGGAGAGCGAGCAGAGCCTGTACAAGGCCTCCCTGGAGGTTTCCGCCAAGGCCCGGCCCAATCTGGCCCTGGATATCGCGGCGGCGCTGTCCGCCTGCAAGGTGCGGGTGGAGAACTTCAACGCCCGGGGCCTGCCGGACGGCTTTGCCATGGTGTCGCTGGTGCTGTATGTGGAGGATCAGACCAAGCTGAACAGCGTCATGAGCAAGCTGAATCAGATTTCCGGCGTGATGACCGTCAAGCGGGCCGCCGGATAACGGAATAACAGGAATAGAAGGAGGAATGGATGTATGCGCGCAGTCGTCACACGGGTGCGGAACGCCAGCGTAACCATCGACGGGACAGTCACCGGCACCATTGACCATGGTTTGCTGGTGCTGCTGGGCGTGGCCCCGGAGGACACCCCGGCCCACGCCAAAAAGCTGGCGGATAAAATCTGCGCCATGCGTATCTTTCAGGATCAGGCAGGCAAGATGAACCTGAATCTGGAGACGGTGGGCGGTTCTCTGCTGGTCGTCTCCCAGTTCACCCTGTTTGCGGACTGCAAGCGGGGCAACCGCCCCGGCTTCACCGGCGCAGCCCGGCCGGAGATCGCCATTCCCCTGTATGAGGAATTTATGAGCCTGTGCCGGGCCAGGGGCTTCCGCGTGGAGCATGGCGAGTTCGGCGCAGATATGCAGGTGGCCTCCGTCAACGACGGCCCGGTCACCATCCTGCTGGACACGGACGAGCTGATGTAAGCCTCCGTCCTGTCCATTCCTGAACCACCACCCATCTGTCATTGAAAAGGAGCGAGATTCCTATGTATGTAAACGCAATGCCCGTCGGCATGATCGGAACCAACTGCTATGTGCTGGGGGACGAGGCCACCAAATCCCTGGCGATTATCGACCCCGGCGACGAGGCGGACGCCATCGAGACAATGGTCGAAAAATCCGGCATGGAGGTCAAAATGGTTCTGCTGACCCACGGTCACTTTGACCATGTGACCGGTCTGCCCGGCGTGCTAAAGCTCCACCCCGGCGTTCCGGTCTATATCAACCGGCTGGACTATCAGGAGGCCATTTCCCCCAACCAGTTTAGCAACGGCGTGGGCGAAATTCCGAATGTTCACTTTTATCAGGAGGGGGACACCGTTTCCCTGGGGAACCTGACCATCGAGGTGCTGAGTACCCCCGGACACACCCCCGGCTCCGTCACCCTGAAGGTGGAGGACGCGCTGTTCACCGGGGACACCCTGTTCGCCGGCTCCTGCGGGCGCACGGACTTTGTGGGCGGCAGCCACCGGGAGATGATGAAATCCCTGAAACGGCTGGCCGAGCTGCCCGGGGATTACGCGGTCTATCCCGGTCACGAGCGCACCTCCCGCCTGAGCCTGGAGCGGCGCTACAATTCCTTTATGGAAGCCGCTGTCAGACGGGGATGAAGCTCTATCTGATCGGCCCCCAGTACCGCTATGCCATCGAGCAAATGCTGCTGGTGCTGTTCCCCGACCAAAGGCCGGAGTACCCCGAGGCGGAACCCCAGCCGGGCGAAAACGCCCTAATTTCCACGCTGGAATTTCTGGAAGAACAGGTGGTTGCCCGGGCCGTACTGACCTGGCAGGGCAAAACCGCCCGGCGGGAGGAATCCCTTCCCCTGTCAGAGCTGACGGAGGACACGCTGGTTCGGGATCGCCTGCTCCAGCGCATTTTGAAGCTATCCTTCTTTCACGCTGCGGTGGAGATCACCGGCGTTTCCCCGCCCTGGGGAGCGCTGACGGGCATCCGCCCGGCCAAACTGGCCTCCCGGGCGCTGGAGGCGGGGGACGATGCTTCCGCCGTGCGGGAGCAGTTTCTTCACACCTATTTTGTCTCCCCGGAGCGGACGGAGCTGGCCCTGAACGCCGCGCAGGCCGGGCTGAGCGCGAAGAAAAGTCTGCGGCCCGATGAGCTGAGTATGTATGTGGGCATCCCCTTCTGTCCCACCCGATGCGCCTATTGCTCCTTTGTCTCGGCGGACGTGGAACACGCAAGGCGGGTCTTGCCCACCTATCTGGACTGTCTGAACCGGGAAATTGAGGCTGTAGGGGCGCTGTTACCCCAATCCGGCTTTGTGCCCCGCACCCTGTACATCGGCGGTGGAACGCCCATCACCCTGAACGCTGAGCAGTTAAACCGGCTGCTGGAGCAGCTGCAACGGCATATCGACCTTTCCCGCTGCACAGAATATACGGTGGAGGCCGGCAGACCGGACACCATTACCCCGGAAAAGCTGGCGGTTCTCCGCACCCATGGGGTCAACCGCGTCTCGGTCAATCCCCAAACCCTGCGGGATGAGGTGCTGGAGGCCATGGGCCGCAGTCACACTGCGGCGGACATTTACCGGGCCTATCAGATGGCCCGAGACTCCGGGATTCCCGGAATCAACATGGATTTGATTGCGGGACTGCCCCGGGACGATCTGGCGGGCTTCCAGTATACGCTGGACGGCGTGCTGGATTTATCCCCGGAGAACATCACCGTTCACACACTGGCCCTGAAAAAGGGCGCCCGGCTGTTCTTTGAGCAGAAGGGCCTGCCGGACGGGGACACGGTGGCGCAAATGCTGGATTACGCCTGAGCGAAGCTCCGTCAGGCGGGGTATCAGCCCTATTATCTCTACCGGCAGAAATATATGTCCGGCAGTCTGGAAAATATCGGCTGGTGCAAGCCCGGCTTTGAGGGGCTGTACAATATCTGCATCATGGAGGAATATCACACCATCCTGGCCCTGGGGGGCGGCGGCTCCACCAAGCTCACCAATCCCGCCACCGGGAAAATCGTTCGTATCACCAATCCCAAATATCCCTATGAGTACATCCGGGATATCGAGAAGATCATCGCAAACAAGGCTCAGCTGGTACCCTTTCAACAGGCGCTGCTGAACCGATGAAGGAGGGAGTTCCGTGCCCTATACCGTATCAGAGGTCAATCGCCGCGTCAAACAGGATGCGCCCGGCTTTTTGGCGGAGGCAAACGCCGCCTATCAGGTAAAAATCGAAGCCGCAGCGGAGAAAATTCTGGCTCATCTGTCCGAAAGCCCCATCGTTCTGCTTTCCGGCCCCTCCGGTTCCGGAAAGACTACCACCGCCATGAAAATCGAGGGGGAGCTGGAGCGCCGGGGCGTGCTGAGTCATACCATCTCTCTGGATAACTATTTTTTGAACGTCAGTCCGGACATTACACCACGAACGGCCACCGGGGCCTATGATTTGGAATCCCCGAAATGCCTGGACATGGAGCTTCTGGACGAGCAGTGCCGGGCGCTGGCCCGGGGCGAGGAGGTCGGAATCCCCCATTACTCCTTCGCCTCCCAGATGCGGGACACCAGCCGCATCACCCGTCTGCGGCTCCGCAAGGACGAGATCGCCATTTTCGAGGGAATCCACGCCCTGAACGACGACATTGCCGGGCGAATCCCCTCCGCCTTTAAAATCTATATCTCCGCCAGCTCCGATTTTATCGAGGGTACCCGGGTGATTTATAAGCGAACCTGGGTGCGTCTGGCCCGGCGGGCCGTGCGGGACTATCACTTCCGGGGCACCAGCGCCTCCGATACCATGTCCGGCTGGTCGAACGTGCGGCGGGGCGAAAGGGCCTATATCTCCCCCTACAAAGGGCGGGCCAACCTGATGTTTGACACCACCCTGCCCTATGAGGTCAATGTGCTGCGGCACTACGCCCAGCCTCTGTTCAAGGCCATTCCCAAGGAGAACCAGCGGCGGCGGGAAATGCTGGATATGATCGACGCGTTCAACGACTTTCTTCCGGTGGACGAGGAGCTTGTATCCAAAGACGCGCTGATTCGGGAATTTATCGGCGGCGGCTCCTATCACTATTGACCCTGACCGCACAGCGATTTTTTGTCTAAACAAAAAGAAAAGGTTCTTTGCCTCATCCAAATGATGGGCAAAGAACCTTTTTACATGATATGATAGCGTATTCCGGCGTTGCTTAGTCCTCGATGGCTTCCTCCTGCAGGAATCTCTCCAGACGGTCTACGCCGCCGTCGATATTCTCCATAGAGGTTGCATACGACCAGCGCACAAAGTTGGGCGCGTCAAAGCCCACGCAGGAGACAACCGCCACCAGGCCCTTCTCCAGGAACAGCGCGGCAAAATCGTCCGTGTCCCGAATCACCTGTCCGAACAGGGTCTTGCCCACCAGACGCTCGATGTTCATCATCACATAGAACGCGCCCTCCGGCACGATGCAGGAAACGCCATCAATGGCGTTCAGCCGTTCCACCAGATGATTCCGGCGCTGTTCAAAGGCATGGCGCATTGTCTCGATGGTGTCCTGAGGGCCGGCCAGGGCCTCGATGGAGGCCACCTGAGAGATGGTCGAGGGGGACGAGGTAGAGTGACTGAGGTAGGTTCCCATCAGCTTTGCAATGGGGGCCGCTGCTGCGCCGTAGCCAATGCGCCAGCCGGTCATGGCATAGGACTTGGACACGCCGTTGATGACGATGGTGCGGGCCTTGGCGTCCTCGCTCAACGCCGCGAAGGAGGTAAAGGTTCTTCCATCGTACAGCAGCTTATAATAAATCTCATCCGACAGGACGTACAAATCCTCCTCCCGGCATACCCGCTCCAGAGCCTCCAGCTCCGCTTTTCCGTACATCATACCGGTGGGGTTGGAGGGATTGTTCAAAATCAGAGCCTTGGTCTTGGGCGTGCAGGCCGCCCTGAGCTGCTCTGCGGTCATTTTGAAGTGGTCGGACTCCCTGCAATGGATAATCACCGGCACGCCGCCCACCATCTGAATCAGCTCCTTGTAGGAAACCCAGTAGGGCGCAGGCAGAATCACCTCGTCGCCAGGGTTGATGATGGTTCTCAGCGCCACATAGACAATGTGCTTGGCGCCGGTGGAAATCACGATGTCGGAGGGCTGATACGCCACACCCGTATCCGTCAGCAGACGGTCGCACACCGCCTGTTTCAGGGCGGGCATACCGGAGGCCGGGGTATACTTGGTCTGGTTGGTGATAATGGCCTCGATACCGGCCAGCTTGATGTTGTCCGGGGTAGCAAAATCAGGCTCGCCTGCGCCAAAGCCGATCACGTTGATTCCGGCGGCCTTCATCTCTTTAAACTTGCTGTCCACCGCCATAGTGGTGGACGCCTGTACCTTTGATGCAATAGCAGAAAGTTCTTTCACAGTCGTTTCCTCCGATTGATAGCGTTCGTTTGATGTCATACCCTATTATAGCGGTTCTCCGCCCGTTTTGCAACATCATTTTTGAAAAATTTCATATTTTTTCGCTGGAACCGTTTTTTTTCATGGAAAAACGCCAAAATTCCGGTGGAATCCCATTTCAATTTTGCAGAAATTCCTGCAAAAAGCGCCTGCCCGATTCCGGGCAGGCGCTGAGTACGCAATGGATTGTTCAATTCAGAGGTTGGCGCAGATGATATCACCCATCTGTTTGCAGCCGATGACCGTCTCCCCGGCCTTGGCGATATCCGCCGTGCGCCAGCCGTCGGCCAGCGCCTTGTCCACGGCGGCCTCGATGGCGGCGGCCTCCTCCGGCAGGTCGAAGGAGTATTTAAACATCATCGCCACGGAGAGGATGGTGGCAATCGGGTTGGCCTTGTCCTGACCGGCAATATCCGGTGCGGAGCCGTGAATCGGCTCGTACAGGCCGGGGGCGGTGGCCCCGATGGACGCGGAGGGCAACAGACCCAGAGAGCCAGTAATCATGGAGGCCTCATCCGAGAGGATGTCGCCGAACATATTCTCCGTCACGACTACATCGAACTGGGACGGGTCACGAACCAGCTGCATGGCGGTGTTGTCCACCAGAATATCCTCATAGTCCACCTCGGGATACTCCTGTGCCAGCCGGTGCATGACGGAGCGCCACAGCCGAGAGGTTTCCAGCACGTTGGCCTTGTCCACGGAGGACACCTTCTTCTGCCGCTTCATGGCCAGCTCAAAGGCCTGACGGCCAATGCGCTCGATTTCCATTTCGGAGTAGGCCATCAGATCAGTACACTCCACGCCCCGATCCTCGGTTTCATAGCGCTCCCGCTTGCCGAAATAGATACCGCCGATCAGCTCCCGCACCATCATAACGTCCATGCCCTTGGCGGCGATTTCATTTTTCAGGGGGCAGGCATCGATCAGCGCTGGGCGCAGCGTCGCATGGCGCAGGTTGGCGAACAGGCCCAAATCCTTCCGAATTGCCAGCAGGGCGGTTTCCGGGCGCTGCTCCGCAGGCCGATCCGGCCCCCATTTGGGGTCGCCCACGGCTCCCAGCAGCACTGCATCACAGGCCTTGCAGGTTTCCGCCGTGCCCGCCGGGTAGGAAACGCCGTACTTGTCCGTGGCGTTGCCGCCCATATCCACATCTACAAAGGTAATGGTGTGGTGGAACCGCTCCCCCACCTTTTCAATGACCTTCAACGCCTCGTTGACGATTTCGGGGCCGATTCCGTCGCCCCGAATCACAGCGATTTTATAGCTTCCCATTGTGCTTCCTCCTCTTATTTCGCCAGACCGCGGGCCTTCAGGGAGTTCATCAGGCCGCCATCCTCGATGATGCCGTTGATAAACTCCGGGAAGGGCGCAGCCTGAAAGGTCTTGCCCTGGGTTTCGTCCACGATTTTGCCGGTGTTGAAGTCCACCGTCACCCGGTCGCCGGGCTGAATGGCCGCAGACGCCTCCGGACACTCCATGATGGGGAACCCGATGTTGATTGCATTCCGGTAAAAGATTCTGGCAAAGGACGCCGCAATCACGCACTTCACCCCGGACACCTTAATCGCCAGCGGCGCGTGTTCCCGGGAGGAGCCGCAGCCGAAGTTGGCTCCGCCTACAATCAAATCCCCCGGCTCTACGGTCTTGGAGAACGCAGGGTCGATATCCTCCATGCAATGACTTTTCAGATTTTCCTCGCTGGGGTCATTCAAATACCGGGCGGCAATGATCACATCCGTATCCACGTTGTCGCCGTACACATAAATCTTTGACACAGTACCTCTCCCCTTTCTTACAGATCAGCCGGGTCGGTCAGATAACCCGCCACAGCGGAGGCCGCCGCCACGGTGGGGCTTGCCAGAATCACCTTGGAGTCCACATGACCCATACGGCCCACAAAGTTCCGGTTGGTGGTGGAGACGCAAGTCTCCCCCTCGCACATACAGCCCATATGTCCGCCCAGACAGGGGCCGCAGGTGGGCGTGGAAATGGCGCAGCCGGCGTTCAGCATATCCATGTAAATGCCCTCCTCGATCATCTGCTTGATGATCTCCTGGGTGGCGGGCAGAACGATACACCGCACGTTGTCGGCCACCTTCCGGCCCTTCAAAATTTCCGCAGCGGCCCGCATATCTCCGATTCTGCCGTTGGTACAGGAGCCGATCACCACCTGGTCAATGGCGATGCCCTTGACGTTCTTCACCAGCGCGGCATTTCCGGGCAGGTACGGCATAGCGACGGTGGATTCCAGTTCGCTCAGGTCGATGACCACCTCCCGCACATACTCCGCATCCGGGTCTGCCTGATAGATGACCGGCTCCCGCTCGGTGCGGCCCTTCAGGTAGTCCAGCGTCTTGTCGTCCACGGGGAAGATGCCGTTCTTGGCCCCCGCCTCGATAGCCATATTCGCAATGGTGAACCGGTCGTCCATGGTCAGCTCCGCCACACCCTCGCCGGTGAACTCCAGGGACTGATACAGTGCGCCGTCCACGCCGATCTCGCCAATCAGGTGCAGCATCACGTCCTTCCCGGAGACATAGGGCCGCAGCTTGCCCTTCAGTGTGACCTTGATGGCCGGAGGCACCTTGAACCAGTTCAGACCGGTGGCCATGCCCGCCGCCATATCCGTGGAGCCGACGCCGGTGGAAAATGCGCCCAGTGCGCCATAGGTGCAGGTGTGAGAGTCCGCGCCGATGGTCATGTCACCGGGGACTATCAGCCCCTTTTCCGGGATAAAGGCGTGCTCCACGCCGACCTCGCCCACGTCATAGAAATGGGTGATATGGTGCTTGTGGGCAAACTCCCGGGCGGTCTTACAGAGCTGCGCCGCCTTAATATCCTTACAGGGTGTGTAATGATCCAGGATAATGCCGATTTTATCCCGGTCGAAAATCTCGTGAATCCCATACTGCTCTAAAACGCCGATGGCTACCGGGGTCGTGACATCGTTGCCGTGGACAAAGTCCAGCCTGGCCTCGATCAGCTGACCCCCCTCGACACAATCCAGGCCGGCGTGCGCCGCCATGATCTTCTGCGTCATTGTCATTCCCATAAAATAACAGCCTCCTTCACAGGGGAACTCCCCCTTTGATTTTTATCTTATCATATTCGCTTGCGTATGAATGTAAAGTATGTTACAATTGAAAAAATAATTGCATTTTAAGGCGGAGGATGCACCATGAAGCGCGAGGACTATTTCACCCTGTCGGAGCTACAGCTGCCGGAGGATATCTGGTCACCGCTGGCCCTGGGCCGCAGGCCGGTGCGGTATGCACCAAAGCACATTCTCTATGTCCAGAACAGCCCGGCAGAGCAGTTTTACTACATCGTCTCCGGCCGGGTGCGAACCTATATCAGCGACGAGAATGGCGCTGAAAAGCTGCTGACGGACTACCGCAGCGGCAGTCTGTTCGGGGAGGCGGCCTTTTTTGACCAGCGCCCCCGTGTCTCCAACGCCGTGACCCTGACGGAGTGTCAGCTGATTTCCGTCAACCGGGAGCAAATCACCGAAATCATCCGGTCAAACCCCGATGTCGCCATGGCTCTGTTGAAATACCTGGCCCGCACCGTGCGGCTGCTGTCCGACCAGCTGGACGACGCCACCTTCCTACAGGCGGATCAGCGCCTGGCGCGGCTCCTGCTGGGGGCCTTCGCCGGGCAGCGCACCATCCGCACTTCTCAGGAGGAGCTGGCTACCACCATCGGCGTGACCCGGGTCACGGTCAGCCGCATCCTGAACGACTTCTCCCGCCGGGGCATCCTGGAAACCGGCTACCGCTCCCTGACCCTGCGGGATGAGACGCTGCTTCGGGAAATCGCGGGGGAGCTGCCTCCGGGCAGGGACTAGCCTCGACCTCGCCTCACATCCTTCTCAGGCACCCCCGCACCAGCGCGGAGAACCGCTCCTGCCCGGCTGCCGCCGCATCCAGCACCTCCTGCTCGGTCAAAGGCTGGTCTAAAATCCCCGCAGCCATGTTGCTCAGCAGGGTAAAGCCCAGCACCTTCATGCCGCAGTGGGCCGCTGTAATGACCTCCGGGGCCGTGGACATCCCGGCGGCGTCTCCCCCCAAAATGCGGGCGGCGCGAATTTCCGCCGGCGTCTCGTACTGGGGGCCGGGGAAGTACATATACACGCCCTCGCGCAGGGTGATCCCCTGCTCCTTTGCCTCGGAGCGGGCAAGCTCCAAAAGCTCCGGGGTATACAGATGGGTGGAATCCGGGAACCGGCAGCCGAACTCCGGCAGATTTTCGCCCCGCAGCGGGGACTCCAGGAACAATTTGATTTGGTCGGTAATCAGCATCAAATCTCCTGCGTTCCAATCCGTATTGATACAGCCCGCCGCATTGGTGACAATCAGGTTCTCCGCCCCCAGCAGGCGCAGCACCCGCACGGCATAGCTAACCTCCTCATAGGAATAGCCCTCGTAATGGTGCATCCGTCCCTGCATCACCGCCACAGGCTGATGCTCCAGCATCCCGAACACCAGTTGTCCCTTGTGGCCGGGGGCCGTGGAGGTGCAAAACCCGGGAATCTCCCCATAGGGCACCCGCACAGCGTCCTCCACCACGTCGCCCAGATAGCCCAGCCCGGAGCCGAGGATCATGGCGACCTTGGGACAGAATTGACCGATCTTCCCCCGGATATAGTCGGCGCTTTCCTGATACTGCGAAAATGTGTACTTCATATTGATTCTCCTTTGGTCAAAAAAATCAGCGGCTCGCCTGCCGAGCCGCTGATGGAAGCGTTGTTTTACAGATCAATTTTGCCTGTAAAGGTCTCGTTGATCACATAATAGGCCGCGTTTTCCTCCGGCTTGACGTAGACGCTGAGGGAGCGGACAGCGGCCCGGTTCCCCGCCTCCTTATAGGCGACCTTGGCAGCCTGCACCAAATCGGTGGTCAGGACCTCCTTCTGATTGAACTGCACATAGACCTCCGGCTTCATCACGACCCGCTTGGTGGCCTGTGTCACCGTGGTCTTTGCCGCGTCAGTCACGGGCTTCACCGTCTTGGCAGCCTTGCTTGCAACTTCCTTCATATCTTCCACAACCTCCTTGGCACCTTGCTTCATAGCTTTCTTTTGTTCATCTGTGAGTTTTGCCATGAGAAATTCCTCCAATCGCGGCGGGCGCAAGTCCCCGCATTATTTTTCCTGCAGGAGCTTGTTCAGCTCCGCCATGAACGTATTGATATCTTTAAACTGACGATAGACGGAGGCAAAACGAACATAGGCCACTTCGTCCACCTTTTTCAGGTTCTCCATGACCAGCTCGCCGATTTTTTCTGTGCTGTATTCCCGCTCCAGCGAGTTCTGAATATTCTGCTCGATCTGGTCTGCGATTGCCTCCAGCGTATCAATGGAAACCGGGCGCTTTTCACAGGCACGAATCATGCCGTTGAGTACCTTCCGCTTTTCGAAGGTCTGGCGGCTGCCGTCCTTTTTTACGACGACCAGAGGCAGGCTCTCCACCGTTTCGTAAGTGGTAAAGCGCTTTTGGCAGGAAAGGCACTCGCGGCGCCGACGGATGCTGGCCCCCTCCTCTGCGGGACGGGAATCCACCACCTTGCTGTCAAGATGACCGCAATAGGGACATTTCATAAATTCAGGCTCCTTTCGAACACCTTTTGATACCGGTTCGGTTTCTGCCTATAATATATCACTTTTTTTTAGCTTTGTAAAGCCGAATATCAAAAATTTCCGTTAAAAGCCGGAGAAGAACGGCCACTTATATTTATTTTTGCAACTTTTTCTGCAAAAAGCCCTTTCTGTGCCGGACAAAAATATGTTTTTTTACAAACGGCTGCTATTTTATGGAAATTAACACAGGTTAAACACCCCCTGCCCAATGGACAGGGGGTGCGAATCGGTCATAATGCCGCCCTATTCTTGCCGTTTAGACGGTCAAAGAGGGCGCAGTATAGGTACGGGCAGACATCTCGTTGTCCAGGTCATACAGGGCCTTGGTATCGGAGCCGAACCGGCGGAACCGCTTCAGGTTGGTGTCCGCGTTGTCCTCTTCCTCGACCTGTTCCTTCACGAACCAGTCCAGGAACTGCATGGTGCGGAAGTCGTTGACCGCCAGCGCCGCCCCATAGATGCGGTGAATCAGGGAGGTCACATACCGCTCATGCTCCAGGCTGTACTCCAGCGGATCAGAGAGCTTCTCGCAGGGCTTGTTCGGCTTGGCAATGGCCTCCAGCGTGATTTTCTCGTCGTTTCTCTGCATATATTGCAGAATGAGAACGGCGTGATCCCGCTCCTCCTGGGCCTGGACATAGAACCAGTTGGCGTAACCGTCCAGAGACTCGTCCTTGTAATAGTTGGAGAAGTCCAGATACAGATACGCGGAATAAAATTCTGCATTGATCTGCTCGTTCAGCAGCTTTGCCACCGTTGCGTCTAACATAAAGATACTCCTTTCTCCTGTTCTGACGGGCTTGTCCTCCCGTTCAGAAGTGTGCGCTGCATGGTGCAGCAGGTTTCTGTTTTTATTATAGGTACAGCACGGAAAAATACAAGAGGGCACAGGAAAAATTCACACATTTTTCAAAATTGAGAATGATTCCGAGTTGTCTTATATCCTTGCGGCTAACCGTTTCATCACCGCCTCGAACCAGGCCGGCAATGGACACTCCACCGTCATCCTCTCCCCTGTCGCAGGATGGGTGAAGGTCAGCCGCCGGGCGTGGAGACATTGCCCCGTCAGACCGGGATAGGGCTTTTTTGCCCCGTAAACAGTATCCCCCAAAAGCGGGTGGCCGATATAGGCCATGTGAACCCGAATCTGGTGGGTGCGTCCTGTCTCCAGCTGACACTGTACATGGGTGTAGCCGGGGAACCGCTGCAGCACCGTCCAATGGGTCACGGCGGGGCGGCCATTTTTCTCGTTGGCGCACATCCTTTTCCGATCCACCGGATGCCGCCCGATGGGAGCGTCCACGGTGCCGGTATCCTCCCGGAGGTTCCCCACCACCACGGCCTCGTAGGTGCGGGCCAGGGAGTGATCCTTGAGCTGCTCCGCCAGCGCCAGGTGGGCGGCGTCGTTTTTCGCGGCGATAATCAGGCCGCTGGTGTCCCGGTCAATGCGGTGAACGATACCGGGGCGCAGTTCTCCGTTGATACCGGAGAGGGAATCCCCGCAATGGTACAGCAGCGCATTCACCAGTGTTCCGTCCGGGTGGCCGGGCGCGGGATGCACCACCAGCCCCACGGGCTTGTTCACCACGATCACGTCGCCGTCCTCGTATACCACATCCAGCGGGATATTCTGCGGGGCGATCTCCACCGGCTCCGGGTCAGGCAGCAGCAGAGTGTACACCTCCCCTGCGGTTGTCCGGGCATTTTTCTTCAACGGAACGCCGTCCAACTGCACCATGCCCTTTTCCATCAGCCTTTGCACCGCAGAGCGGGTCAGGCCCTCCACCTCGCCGCAGAGAAAAGCGTCCAGCCGCTGTCCGCTGTCCCGGGCGACAATCTCCAATGTGGTCACGGCTTCTCCTCCGGCTCGACCTCCGGGGCCTTCTCAGTGGCGGCGTCCTTTTTCGGCTCCAGCCTGTCCCAGAAGAAAACGCCGTAAACCGCCAGAGCAATGACACCCAGCACCACATAGATGTCCGCCACATTGAACACGGCGAAATTGATAAATACCGTCTGGAACATATCGGTCACATAGCCGAGGAAAAACCGGTCAATCATGTTTCCCAAAGCCCCCGCCAGTACCACGGTGACGATCCACCGTCCCACCGGATGGCGCACCACCGGCTTTGCCAGCATATAAATCAGCACTAGAGAAACCAGCGCTGATACGATGCCCAGGAAAAACGTTTTCCCCTCCAGGCTGGAAAAGGCCGCGCCCGTATTCCGGATGTAAGTCAGATTTAAAATGTGAGGAATAAAGCTCACGGAGGTTCCCAGAGGAATCAGGCCCCGCACCAGTGCCTTCACCACCTGGTCCAGCGCCACCAGCAAAATCACCGCAATCAAATATAGCATAATTTGTCACCTATCTTTCTGTTTTGCACAGCGTATCTGTGCCGCGCGGAATTGCAATTTCCGGGAGATTCCGCTATAATGGAAATAAAAACATTCAATGGGGGGTTTTTATGTCAACTCAGCTGAATCTAAACGAGCTGCGCCAGCGGCTCATCCAAAAGAACAATGAAATGCGCTGGTTTGGCTCCCTGAACGGCATTGTCATCACCGAGATCGGGGACGGCTATTGCCGGGCCTACGCCGACATCACCGAGGACTCCTTCGGCCCCTTCGGTCAGGTTCACAGCGGCGTTCTCTGCACCCTGATGGACGATCTGGCCGCCATGGCAGCGGCCGGCACCGGCCGGGGCAGCGTCACCGTCAACGGAAAGAACGACTACTTTACCCCCGTCACGCGGCCCTGCCGTTTGGAGGGGATCTCCCAGCTGGAGGGAGAAACCGGCCTCACCTGTACCTATCACACCGCCGTATATCAGGACAACGTTCTGGTTGCCAGCGGCACCTACACTTTTTATCGCATGGAGGATTTGACACACCGATGAACATCAATTTTCAAGAATATGCAGACGCGCTGCTGGAGCGCATCAATCAGCCGGAGCTGTTCACAGCCCGCAACGGCATTCTGGTCACGGACGTCCAGGAGGACTCCGCCGCAGGCGAGCTGACCGTGACCCCCGGCTCCCGGAACCCCCGGGGCATCGTCCACGGGGGCTGCCTGAGTACCCTGATGGACACCGTGGCAGGCATTGCCGCCTGTGCGGGCGGGCGCTCCTGCGTCACGCTGAACTCCACCATGAACTATATCCGGGCCGTCTCTGACAGCAAAAAGGTCTATTGCAAGGCCAGCAGCGTCAAGACGGGCCGCACCATCACCGTCATGCAGTGCGACCTGACCGACGACTCCGGCGCACTGGTGGCCTCCGGCACCTACACCTACTATATGATGGAGCCGATGATGGACTCCATGAAGGTCACCGGAACCGCCCAGGAATCCGCCGCAGCGAAATAAACGCCCTCAATAGGGCAGCGCCGTTCCGTCCTTCAAAATACCCACCCAGCAGCACCGGCCGCTTTTAATGGTATAGGCCGGTTCCTCCGGTTGGTCATCCCGGATGAACCAGCGGCCATGGAGGCCCGTCTCGCTTTTCAGCATCGGCGGCTCTGGGGCCGCCATCCGCTCCGGGAACAGCGACCTTGCCGCCGTCTCCAGCGCCTCCTGCTCCGGACTGCCCGCCGCCTCGTAAATGCGAATCAGCTCCTCCTGGGTGAAATAATCTCTTGTACTGCCCTGAATCATGGTCGTGCCCCCTGTGCAGATTTTTACCTATTTTACCGCGTTTCTGCGGATTTGTAAAGCAGCACGGCGAAAACCATTCAGCCCCAGCGCTCCAGCGCCCGGCGAATGTGCAGGGCGTGAAGGGATTCCTCCTGGCTCAGGCTTTGAAACAGCTCCCGCAAACTGTCGTCCCGGGTCTGATCCGCCTCCCGGCGGTACAGCTCCGACGCTTCTTTGGCCCGCAGGAACATGGTTCGCATCCCCTCCTGCCAGCTGGGACTTCGCAGGGGCTGGCATTGCTGCCGGGGAAAATACTGTTCCCCCGTGATGAGAAAGCTGGCGGTAGACAGGCGCTTCGCCTGACACAGCTCGTCCCCGGCCACGGAGCGCATGGTCTGCCAGCCGGGGCCAAACGAGGCCAGCCAGGTGCAGGTGCGCCAATCGGTCAGTTCCTCCCGCACCCGCTGCCGCAGGAAACGATTGTGGCAGACCGAGCCTTTCCCTAGGCTCTCCTGCTTTCGGGCAAACGGAATGACCTGGAGCCTGCTGTCGCCGCCGGCCTCCGTCACCCGGCCCCATATCCGGGCAAATTGTTGGGGATCTAACGCCTGACGTGGTTCCATATATGACATCCTCCTTCTGCATATGGGCTTCTGCTTCTATGATATGCGGAATTTTTGAATTTAGAACCGAAAAAGTGGAAAAATTGTATCCTTTGCTAAAAAAGCAGGATGCACAGAATGGATATACTAAAATAAGCATAGGAGGCGATTCAATGAGTACACCTGCACAACGGGCGGCTAACGCTCGACATCTGGCTAAATTAGATTTAATTAAGATTCAGCCCCCAAAGGCAGAGGGCGAAGCAATTCGCGCCGCCGCTGCCGCCGCCGGACAAAGCCTCCAAGGATATATCTTACAGGCTGTCCGGGACAGGATGCAGCAAGAACAGCAGACCTCTCAAGAGCAATAGCCAATACAGGGGTTCCTAAACTTCGTCACGAAAACCGGGAGGATTGTCATGTAAATGGCAATCCTCCCGGTTTTTACAATATCCTGTTTGAAAAATCTATTTTTAATATAGAATACCGGTTTTCCCCTTTTATATCCGAACAGCACTCCCGCCCGTCGGCTGATGCTCCTGCTGTTCCTTGTCGTTATGCTTTGCGCGGGAAACCTCCCGCACCAAAATACAGCCCTCTGCGACCAGCGCAACAACGAATAATATCATCATCGTAAATAGCCTCCCTGTTTCGCTGTTGAGGACAGTATAGCACATGCTTCTGAAAAGGTTCTTAATTTTCACTGAAAAAGTTCTTAACTTTTTATGAAATCGGCGTTCTTTTGCCTTTTTATCAAGATTTTTCCGCCGGTGCAGCCGCGTCCGGTTCTTCTGTGGCGGACACTGCCGTCGGTTTTGCATCCCGGCGACGCTCCGCGCCGTAATGCACCAGCTTCCGCACGATGTCATAGAGCACCGCAAACACCGGCACGCCAATCAGCATCCCCACAAAGCCGAACAATCCCCCAAAGGTCAAAATCGCGAACAGCACCCAGAAGCCGGACAGCCCGGTCACATCGCCCAGAATCCGCGGCCCCAAAATATTCCCGTCAAACTGCTGCAAAATCAAAATGAAAATCAGGAAAATCACGGCCTTCACCGGGCTGACCATCAGAATCAGCAGGAACGAGGGAATCGCGCCGATATACGGCCCAAAGAACGGGATGATATTGGTCACGCCCACAATCACGCTGACCAGCACCGCATAGGGAATCCTCAAAATCAGCATTCCCACGAAGCAGATCACACCGATAATCAGGGAGTCGATGAGGCGACCATTGATGAACCCGCTGAACACCCGGTCTGCATACCGAACCTCGTCCAGAATGAGGCTCGACCATTTCTCCCCGAACAGGCTGTAGTTCAGCAGCTTTGCCTGTGCAGCAAATTTTTTACGCCCCGCCAAAATGTAAATGGCGGCAATCAAGCCGATGAATAAATTTTTAAACAGCGTCACCGCGCCGGACACGCCTCCCGCCACGCTGCCAATCAGCTGCTCCAGATTCGGAATGACGGTGGAGGAAATCCAGTCGGGAATGGAGGTGGAAAAGCCCTCGGAGAACTCCGTGATATAATTGCTCAACGTCTCGTTGTTGCCCACATACTGCATCACCCAGCTTGCAAGGCTCCGGATGCTGTCAGGAATCAGCAGCAGGACGGAGTAAACGCTGTCCAGCAGGGTCGGCAACACCAGCACCATCAAAATGACGATGACCGCCAGGGCCAGCAGCAGCGTGATGGCGATGCTCAGTCCAGGTGCCGCCCGCAGGGACTTTTTGCCCCGCTTTTCGGAAAAAGCCGTCAGCCTTTTCTCGACCCAGTTACAGCTCGGCTTGAGCAGGTAGGCAATCACACTCCCCACGACAAAGGGCATCAGCACCCCCATCAGCGTATGAAACGCCGCCTGTAACCCGTCAAAGCGAAACAGCAGGAAAAACAGGATAATGCTCAGCGCCGCCGCGCCAAACAGCGCCAGCATCAGACAGAGGTATTTGTGCTTCGTTTTCTTCATAATGTCCCTTCCTTTCGTGTCTCAGCTTTCCGGGAGCATCAGCCCTCCCGCCGTTTTCTTCCCCGGAAAATGACCGAAATGATATCCACCACAGCCTCCACAATCAGCGTAATGGCGGTATACGTCCACAGGAATGCGGTGGTGGTCAGGGGATTCATAAAGATGATGGCCGCCGCCAGGAACGCCAGCGCAGCGCTGATCAGGGGAACGAACCACGGCCCCCGTTTCAGGCGGAACAGGTCAATGGCCCATTGAATCTTGACAAAGCCCGTCACCAGCAGGACAACGCCGTAGAGCAGAATCAGCACCGGCACCGTGGCAATCAGCCATTTGGCGCGAAGGGCGCAGAACAGGCCAACGGTGATCTCAATCAATCCGATGGAGAGCTGATGTCCCAGAACCGCCTCCTCCGGGGGCTGACGAAAATAGGCAACGGCGCTGACAAGGCCCGCCAGCGCCAGCACCACGCCCAGCACAACCAAAATGCCGGTGGTATAGCCGATGGGGTTGATGAGCAGCAAAACACCAATTACAATCTCGCAAAGGCTCATAACCAGATTATTCAGGGTTTCTTTTCGTGTTTTCATAAAGCTCAACGTCCTTTTTCCGGGGCCGGCTGCGCTTTCCGATACACGCCGCATTGACAGCCGCCCGATGATATGATACAATTGTTTTTATGAGACAGATGTATCTGATAAAAGGATAGCACACTGACGAAACAGCGTCAATAGGGCGAAGGTCAAAAAAGACAGATACCGCGAAATTGTCTCACTGCAATTGGTCAGGAGGAATCTCGTATGGAAACCGAGCAATCAGAACTGGAAAAGCGCAATATACACCGTCTCTCCGCAGAAAAGGCCAACCAGCTCTCCAGAGAATGTCTGCGGGCTGCCCTGTTTCAGCTTTTAAGTGAAAAGGACTTTCAAAAAATCACTGTGACGGAGCTGGTGAAACAGGCCGGGGTGTCCCGCGCCACCTTTTACCGGATTTACGGCACCAAAGAGGCGCTTTTGAGTGAGATTTCCGACCTCGTGGCGGAGGAGATGAACGTTTACCTCCAATCTCCCCGGACGCCGGACGACGCCTATCTCTGGTCGCTTGAAATTTTCCGCAGGCTGAAGGACGACACAACCATGGCAAAAAGGCTTGTCTCCCTGAAGCCCTCGCTGGACATGGTGTTTGCCATGTCCCCGCTGGCAGAACGGGAGAACCCTCCCAGGGATTTGAAAACCCACTACTGGAATCTGGCCTTTGAGGGCGCGGTTCTGAATATTGTAAAGGACTGGATTCTCCACGATATGCCACAAACGCCGGAGGAAATGGCGGAAATCTGCACGCAAATCTTCTTCGGGGAACAGAACTAAATCATAAGAAAGCACAGGGCGCTGCCGTTCTTCTGAACGACAGCGCCCTTGATTATCGTTTTGTTTACCGATTCAACAATCCGGGATGATCTCCGGAATGTTCTCAGCGGGGATTTTTGATCGCAGCCTGGGCCGCAGCCAGCCGAGCGATGGGCACGCGGAAGGGGGAGCAGGAAACATAATCCAGCCCGATGTCGTGGCAGAACTCCACGGAGACAGGGTCGCCGCCATGCTCGCCGCAGATGCCGCAGTGCAGGTTCTCACGCTGGGATCTGCCCAGCGTGACCGCCATCTTCATCAGCTTGCCCACGCCCTTCTGATCCAGCTTGGCGAAGGGATCAGACTCATAAATCTTGGTGTCGTAGTAGCTGTTCAGGAACTTGCCAGCATCGTCCCGGGAGAAGCCGAAGGTCATCTGGGTCAGGTCGTTGGTGCCGAAGCAGAAGAACTCGGCCTCGGTAGCGATCTCGTCGGCGGTCAGCGCGGCACGGGGAATCTCGATCATGGTACCGACCTCATAGTGCAGCTCCACACCGGCGGCGGCGATCTCCGCATTGGCGGTCTTGACCACCACGTCCTTGACATATTTCAGCTCCTTGACCTCGCCCACCAGCGGGATCATAATTTCGGGGGTCAGCGTCCAGTCGGGATGCTTCTTCTGAACATTGATGGCGGCGCGAATCACGGCCTGGGTCTGCATCACGGCGATCTCCGGATAGGTGACGGTCAAGCGGCAGCCACGATGGCCCATCATGGGGTTGGACTCGTGGAGTGCGGTGATGATATCCTTGATTTCGGTGACGGTCTTGCCCTGAGCCTGCGCCAGCGCCTCGATTTCGGCCTCCTCAGTGGGAACGAACTCGTGCAGCGGGGGATCCAGGAAACGAATCGTCACCGGGCGGCCCTCCAGCGCCTCATACAGGGTCTCGAAGTCGCCCTGCTGATAGGGCTGAATCTTAGCCAGAGCAGTCTCCCGCTCCTCCACGGTGTTGGAGCAAATCATCTCCCGGAAGGCGGCGATCCGCTCGGGGTCAAAGAACATATGCTCGGTACGGCACAGACCGATTCCCTCTGCGCCCAACTCCACGGCTTTCTTGGCGTCCCGGGGCGTATCGGCGTTGGTGCGAACCTCCATCTGGCGATACTTGTCCGCCAAATCCATGATATGCTCAAACTCGTCGGCAACTGTAGCGTCCACCGTGGGGATAACGCCCTCGTAAATATTGCCGGTGGTGCCGTCAAGGGAGATAAAGTCGCCCTCGTGGAAGGTCTTGCCGCTCAGCGTGAACTGCTTGTTCTCCTCGTCCATCGTGATATCGCCGCAGCCGGAGACACAGCAGGCTCCCATACCACGGGCCACCACAGCCGCGTGAGAGGTCATACCGCCGCGCACGGTCAGGATGCCCTGGGCAGCCTTCATGCCGGTGATGTCCTCCGGAGAAGTCTCCAGACGAACCAGAACCACCTTTTCGCCGCGAGCGTTCCACTCCTCTGCATCCTCTGCAGAGAATACCACCTTGCCGCAGGCAGCGCCGGGAGATGCGCCCAGGCCCTTGCCCAAAGGCTCAGCAGCCTCCAGCGCAGCCGTGTCGAACTGGGGATGCATCAGGGTGTCCAGGTTCCGGGGATCGATCATCAGGACGGCCTGCTTCTCGTCGATCATGCCCTCCTCGATCAGGTCACAGGCGATTTTCAGCGCGGCCTTGGCGGTACGCTTGCCGTTCCGGGTCTGGAGCATATAGAGCTTGCCGTTCTCCACGGTGAACTCCATGTCCTGCATATCGCGGTAGTGATCCTCCAGCGTCTGGCAGACCTGGACAAACTGCTCATAGGCCTCCGGGAACTGGTTTGCCATCTGCGCGATGCGCATGGGCGTCCGCACACCGGCCACCACGTCCTCGCCCTGGGCGTTCACCAGGAACTCGCCCATCAGGTGCTTTGCGCCGGTGGCGGGGTCGCGGGTAAAGGCCACGCCGGTACCGGAGTTATTGTTCAGGTTGCCGAACACCATGGGCATGACGTTCACGGCAGTACCCCAGGAATAGGGGATATCGTTGTCGCGGCGATAGACGTTGGCACGCTCGTTGTCCCAGGAACGGAACACGGCCTCGATTGCGCCCATCAGCTGCTCCTTGGGGTCAGAGGGGAAGTCCACGCCGATTTCCTTCTTGTACTCGGCCTTGAACTCCTCGGACAGCTCCTTCAAATCCTCGGCGGTCAGGTCTACATCGAACTTTACGCCCTTGCGCTCCTTCATCTTGTCGATGAGCTGCTCGAAATAGGCCTTGCCCACGCCCATTACCACGTCGGAATACATCTGGATAAAGCGGCGATAGGAGTCATACACAAAGCGGGCGAACTTGGGGTCGTCGTTGCCGGCAATCATGGCCGCAACGACCTGGTCGTTCAGGCCCAGGTTCAGGATAGTGTCCATCATGCCGGGCATGGAGGCCCGGGCGCCGGAGCGGACAGAAACCAGCAGGGGGTTCTCCAGATCGCCGAACTTCTTGCCGTTGATCTCCTCCATGGTGGTGATATTCTTCATGATTTCTTCCTGAATCTCAGGCGCAATTTTGCGGCCGTCATCATAGTACCGGGTGCAGGCCTCGGTGGTGATGGTGAAGCCCTGGGGAACCGGCAGCCCGATGTTGGTCATCTCGGCCAGGTTCGCGCCCTTGCCGCCCAACAGCTCCCGCATATTGGCATTTCCTTCCGAGAACAGATAGACATACTTGTTTGACATAGTTTGATTTTCCTCCTTTGAGAAGCAAAGCTCTCTTTCACATTGAAACTTCCAACAATGGACAGCATGACGCGATTCCTGCATCCTCTGTCCGATAAGCCCGTTTGATAACGTTTTCATTATACAGATTTTATGCAGTTTTTCAAGGGGGTTTTCGCAACTTTTTCAAATATTTTGTATGTTGCAACCGAGGCTGACACCTCAGCCGATAAAAAAACGGAACGCTCTGCCCTTTACGGCCAGCGTTCCGATTATTTTTTATTCAATGCAAAGCAGTCTGCGGGTTTCCGCCGCATTTCTCTGAATCTCCGTTTTCAAATCCGCAATGCCGCTGAATTTCCGTTCCCGGCGGAGGAAGTGATAAAACTCCAGTCGAATTTCCTGACCGTACAAATCCCCGTCATAATCCAGAATCCACGGCTCCACCGTCACCTGATCTCCGTCGTTCACCGTGGGACGAATCCCCACGTTGGTCACAGCCAGCCGCGCCTGTCCGTCGGGCAGGATGACCTTCGCAGCGTACACGCCCCGGGCCAGCGGCACCAGCCCCTCCGGGGGAACCAGGTTCGCGGTGGGAATCCCGATGGAACGGCCCAGCCCCTTCCCATGCACTACGGTTCCGGTGAGGACGTGGGGATGTCCCAGATAGGCCACCGCCCGGGCCATTTCGCCCTGGGCCAGCAGGTTCCGAATATAGGTTGAGGAAACGGTGATTCCCTCCCGCTCCACCTTGTCGATCACATCACAGCCAATGCCCAGCTCTGTGCAGGCCTGTTTCAGTCGTTGGGGATTGCCCTCTCCTCGATAGCCGAAATGAAAGTCATGGCCGCAGACCACATGACAGGCGTTCTGCTGTCCAATTAAATACTCTGTGACAAACGCCCGCCACGGCTGACGCATCATCCCCTCGTCAAAGTGGACGATTTCCACATCCTGAATCCCATAGCACCGGCGCATCAGCTCTGCCCGATCCCGGATGGTGTTAATCAGCGGCACCGGCCGCCCTAAAATCACGGACATGGGGTGCGCGTCAAAGGTCACTGCCGCAGGAATCGCGTTCCGCTCCTTTGCCCGCTCTGTCACGCGGCGGAGTAGCGCCCCGTGGCCCTGATGTACGCCATCAAAGAAGCCCAGAGCAATCACTTTTTGTTTCTGTTCCACTGGATTCTCCAATCTATTTTCAACCGTCAGACCTCGAAAAAGCTCTTTACCGTATTCATCCTGCCCTTTTGACAGGAGCCGAGCATCAAAAACTCTCCCTCTTTGCTGTAGACCCGGCAAAGGCCGTCCGCTTCGTTGCAAGGGAATTCGTTTCCGTTGCGGCAGAGCCGCTCCGCTCTGCCCCCAATCGTCACAGCCGGATACTGCCGGAAGCAGGTATCCACCGGCAGAAGCAGTTCTCCCTCTTTCCCGGCTTCGCTGGCGGCGATGATTTCCTCCATCGTGACCGCCTGGGTCAAATCAAAGCCTGCGGCCTGTGTCCGCCGGAGGGCGCTCATCACGCCGCCCACGCCCAGGCTTTGGCCAATATCATGACAGAGCGTGCGGATGTAGGTTCCCTTTGAGCAGCTGACCCGCAGGAGCCAGCTCACCGCATCCACCTGCTCCAGCACCTCCAGCTCGTAGATGGTAACGGGGCGGGGCGGACGCTCCACCTGCTGTCCCTTTCGGGCCAGGTCATACAGCCGCTTCCCCTGCACCTTCAACGCGGAATACATGGGCGGCACCTGCAAAATATCCCCCCGGAAGGGGAGAATGGCCTGCTCCAGCTCCGGGGTGGTGACGGCACAGGGGGCCGTAGTCAGGGTCGTTCCCGTGCTGTCCTGGGTGTCGGTGGTGCGGCCCAGCTCCAGCCGGGCGATATATTCCTTTTGTCCCCCGGCGGCAAACTCCACCGCTCTGGTCGCCCGGCCCACAAACACCGGCAGAACGCCCGTAGCCATAGGATCCAGCGTCCCGCCGTGTCCGACCCGCCGCTCATGCAGCAGGTGCTTGAGCTTAACCACCACGTCGTTTGAAGTCCAGCCGGAAGGCTTGTCCACGATTAAAACTCCGTTGGGCATAGGCCCTCATCCCTCCTGCTGAATCGCTGCGATGGCGTTCAGAATGGCCTCCTTCGCCTGGGGCAGAGGCAGCTGTACGGTGGCCCCGGAGGCCGCCACATGGCCGCCGCCCCCCAACAGGGCGCAGGTTTTGGTAGCATTCAGCACATTGGGGTCTGTGCGGAGGGAAATCTTGGTGGTTTTTCCCTCCTCCAGCTCCCGCAGGGTGGCGGAAACCTTCACGCCCTCCACCTGTCCCGCAAAGGCAGCCAAATCCTCCGCGTCCTGCTCTGTGGCGTTCAGCTCCCGCATCATCTGACAGGAGACGGAAACCACCGCAATGGTTCCCTCCTGAAACAGCTCCATGTTCTCCACCAGCATTGCCTCCAGACGCAGACGCTTAAAGCTCTTGGTGCGGAAGCAGCGCTTGTTGACCTCCCGATACCGGGTGGAATATTGCAGCAGCTCCGCCGCGGCCTGGTGGGTCGCCGCTGTGGTGTTGCCATAGACAAAGCAGCCCGTGTCCGTGGATACGGCGATATACAAAAGCGTTGCGATCTCGTCGTCCAGGGCGCACAGAAACCGGGATATCTCCAGAATGATTTCCCCGCAGGAGGCCCTTTCCGCGTCCAGGCAGACGTTTTCCGCGTAAAACTCGTTGGAGGGATGGTGGTCGATGCAAAGCTCCACCTTGCCCTTATACGGTTCCTCCTCCGGGAAGAACAGTCCGTGGGTGGCGATGTCCACCGCAACAACGTGGTCAAAGCGCTCCTCCGCCCCGGCCCAATAGTCCGCCACATAGTCCGCATAGGTGCCTGTGGTGCCGGGGTTGGGCAGCATGGCCGCCCGTTTCCCCAGCTTCCGCAAAATCGCGCACAGGGCCGCCGCAGAGCCGAGGGTATCCCCGTCCGGGCGGATATGGGTCAGCACCAGAAAGCTGTCCCGCTCCATCAGCCATTGGGCCGCCTGTCTGGGTTCCAGTCGATTCATTCCTCTGTCTCCTCTGTCGTGCCATCGTCCGGCGCATCCTCCGGGATGTCCAGACTCTCGATAATCTCCAAAATGTGAGCGCCCTGGTCGATGCTGTTGTCCTCTGTGAATTGCAGCTCCGGGGTGTACCGCAGCCGCAAGCTTTGTCCCAGCTCCCGGCGCAGATACCCAGCGGCGGAACGAAGGCCCCGCATCACGTCCTTGCTCCTGGACTTATCCAGACAGCTGACATAGACCTTGGCATAGCGCAGATCCGGGGTTGTTTCCACCGCCGTAATGGAAATCATCGTCTCCCTCAGGCGGGGGTCCTTCACAGTACGCAGCAGCGCGGACAGCTCCCGCTGAACCTCCTCGTTTATCCTTCCAATGCGATTACTTGCCATATTGCTTCTCCCATCTGTCCCCTCCGCCATGCCTGGCGAAGGGGAACAGCTTGACTCATAGACTGATTACTGGGCGATCTCCTGCATGGTGAAGCACTCGAAGATGTCGCCCTCCTTGATATCGCTGAACCGTTCCAGCGTGATGCCGCACTCGTAACCGGCGGCTACCTCCTTCACGGAGTCCTTGAACCGCTGGAGGGAGGCGATCTCGCCCTCGTGAATCACGATGCCGTCCCGCACCAGCCGCAGCTGGGCGTTCCGCGTCACCTTGCCTTCCAGCACATAGGAACCGGCCACAATGCCCACGTTGGTGATCTTGTAGACCTGGCGGACTTCCACCCGACCCAGCTCCACTTCCTTGAACTTGGGCGCAAGCATACCCTTCAACGCGGCCTCGATCTCGTCGATGCAGTCGTAAATCACGCGGTACATCCGCATATCCACCTTGGTACGCTCAGCCGTTGTCCGGGCGTTGGTATCCGGGCGAACGTTGAAGCCCACGATAATGGCGTTGGAGGTGGAGGCCAGCATGACATCGCTCTCGTTGATGGCGCCTACGCCGGTGTGGATGACCTTCACCCGCACCTCCTCGTTGGACAGCTTCTCCAGCGAGGACTTCACCGCCTCGGCGGAGCCCTGTACGTCCGCCTTTACGATGATATTCAGGGTCTTTAGCTCGCCCTGCTGAATCTGATTGAACAGGTCGTCCAGGCTCAGCTTCTGCACCGGGGCGTTGGCCTTATCCTTGGCCTCCTGCTTCCGCTGCTCCACCAGCTCCCGGGCCATCTTCTCGTCCGCAACGGCATAGAAGCTGTCGCCGGCGCCGGGAACCTCGCCCATACCGATGATCTCCACAGGAACGGAGGGGCCGGCCTCCTTCAGCTTTCTGCCCTTGAAGTCCGTCATGGCGCGGACACGACCCACCGCCGTACCGGCGATGATGATATCGCCCTGCTTCAGCGTGCCGTTCTGCACCAGCAGAGTTGCCACCGGGCCGCGGCCCTTGTCCAGCCGGGCCTCGATGACCGCACCCTTGGCGGCGCGGTTGGGGTTGGCCTTCAGCTCGGCCATCTCCGCCACGACGGTGACATTCTCCAGCAAATCCTCGATGCCCATGCCGGTCTTGGCGGAAATCGGCACCACAATGGTGTCGCCGCCCCATTCCTCGCACACCAGCTCGTACTCCGTGAGCTGCTGCTTGATGCGTTCCGGGTCTGCGTGAGGCTTATCCATTTTGTTGACGGCCACAATAATCGGGATATTTGCCGCCTTGGCGTGGTTGATGGACTCTATTGTCTGGGGCATAATACCGTCGTCCGCAGCCACCACCAGAATGGCGATGTCGGTCACCATAGCGCCCCGGGCGCGCATGGCGGTGAACGCCTCGTGGCCCGGCGTATCCAGGAAGGTGATGGGCTTGCCGTTCACCTGCACCTGATATGCGCCAATGGCCTGAGTGATGCCGCCGGCCTCGCCGGAGGCCACGTTGGTATTCCGGATATAGTCCAGCAGGGAGGTCTTGCCGTGGTCGACGTGACCCATCACCACCACCACGGGGGCGCGGGGCACCAGATCCTCCTCCCGGTCGGCGGAGTCGTCGATCAGCTGCTCCTCGATGGTGACGACCACCTCGCGCTCCACCTTGCAGCCCATCTCCTCCGCGATCAGCGCGGCGGTGTCAAAGTCGATCACATCGGACATGGAGGCCATAAAGCCGTTCTTCATCAGGGTCTTGACCACCTCTGCGCCGGTGCGCTTCATGCGGCTTGCCAGCTCGTTCACCGCGATCTCGTCGCCGATGGTGACCTTCACCGGGGCCTTTTTCGCCACCTCGCGCTGGAGGCGGCGCATCTTCTCCTGCTCCTCCTGACGGCGCTTGCTGCCATAGCCGCCCTGCTGACGGTTCCGGCTGCCCTGGCGGATCTTTTCCTTGCCCTGCTTCATGCGGTTGGCCCGCTCGGGGGCCAGATCCTCCAACCGCTGGTCATAGCGCTCCAGATTCACGCTGCTGTTCTGCTTCCGGGTGTCCGCGATCTTCTTCTGCGGCACCTTGGACATGGGCTGCTGGGGCTTCTGTCCGCCCTGGTTCTGCTGGGACTGCTTCTGTCCCTGGGCGTTCTGCCCCTGACCGTTGCCGTTCTGGTTGCGGTTCTTTTTGTTCTGGCCGCCCTGCCCCTGAGCATTGTTATTCTGCCCATTCTGCTGCCGTCCGTTCTGGTTATTGCCGCCAGTGCGATTCTGGCTGTTCTGGTTGCCGCCCTGAGCGCGGTTCTGCCGGTTGCCCCGGTTGTCGCCCTTGCCCTCAGACTTTTGCTCCCCCTTGGGTGCGGACTTGGGCCGCTGCTCCCGAACGGGCGCATCCGCAAAAACAGTCTCGATGCTGTCCACCTGGTTGTGCTGGGTCACATACTCAAACACAAGGGACAGATCCTCTGCGCTCAAAGAGCTTTGTGCGCTTTTGGGCGCGGTGGAATAGGCGGTCAGAATCTCCGTTACTTCCTTCGCTGTCATCTGCTTTCCGCTGGCGCTCAAATCCTTCGCCAGATCGCGCACTTTATATTTCGTATTCGTACTCAAATAGGCCACCTCCATAATTCGGTGAGCTTGCACCAATCAGAACGGGCAGCGGGCCGTTCCTCTGCCCATTCTGATTGGAACAAACTCGGTTTTCGATACTCCCTTGCAGGCTCTCCTGCATATTCCGGCGGCGAACGTCTCGCCGCAAAGTATTTATGACTCACGGGACTTGTGATGTCCCGGTCGGGGCTTTCCTGACGGGCCAAACTCCTCGTACCGGTTGCTGCGACCGCTGCCTTTGGTATGGCGTTTCCTGCCGCTGTGATTGACCGCCGGACGAGGCCCCTTGTGGAACGAACGGGCCTTGGACGGGCCGTGTCCCGGCTGGGCCTTCTGCTGGGGTTCGGGCGGATTCGGCTGCTCCGCCGACTTCTGCTCCCTGACCCGCCGCTTGGCCTGATAGGTTCCGTTTTTCAGGTTTTTCTCGTGCTGGCGCTTTTCCCGAAGCCGCCTCTGGGCCTTCTCGTTTTTGACGGTCAGGCGCTCCAGAGGAATAGCGAACTTCTCCGGGTCGTCCTGTGCCAGCCCCCGGACGATGGCCGCCGCCAGTCCAATGTCCATCACCGCCATCACGGCGGTTTCTCCCCGGCCGATGGCGTGGCCAAGCTGGGCCTTGGTATAGGGGACGGAAACCCAGGTCACATTGCCGCTGTCCCCCAGATGGCGCACCCGGCGATAGGTGTTGTCTGCGGCGTCCTGCGCCACCAGAATCAGCTTGGCCTGACGGGAGCGGGCAGCGGCGGCTGTGGGCTCCTCCCCGACCTCTAGCTTTCCGGCCTTCCGGGTCAGCGAAACCAGATTTAAAATATTGCTCATGCGCCTGCCTCCATTTGCTGCTCCAGCGCCTGATAGACCTCCTCGGGAATCGCCATATCAAAGGCTCTGGACAGGGCCTTTGACTTTCTGGCCTTTGCCAGACAGGCCGGGTCAGGACAGACGTAGGCGCCCCGTCCCGGTTTCTTCCCGCGGAAATCCAGCGAAATTTCTCCCTCCGGGGAACGCACCACCCGGATCAGCTCCCGCTTGCTTTTCATCTCCCGGCAGCCTACGCACTGCCGCATCGGTATCTTCTTGGGCATGGCATCCTCCCTTCGTATCAGTCGGCCAGCAGTTCTTCTTCCTCCGGCTCATCGGCCAAAAGGGCCTCCTCGGCTGTGCCCGCAGGTGCCTCTGCCTCCACCGGCTCCAAGTCGGCCACGGACTTCGGCTTGATGTCGATTCGATAGCCGGTGAGCTTGGCGGCCAGGCGGGCGTTCTGACCCTCCTTGCCGATGGCCAGAGACAGCTGGTCGTCCGGCACCACCACCCGGCAGCTCTTGCCCTCGGGCAGAACCGTCACGCTGACCACGTTGGCGGGCGCCAGTGCGGCGGCCACAAACTCCTCCGGGGCCTCGCTGTACTTCACGATATCCACCTTTTCGCCCCGCAGCTCGCTGACAATGGCGTTGACCCGTGCGCCCCGGTTGCCGACGCAGGCGCCGATGGGATCCACATTGGGGTCGTCAGAGGAAACGGCCATCTTGGTGCGGCTGCCCGCCTCCCGGGCGATGGACTTGACCTCCACGATGCCCTCAAAGATTTCCGGCACCTCCAGCTCGAACAGGCGCTTCACCAGTCCGCTGTGAGTGCGCGAAATCAAAATCTGCGGCCCCTTGTTGCTGCGGCGCACGTCCACCACATAGACCTTCAGGACATCGCCCACCTGATAGCTCTCACCGGCAACCTGTTCATTCATGGACAAATAGGCCTCCGTTGCGTCGGTGCCGTTGCCGATCTGCACCACCATGCCGCCGTTGGCGTCCACCCGCTGTACCACGCCGGTGACGATCTCCTGGCTCTTGGAGCTGAACTTATCATAGACCATGCCCCGCTCGGCCTCTCGGATGCCCTGAATGATCACCTGACGGGCGGCCTGTGCTGCAATGCGGCCAAAGTTCCGGGTCTTGATCTCGGAGGATACCACATCTCCCAGGCTCACGCCGGGCAGCGCCTTTCGCGCATCCTCCAGCGAGATCTCCGTGTTGGGATTGTCCACCGTCTCCACCACGTCCCGGTGCAGCACCATGCGAATCCTTCCGGTTTCCTCGTTGCAGGTCACCACCAGGTTGTCGCCTACGCCCTTGTGATCCTTCTTATAGGCGGCGATCAGGGCCTGGGTGATCTTCTCGATCATATATTCCTTTTTGATCCCCTTCTCCGTTTCGATCTGGTTCAGGGCCTCGAAGAACTCTCTGCCGTAGTCCTCCTCGGTTTTTTCGTTCTTCTTCTTTTTTCTGGTTGCCATATCCAAATACGCTCCTTCAATCATGCCGTCCTGCGGCTTGTCGTTTGTCGTTTAGAATTCAATATACAGGCGGGTCAGGGCGATCTCCTTCTTCTGAAAGCGCATTTCCTGCCCCCCAACGGAAAGAGTCACATCCCCGTTTTCATAGCCCGTCAGCGGGCCGTGGAACACCTTTGCACCGTCCCGGGGCCGGTAGAGCCGAACCTCCACCTCGGTCCCCAGATACTGTGCAAAATGCTCCGGCTTTTTCAGCGCCCGGTCTGCACCTGCGGAGGAAACCTCCAGGGTATAGCTGCCCTCGATGGGGTCTGCCTCGTCCAGCGCATCGCTGAGCGGGCGGCTGACCGCCTCGCACTGCTCAATGGTCACCCCGTCCGGGTGGTCGATATAGATCCGCAGGAACCAGGTTCCCGCCTCCCGCACATATTCCACATCCCACAGCGTACAGCCCGCCGCCGCAACGAAGGGGCGGGCCAGCTCTGCGGCGATTTCCGTCACTTTTTTCATGCACGTTCCCTTTCTCGGATTTTTCCAACAAGAAGGAGCAGGGCCGAAACCCTACTCCTCATAAAACACCTTCTATACACTTGATATTATATCACGTCATTTCGTTTTTGCAAGGGGATTTCTGCGGATTTTTTCCGACTTTCCGGCATTTTGCTTTCCGCGTGTAGGTTTGTCAATCATACTTTACACTCCGGAAAAGAAGAAAGGACATCTTT
>JAJQBJ010000116.1 GCA_021203345.1 Oscillospiraceae bacterium
CGCTACTCTTTTTTCCTTTCCCTCATTTGTAAAGTATCATTGTAACACCTACACAATTTCAACTTTTTTTGCAGTCCGTCACTGGCGGACAATAATTTGCAAATCTTCCCTTGAACGCGGGCGACTGGTATGTTATGATAGTAGTAATATAACCTTGTAAGGCCAAACAAAGGAGTGACCATCCATGCCCATCAGAATCCCGGACGCATTGCCGGCTCGCTTAACGCTGGAACACGAGAATATTTTCGTTATGACCGAAAAGCGTGCAATGTATCAGCACATCCGCCCGCTGAAGGTTCTGATTCTGAATTTGATGCCCACAAAAATCGTCACAGAGACGCAGTTCATGCGGAAGCTGTCCAACACGCCCCTCCAGGTTCAGGTGGAGCTTTTGCAAACCGCCAGCTATACGCCGACCCATGTGGACAGCAACCATCTGGAAACCTTCTATCGCACCTTTGACCAGGTCAAGGATTACTACTACGATGGTATGATTATCACCGGCGCACCTTTGGAGCTGGTTCCCTTCGAGGAGGTTGCCTATTGGGACGAGCTTTGCGAGATCATGGAGTGGTCTAAATATCATGTTCATTCCACCATGCACAGCTGCTGGGGCGCTTTTGCCGGTCTGTATTATCACTATGGTATCAACAAGGTGATTCTACCGGAGAAGCTGTTCGGCGTGTTTCCTCATATTATCACGAAGAAGAACTCTCCCCTGTTCCGCGGCATGGACGACGTATTTCTGGCTCCCCACTCCCGCAACGCAGGGATTCACACCGATGATCTGTTCGCGCTGCCCCAGCTGGAGCTGATGGCCGCCTCCAAGGAGGCTGGCCCCTTCATGATAAAGAGCCAGGACAACCGCCACTTCTTCATGTTCGGCCATCCGGAATACGACGCAGACACGCTGGCTACTGAATATTGGCGGGATGTGGAAAAGGGTCTGAACATTCATGTTCCCTACAACTACTTCCCGGACGACGACCCCACCAAAACGCCCATCGTCCGGTGGCGCTCCACCGGTCAGCTGATTTTCTCCAACTGGCTGAATTTCTACGTCTACCAGACTACACCGTATGACCTGACCACCCTGACCCCCAAAAAGACGGATGGAACAGAGCCACCTTTGGACGAATCGGCAGAACCCGGTTCTCCGGAATATGTTATTTAACTCGTTTACGCACTTTGCGCCCCGCCGTTTGGCGGGGCGCATTCCATTTTGAGTAAAATGAATGCAGGGCCGATCCTTTGATCGGCCCTGACTCAAGAAAAGAGGATAGAAATGAAAAAGAAACTCACCTACAACGTGATTTTATTATAGGGGCAGAGTGTTACAGAAATTCATGATATTTTGTTACAAAAGTATTAAATCAAACTTTTTTCTCCGGCAGGCAACCCATTATCACAGTGTCGCTGCCATCACCGCCTTGATGGTGTGCATCCGATTCTCCGCCTCGTCAAAAACGATGGACTGCGGGCCTTCAAACACCTCGTCCGTCACCTCCATGGAGTCCCGGTCAAAGCGCTCACCCATCTCTTTGCCAATCGTGGTTTTCAAATCATGGAACGCAGGCAGACAGTGCATGAACCTGGCCTGAGAACCGGCGTTGTCCATCAGCGCCTGGTTGACCTGATAGGGAGCCAGGTCGTGAATCCGCTGCTCCCAAACCTCTACCGGCTCGCCCATGGAAACCCACACATCCGTGTACAGAACATCTGCGCCCTGGGTAGCCTGCATCGGCTCCTCGCTGAGGGTGATGGTGGCTCCCGTCTCCCCGGCAATGGCCCGGCAGGTTTCCACCAGCTCCGGTACCGGAAAATAGGCCTTCGGCGCACAGATGGTAAAGTCCAGACCCATTTTAGCCGCACCCACCATCAGGGAATTGCCCATGTTGTAGCGTCCATCCCCCAGATACACGAGCTTCACGCCCTTCAGATGGCCGAAATGCTCCCGAATGGTCAGAAAATCCGCCAGAATCTGCGTGGGATGGAACTCATTTGTCAGCCCGTTCCACACGGGAACCCCAGCATATTTCGCCAGGTCCTCCACGATCTCCTGTCCAAAGCCCCGGTATTCGATGCCGTCAAACATCCGGCCCAGCACCCGGGCGGTGTCCGCAATGGACTCCTTTTTCCCGATTTGGGAGCCGGACGGGTCTAAATACGTCACCTGCATCTCCAAATCGTGGGCCGCCACCTCAAAAGAGCAGCGGGTGCGGGTGCTGGTTTTTTCAAAAATCAGAGCGATATTCTTCCCCCGGAATGTGTCGTGGGGAACCCCCGCCTTTTTCTTCGCTTTCAGCTCTGCGGCCAGATCCAGCAGGCCCTCAATCTCCTCCGGCGTAAAGTCCAGCAGCTTTAAAAAGCTTTTCCCCTTCAAATCCATGCGTTATACCTCCTGAATCATGTTCTTCGTTTTTCGGGAGGCCCCGCCTCCGTGCTTTTGTCGATTCCATTATAAACCACGCGGGAAAAAATAGCAAGCTGTTCCGCTGGGGAAATCAATTTTGCCGGATAATCGGCACGGTTTTTTATCCCCAAAGCAAAATACCCGTTGCTTATCGCCGGGAAATTCGGTATAATGAATCTCAGAGTAAAAAAAAATTTGCCGGGGTATTCCGACCAATCAGGGGAAAGGCCGAATAAACGGCAATACCGCAGGAGCGGTAGAATTCTGAAAGGATGTGACAGTGTGAAGCTGCTCATCAAGCGGGGCAGAGTGATCGACCCCGCCGGTGGAATCGGCGGCGTGATGGACGTTCTCATCGAGGATGGGAAGGTCGCTATCATCGGCAGCGAGCTGAGTGATCCCTACGCCATAGAGATCAACGCCAAGGGCCTGATGGTGTCCGCGGGTCTGGTGGATATGCACGTTCACCTGCGGGAGCCGGGCCAGGAATATAAAGAGGATATCACCACGGGCACGCTGGCGGCGGCTCACGGAGGCTTTACCTCCATCGCCCCCATGCCCAACACAACGCCGGTGACGGACAGCCCGGAGCGGATTCAGTACATCCGGGAGCGGGCCAGCCAATGCTGTGGCGTGAATGTCTGGCCCATCGGGGCGGTGTCCGTGGGCGAACAGGGCCAGGAGGAAACCGACCCCAAGGCGCTGAAGGAGGCCGGGGCCGTGGCCCTGTCCGACGACGGCGTGCCGGTAATGAACGCAGATTTGATGCGGAACCAGCTGATGAAGGCCCACCGGCAGGGCATGGTGATTCTGGCCCACAGCGAGGACATCAACATGGTGCGGAACTACGCCGTGAACGAGGGGCGCGTCTCCCGTCAGCTGGGGATTCCGGGACGACCGGGCATTGCGGAGGAATATATGATTATGCGGGACGCGATGCTGGCGGAGGAAACCGGTACGGCTGTCCATATCTGCCATATCTCCACCGCCAAGAGCGTGGACATCGTCCGCCGGTACAAGAAGCGGGGCGTTCGCATCACCTGCGAAACCTGTCCCCAGTATTTTACGCTGGCGGAGGACGAAATCCTCACAAAAGGAACGCTGGCCCGGGTCAATCCGCCGCTGAGAACCTCGTCCGATGTGGATGCCATCATTAAAGGGCTTCAGGATGGCACCATCGACGCCATTGCCACAGACCATGCGCCCCACGCCGCCGAGGAAAAGGCCCGGCCTCTGGAGACGGCCCCCTCCGGTATGGTGGGGCTGGAAACGGCGCTGGCAATTTCGCTGACCGCCCTGTACCACACCGGGCGGATGAGTCTGAGCGATATTCTGCGTAAAATGACCGTCAATCCCGCCAACATTCTGGGTATCCCCAGGGGGCGGCTGGCGGTGGGCTGCGCGGCGGATCTGGTTCTGTTTGACCCGGATGAACGCTGGACCATTGACCCGGAGGAGTTCTACTCCAAGGGACGGAACACCCCCTTCGGCGGGATGCAGGTTCGGGGCCGGGTGAAATACACCATTGCCGGGGGCAAGGTCATCTATCAGGATAAATCCAACTGATTTAAAATTTGAACGACAGGAGAGAGAGCAATGTCCTTTGAAGTGCTGCAAGATAAAATCCGCAGGATGAAAAATCCGACGGTGGCGGGCCTGGATGCACGGGTGGAGTATGTTCCCGCCTTTATTCTGGATAAATACATTGCCCAATACGGGGAAACCCGTCGGGCTGCGGCGGAGGCCATCTATGAATTTGACTGCGGCCTGATGGACGCATTGCAGGACGTGGTGCCTGCGGTCAAGCCCCAGGCGGCCTATTTCGAAATGCTGGGCTGGGAAGGCATGGAGGTTTTAGAGCGGGTGATCCGCTACGCCAAAGAAAAGGGCTTTTATGTCATCGCGGACGTGAAGCGCGGCGACATCGGCACCACCGCCACTGCCTATGCCGAGGGCTGGCTGGGCGGCGTTCAGGTGGGGAACACCCTCTGCACCGGCTTTGACGCGGACAGCGTGACCCTGAACGGCTATATGGGCTCCGACGCCATAAAGCCCTTTTTAAAGGAGTGCCAGCAGCGGAACAAAACGCTGTTCGTGCTGGTTCACACCTCCAACGCCTCGTCTCTGGAGCTTCAGGACATGGTGTGCGGCGACCGGCTGGTGTACACCGTGATGGGCGACCTGACCAGTCGCTGGGGCGGCAGCGAGGAGCTGGATCGCTATGGCTATAACCGTGTGGGCGCTGTCATGGGCGCGACCTATCCCAGCGATATCCGCAGGATGCGGGAGCAGCTGCCCCACACCTTTTTCCTGGTTCCCGGCTACGGGGCTCAGGGCGGCACCGCCGCCGATGTGCGCTACGCCTTTGACCGCTACGGCCACGGGGCCATCGTGAATTCCTCCCGGGGCATTATGTGCGCCTGGAAAAAGACCGGCGGGGACGGTACCGACTATCAGGAGGCGGCCCGGGCCGCTGCCATTGCCATGCGGGACGATATCGCCGCATATACCACTGTGATCTGAACAAAGGAGGGCGTTTGTCATGCCAATGACAAAGGATTGTATCGTCCTGGAAAATTACCCGCTGACCGCCGCCGATTACTCCATGACGGTGGAGGCGGGAGAGCTGGCGCAGCAGGCCAGGCCCGGACAGTTTGTCCATGTAAAATGCGGAAACGGGCTGCTGCTCCGCCGCCCCATCTCCATCTGTGATGTGGATACCCAGCATAACACCCTGCTCCTGGTGTATCAGGTGAAGGGCGAGGGCACCTCCTGGCTGGCGAAGCTGCCCAAACACCATCGGGTGAACCTGCTAGGCCCGCTGGGTCACGGGTTCGACATTCCGAAAGGGAAAATTCTGGTGGTGGGCGGCGGCATTGGCGTCCCTCCGATGGTGTACACCGCCAGGTGCGCGGACGCCGCCGTAGCCGCCGTGGGCTTCCGCAGTCAGGCCCAGGTGCTTCTGACCGGGGAGCTGGAGCAGTGCTGTGAAAAGGTCGCCGTGATTTCGGATGACGGCTCCACCGGACGCAAGGGCTTTGTGAATGTATTAGTGAAGGAGCTGCTGGCGGAGGATACCTCCATTGCGGCAGTGTTGGCCTGCGGGCCGAAGGTCATGCTGAAAACCGTGGCGGACGCCTCGCGGGAGGCGGGCGTGCCCTGTCAGGTCAGCATGGAGGAGCGCATGGGCTGCGGCGTGGGAGCCTGCCTTGTGTGCGCCTGTCAGATAGAGACGCCGGAGGGCCGACAGTATCACCATGTCTGTCAGGATGGCCCTGTATTCCGGGCGGAGGAGGTGTGCTGGGATGCCGAATAACGTGGATATGCGGGTGAATCTGGCCGGTATGGAGCTGAAAAACCCCGTGGTGGTGGCCTCCGGCACCTTCGGTTTTGGCCGGGAGTACGGACAGTTTTTCGATTTGGACGAGCTGGGCGGTATCTGCGTCAAGGGACTGACCGCCCAGCGCCGAGAGGGGAACCCGCCGCCCAGAATTGCGGAAACGCCGATGGGGATTTTGAACTCCGTGGGACTGCAAAATCCCGGCGTAGACGGGTTTATCACCCATGAGCTGCCGGAGCTGAAAAAGCACGATTTGAAAATCATCGCCAACATCTCCGGAAACACGCCGGAGGAATACGGCGAAATGTGCGCCAAGCTCAGCGCCGCCGGGGTGGATATGATTGAGGTAAATGTCTCCTGCCCCAACGTCAAGGCGGGGGGCCTGCAATACGGCACCGTGCCGGAGATGACCGCCGAGGTCACGCGGCTGGCGAAGGCCAATTCCACCGTGCCGGTGCTGATTAAGCTGTCGCCCAATGTGACGGATATCACAGTCATCGCCAAAGCCTGCGAGGATGCCGGCGCGGACGGGTTGAGCCTGATCAACACCATCCGGGGGATGCGAATTGACGTGAAAACCCGCCGCCCCATCCTGCACATGAACACCGGCGGTCTGTCCGGCCCGGCGGTGCTGCCGGTGGCCGTCCGCATGGTCTGGGAGGTCAGCAATGCGGTGAAGATCCCCATTCTGGGCCTGGGCGGGATTTCCTCCGGTGAGGACGCCGCACAGATGATGCTGGCGGGCGCCACCGCTGTGGCTGTGGGCACCGCCTGCTTTGCCGACCCCTATGCGCCGGTGAAGGTGCGGGACGGTCTGGCGGAAATTGCCGAGGCTCAGGGGCTGACGCATATCTCCGAGTTGACCGGAGCCGTGCGCCCCTGGTAACACAGCTGATTGAAACTGAGATTGAAATGAGAAAAGAGTTCAGAGAAAACCTATGACAACCATCTATTTGATTAGGCACGGCGAGGCGGAGGGCAACCTCTACCGCCGTTGCCAGGGCCACTATAACAGTCTAATCACGGACAACGGATACCGGCAGATCGAGGCACTTGCCCGCCGCTTTGCCGGTATTCCGATTGACGCAGTTTATTCCAGCGACCTGCTCCGGGCCATGACCACCGCCCGGGCGATTTATCAGACGAAAAACCTGCCCCTGCACATCGACCCCCGGCTCCGTGAAATCGGCGTAGGCATTTGGGAGGATGTGCCCTGGGGCAATCTGGAGCGGGAATCCCCCGCCTCCATGGCCCGGTTCTCCGCCTGTGACGAAGCCTGGAGTGTGGAGGGCGGCGAGAGCTATCCCGTGGTTCGGGCGCGGATGCTGGCCGCTCTGTCAGAAATCGCCGCCCGGCACCCGGAACAGACCGTGGCGGTGGTGTCCCACGGCAGTGCGATTCGGGCGGTGGTGTCCCACTATATGGGGCTGCCCACCCAGGGAATTCCCCACTGTGACAATACGGCGGTGGCCTGTCTCCAGGCGGAGAACGGCGTGTTCCGCGTGGTGTATCAGGGGGACAACTCCCACCTGAGTGACGAGATATCCACCTTCGCCCGTCAAAGCTGGTGGCGGAAGAACAGCACTGCGGACTCCCAAATGTGGTTCCGCACCATGGACTTTCAGAAGGAGTCCGACATCTATCAGGCCTGCCGCCAGGAGGCGTGGCTGACCATTCACAAGACCATGGAGCAGTACGACGGGGCGCGGTTCCTGCGGGACGCACAGGCGCAAAGCGCCTATGACCGACGCTCGGTGATGGTGGCCATGCTGGGCGAGGATATGGCCGGACTGATTCAGATGGATCTCCGCCGGGATGCGGACAAGGGCATCGGCGGGATTCCGTTCTGCTATATGACCAAAGAATACCGGTGCAAAAAGCTGGGGGTTCAGCTGCTGGGACAGGCCGTTTCCACCTATCGGGGACTGGGCCGGAACTGGCTGCGGCTTCGCTGCGCCCCGGACAACGCCGCCGCCCAGCACTTCTATCAAAAATACGGCTTTGTCCGGAACGGGATGGCCCAGGACAGCGCCGTTCCGCTGGAGCTGCTGGACAAGTACATCGGCTTTGACCAGGCGCAGATCGCATCCCATCTGCACTTCTGAGCGTGAGGCGCGGCATGAAAGAGCAATTTCGGGAGTTTCTCCCCATTTCAAAAGAAGATATGCTGAATCGGGGCTGGTACTGGTACGATTTCCTGCTGATTTCCGGGGACGCGTATGTAGACCACCCCTCCTTTGGCACGGTGGTGATTGCCCGGGTGCTGGAGGATGCAGGCTATCGGGTGGCGCTGCTGGCCCAACCGGACTGGCGCAACCCGGAGTCCTTCGCGGCGCTGGGAAAGCCCCGGCTTGGCATTATGATTTCCGGCGGCAATCTGGACCCCATGGTGGCCCACTACACCGCCGCCAAAAAGCGCCGGAGCCAGGATTTCTACTCCCCCGGCGGAAAGGCCGGCCTTCGTCCGGACCGGGCCACCATCGTCTATGCCAACCGGTGCCGGGAGGTGTTTGGGGCGGAAATGCCCATCGTGGTGGGAGGATTGGAGGCTTCGCTTCGCCGGTTCGCCCACTATGACTACTGGGACGACAAGGTGCGCCGCGCCCTGCTGTTCGACGCCCAGGCAGACCTGTTGACCTACGGCATGGGCGAACGGGCCAGTCTGGAGATCGCCAAACGCCTGGCGGCTAAGGTTCCCGTCAGCCAAATCATTGACGTGCGGGGCACCTGCTATGCCACGCGGGATTTGAGCGACGTATGTTTCCCCAGCGTGGAGGTAGCCTCCTACGAGGAGGTCTGCTCCGACAAAAGGAGCTACGCCAGGGCCAACATGGTGGAATACGAGGAGCATGATCCCGTCCGGGGCCGGGCCATCATTCAGCCCCATGGCCGGGACTATCTGGTGGTGAATCCGCCCCAGATGCCCCTGACCACCCAGGAGCTGGATCATGTGGCGGAGCTGCCCTATATGCGTACCTGGCACCCGGTTTATGCGGCCCAGGGCGGCGTTCCCGCCATTGAGGAGGTGCGCTTCTCCATCACCCACAACCGGGGCTGTATCGGGGCCTGTAACTTCTGCGCCCTGGCCTTTCATCAGGGGCGGATGATTACCGCCCGCAGTCAGGAGTCCGTGCTGCGGGAGGCGAAGGAGATCATTCAGATGCCGGATTTCAAGGGCTATATCCACGATGTGGGCGGCCCCACCGCCAACTTCCGCCACCCCTCCTGCCAAAAGCAGTTGAAATGCGGGATGTGCAAGCGGAACTGTCTGACCCCGGAGCCGTGTCCCAATGTGAACGCCGACCACTCGGACTATTTGACGCTGCTGCGCCGCCTGCGGGCCTTGCCCGGCGTGAAGAAGGTGTTTGTCCGCTCCGGAATCCGGTTTGACTACATGCTTTTGGACAAGAACGATGTCTTTTTCCGGGAGCTGGTGCAGTATCATATCTCCGGACAGCTGAAGGTGGCCCCGGAGCATTGCATCGACTCCGTGCTGGATTATATGGGCAAGCCCCACAACCGGGTCTATGAGCAATTTTTGGACAAGTACCACGCCATGAACGACCGGTATGACAAAAAGCAGTTCCTGGTGCCCTATCTGATGAGCTCTCACCCCGGCTCCACATTGGACGACGCCATTGCCCTGGCGGAATACCTCAACTCCAAGCACACGCACCCGGAGCAGGTACAGGACTTTTACCCCACGCCGGGGACGCTTTCGACCTGTATGTACTACACGGGCCTTGATCCCAGAGACATGACCCCAGTGTATGTGGCCAGAGATCCCCACGAGAAGGCCATGCAGCGGGCGCTGCTCCAGTGGAAGAACCCGAAAAACCGCAGTCTGATTCGGGAGGCGCTGCGAAAGGCCGGACGAACCGACCTGATTGGCTACGGCCCCCAATGTCTGATTCGTCCTGACGGGCCTGCCCCCTGGGAGAAGAAGGGGAAGGCCCCGGCGAAATCGCCCCAGGGCAAGGCTCCCCGGAAAAACGCCCCTGAAGGGAAACCGGCCTCCCGGCCCAAGCGCAAGGCCGGCTGGGCCAAGCCCAAGCCCCCCAAAAACGGGAAAAAGCATTGATACAGCAAAACCGGCTCCCCTGCTTTGGGAAGCCGGTTTTTTGTGTTACCGGTTGGGTCGGACGGTTTTTTCGTCTGTGCCGTCAGAGCGGGCGGTCTTTCGCTCCGGGTCGGTTCGCTCAGAGCGGTTCTCCGCCCCGCGGCGGGCCGCGCCGTCCTCCGGGAAGCGGCGATGAGCGCCCCGGTCATCGTCGATTCCGGTGGCATCGTCCGTCATGCGGCGGACGCCCTGACCGGCGTCATCCACCACGTCCTCTGCCCCGTCGATGATGTCCTTTGCGCCGTCGCCCACCGCGTCGCCGGCATCCTCCACCATATCAACGGCGTCGTCCAGGGCGGAGCCGGCACCGCGCCGGGCCATGCCGTCGCTGACCCGGCCGTTGCGCCCGGCGGAATAGGAGCCGTCAGGCTGGTTTCGTCCGGCCTCGCTGTTGGCGGAGCAGGCGGTCAGCGCCATGGACAGCAGAGCTGCCATCAGCAATGCGCGTGCTTTCATTGTGATTCCTCCTTATCGTGTTCCAGTCGTTCGTCTGACCATTCTCAGAGAACGGAGTTAGTATGCGTCGAATCGGGGAAAACACTAAGGGAAATTGAAGCAGTTGCAGCGCGGAACGGGAAAATGCTGTTTTTTCGTATGATTGCGTCGGTTTTGGGAAAGTTAAGACCACACGCAGCAGAATAAGTGTTGACTTTCGACCAGCTTTTGATATAATAAATAACAGATTATGACACGGTATAAAACGGTCATTCGACAGTGTTTTCGGTAAAATGAAAGTAGCGCAAAAGGCCCCCAGAATGTGAGCACCCAG
>JAJQBJ010000086.1 GCA_021203345.1 Oscillospiraceae bacterium
TCATGGAAAGACTTTTTTGTTTTTTCACTGTCTACTTGACAGGGGGCACTTCAACCCGCCGGGGTGCCGTTGTCTGCGTTGATTCTATTTACTTCTTTTTCTTGTTTTTCTTTGCCTTCTTTGCCGGCGTGGCGCTGTGCTTCGGGTCGCCCAGAGAGGTCTTTTGCATTACTTCAATGGTCTTGTGATAGCAGGAGAACACATCGTCCAACACGGCCTGATCCATTTTCGGGGTGAACAAGGATACCACGGGGACAATCACCAGACCCGCCAGCATGGCGATGGCGCCGCAGTTGATGGGGCTTTGCATAATGGTGGGGAAGTAAGAGGCGAAGAACATATTCAGCAGCATCAGGATAGAGCCAAAGAGAAAGCTCACCCAGCAGGCAGCTCTTGTGGTGCCCTTCCAGTACAGGGAGTACAGGAAGGGGGCCAGGAACGCACCGGCCAGCGCGCCCCAGGAGATACCCATAAGCTGCGCGATAAAGGTGACGCTGCTCTTATACTGCACCAGAGCAATGACGGCGGAAATGGCGATGAACACCACGACCAGCACACGGATGTACAGAAGCTGTTTTTTCTCGCTCATGTTCTTAATAATATTGTCCTTGAGGAAGTCGATGGTCAGCGTAGAGGACGAGGCAATGACCAGCGAGGACAGGGTGGACATGGAGGCGGACAGCACCAGAATCACCACCAGGGCAATCAGCGCCGGAGCCAGATTCGACAGCATGGTGGGGACAACGGAATCGTAGCCGTTGGCGACCACGTCGATCTGATCGGAGAACAGCCGGCCAAAGCCGCCCAGGAAGTAGCAGCCGCCGGAAACCACCAGCGCAAACAGGGTGGAAATGATGGTGCCCTTTTTGATGGCGGACTCGTCACTGATGGCGTAGAACTTCTGCACCATCTGGGGCAGGCCCCAGGTGCCCAGGCTGGTCAGGATCACCACGAAGAACAGATTCAGGGGATCCGGGCCGAGGAAGGAGGCGAACACGCCGGGGGTAGTGGACACGGTTTCGTCCGTGACTCTCGCCAGGCCGTCCAGCGCCTCCATCAGGCCGCCCTTGCTCATCAGCACGGCGGCAATGACCGCGACAATGCCGAACAGCATAATGATACCCTGAATAAAGTCGTTGATGGCCGTGGCCATATAGCCGCCGGCGATGACGTAAATACCGGTCAGCACTGCCATCAGAATGATGCACACGGAGTAGTCGATGTTGAAGGCCATGCCGAACAGGCGGCTCAGGCCGTTATACAGCGACGCGGTATAGGGAATCAGGAAAATGAAAATAATCACCGAGGCGCAGATTTTCAGCGCCTTGCTCTGGAAGCGCACGCCAAAAAACTGCGGCATGGTGGCGGAGTCCAAATGCTGAGTCATAATGCGAGTGCGGCGGCCCAGCACCGCCCACGCCAGCAGGGAGCCGATGATGGCGTTGCCAATGCCCGCCCAGGTGGCGGCAATGCCGTATTTCCAGCCGAACTGGCCCGCATATCCCACGAACACCACGGCGGAGAAATAGGACGTGCCGTAGGCAAAGGCCGTCAGCCACGGGCCGACCTTCCGTCCGCCCAGGACAAAGCCGTTTACGTCCGTCGCGTTCCGGCGGCAGTACAGACCAATGCCCACCAGAACGGCAAAGTACACAATCAAAATTGCGATTTTCATAATGTCTCTCCCTCTCAAATGAATCTCATCCGCTTTTTCGATGTAAAGCTTCAATGCAATGATACTTTAAACCATAAAAGCGAATTTGTCAACAGGTTTTCGGAAGAAACTGGTTCAAGATTTCCTTTTTTTCGTGAATCGACGTTGGGGATAGCTTGCGGCCCGCCGGTTTCCCGGCGGGCCGCGTTGTCGCTATCCCCACTGCAAAGCAAGGGAATATTCAGTCCGTGTGCCGCTCATAGGGCACCCATTTGATGGAACCGCCGTACCTCCACTCGGACTTATGAAACTTCGTCCAGGTGTCGTTGTCCGCAGGGTAATAGGCTGTGGCAGTGACGTCAGCGAATGCCCCAACACAATCTAGAACAATATGATTACCAGGAAGATAACGTCCCCTGTGCCGAATTTCAGGAGCATTTCCCTTAAATGTGATGCTGGTCAGACTTCTACACTCTTTGAACGCACCATCGTTAATTCTGGTCACGCTGTTCGGAATCGTGATGCTGGTCAGGCTGGTGCAACCAATGAACGCTCTTTCGCCAATGCTGGTCACGCCGTCCGAAATCGTGATGCTGGTCAGACTGATGCACCCAGAGAACGCATAATCGCCAATACTGGTCACAGGATACCCCTCAATGGCATCCGGAATCACCAGTTCGCCGCTGGCGCTTTTATCGCGTTTTATAATTGTGACTTTTCCATTTTTGATTTCAAACAGATATCCTTCGTGCCGTTCATAGGGCGCCCATGTAATGTCCTGCATCACGTCCTTCGTCCAAGTGCTGTTGCCCGCAGGATAATAGGCTGTGGCATAGACGTCAGAGAATGCCCCAGGATACTCTGCTGGTTCAGGAGGAAATCCATCAGGTCCACTCCAATATCTCTTAATTTCAGGAGCATTTCCCTTAAATATGATGATAACCAGGCTGCTACATTCCTTGAACGCCCCATGGTTAATTCTGGTTACGCCCTTTCCAACCATAACGCTGGCCAGACTCGTGCATTTCCAGAACGCCCCAGTACCAATGCTGGTCACGCCATTTCCAATCGTGATACTGGTCAGGCTCGTGCATTCCCTGAACGCATACGAGCCAATGCGGGTCACAGGGTTCCCTTCGATGGTGTCCGGAATTACCAGTTCGCCGCTGGCGCTTTTATCGCATTTTGTAATTGTGACTTCCCCATTTTCGATTTTATAGGACAGATATCCTTGTTCTCCCATTGCATTTCCCTCCTGAACATTTTCTTTGGTTTAGTGTACCACAAACGAAAATCTTTGACAAGGCATATTGTAAAAACTGTCGTTCTTTTGTCAAAATTGGCATGTCCGTGCGCCGAACTGCGCCCCCAAATGTACCAGGACGCGCCCTGCGGCGCGTCCCGTCCGTTATTCCATCATCGTCAGCATGGTTTCCGCCAGAATCCCATAGCCCCGGGTGGGATCGTCCAGCAGGACATGGGTGACTGCGCCCACCAGCCGCCCGTTTTGCAGGATGGGGGAGCCGCTCATCCCCTGGACGATGCCTCCGGTGGCCTCCAGCAGACGCTCGTCCGTCACATGCACCATCAGATTGCGGGTTTCCGACAGGGCGGCGGGATAGACCCGCTCAATCGTGACGGCATATTCCTCCACCTGTTCCCCGGAGATATTGGCAAGGATCGTGGCGGCTCCGGTCTGCACCTGACTGCGGGAGGCCACCTCTACCTCCTCCCCGGCCCATGGGGAATTCCCCGCCAGGCCGAACACGCCATAGTCGGAGTTCACCGTCAGGCTGCCCACATCCCGGGTCAAATCAAAGGTGCCGTGGAGCTGCCCCGGTGCGCCGCTGGCTCCCTTCTCCACGCCGGTCACGCTGGCGGACATAATGCCCCCGGACTGAATGGGCATCAGCAGCCCGGTATCCACGTCGTTGATGCCGTGGCCCAGGGCGGCGAATCGCCCGGTATCCGGGTCGTAGAAGGTGATGGTGCCGATGCCCGCCATGGAGTCCCGCAGCCAGGCCCCGAAGCGGTAGCTGCTGTCTGTGGCGCACTGCACCGCCTCCCCGGTGAGCTGCACCGTTTTACCGTTCCGCGTAACCTCCAAATCCATCTCGCCGCCTTGCAGCTCCTGAATCAGCGCCGAAACCTGGTCGATGCTGTCCACCTGTTCCTCATTGATGCCGGTGATAATGTCCCCCGTGCGTAGGCCGCAACTTTTGGCCGGAGTTCGGGTGCCCTCCGCCGTTTCCACCTCTGAAAGGCCTACCACCAGTACGCCCCGGGAGAACAGCTTCATCCCCACCGCTTGCCCCACCGGGATCACTGTTTTTGTCCGGGTTTCTCCCGCCGCCGCGCAGGGCGCAGCCCGAACCGTTCGCCCCACTGCCAGGCCGAACGCCAGCCCCAGCACCAGACACGCCGCCGCCAGCGCCGCCAGAAGCTGGAGGGCAAAGGCCCATCCGCCCGGCTTTCCTCGTTCCTTTTCCATCCGTTTTCCCCCTGCTACTTTTTTGGGAACCACTAACAACTACGCCTGCGGCATCTGACGAATCTTTTACGCCAGAAATGCGTTGCAAAAACTTGAAATACACAAAGTATTCCCGCATTTTTGCGCCTTTTTCTGACGCAAAATCTTTCGCCAGCTGCTCTTGCCGCAGTTATTAGAGCTTCCCATTTATTCGCGCAATTCGATGGGAACCGCGCAAACGTTAATATGCCGCAGTCCGGATGGAAATAACGGCGGCTGCCGTTGTCAATGGGTGGCGCTTCACCCAGTTTCCCTACGCAAGCAAGGCGAAAATGCGCCGGAAATCGGGGCTTTTCCCGCGATTCCCTGGAGCTTTCGGCGCTTTTTTCCACAAGAAAGCTGAAACGGAAAAATGATTTTTCAACTTTATTGTTTGCCGCCTGCAATTTTTTATCATGGGATTTTTTGCAAATGACGGGACACGCAAAAACAGGCTGCCCCAGCATGAGGCAGCCTGTTCGCGTTTGTTTGTACTTATTGGGCGGTCAACAGCTCATTCAGCGCCGCCACCGCTGCGGCAACGGAATCATCGTCGGGAATCATCCGGTACAGGTTGGAGTTGGGCGCGGAGTACACCGGCCCCATGCTGTCCGAGCCGTCCACCGACATGGTGCTGACAGACCAGCTTTCGCCGCTTTCCAGCTGATATTTCACCAGCTCCGCGATTTCGTCCTGGGTCATATTCGTCTCGAAGGCCTCCGAGGCGGCATTCATGATATCCAGATATCCGGTCAAAATGGCGGGGGAGGACATTTTCTTGATAACCGCCTGAATCACGGCCATTTGGTTGATACCCCTCTGCCGGTCGCCGCTGGCGAAGGAGTGACGCTCCCGGGCGAAGGCCAGCGCCGCCGTGCCGTCCAGCGTGTTCTCCCCCTCTACGAAGGTATAGCCCCCAGCGGTAAAGGCCACGGAGCTTTCCACCGTGATACCGCCCAGAGCGTCCACGATTTCAATAAAGCCGGTGAAGTTCATCCGGGCGTAGTAGGACACCTGCACGCCGTACAGGTTCCCCAGGGTGTTCATGGAAACGTCCACGCCGTAAATGCTGGCATGGGTCAGCTTGTCATATTCCCCGATGCCCGCCAGCTCCACATAGTAGTCACGGGGGGTATTCACCAGCAGAATCTCGTGGGTGCTGGGGTTCACCGCCATCAGGATATTCACATCGCTGCGCCCGGTGGATTTCAGCGTTCCGGTTGCGTCGTTGCCGCTGATATAGACCACAAAGGGCTGCAAATCGCCGTCCTCAGAGAGTACGGTTCCGTCCCCGGCTTCCTCTGCGTCCTCCGCCTCCTCGCTATCGGTGGTGTGGGAAATCTCCAGCTCACGCTGAATATCATACCCCCAAAGCACTCGTACCTGGTCGGCAAACTCCGTCAGGCCGTCCACCTCGTCCAGCGTATTGATGTAGGCGCTGTTGACCACAATGGCGCCCACTTCACTGTCCAACAAGGCCTGGGCCAGCTCCGCCATACTGTCGTATTCCGTGGTGGCGACAGCGCTGCCCAGCTCGTTCTCCATTTCGGTGAGACATTCATCCGTGTTGTTCCGATCCAGACTGCTCAAAATGCCGAACTGATAGTCCTTTGCATCGGAAAGGGTCTGGGCCGGGTCGTCGTTCAGCACATAAACCTGAATCGTGTCCACGCTGACCGTCACGTTGGAGGCTTTGTTCAGAAGGCCCGTCACCGTCCCCAGCAGGAATATCCCCAGGGCCAAAATCAGCAGCACAATAGCCGCGCCCACCTTTGAGGAAACCTCTGTCACCCGGAAAAACTGCAAGGCGGAGACAACCAGAACCACCACCCACAGGATTACCAAAATCGGAACCAGATAGCCCATGGGCAACATGCCCAGACCGCTCAGGCTCAGGGAAAACCAAAGGGCGCACGCCAGCATAACCGCTGACACCACCGCGCCGGCGATGATCCAGCCGGTGGAACGAATGATCGGCGGCTGTTTGATTTCCCGATGTCCGTTTTCTCTTTGACTGCTCATAATATCCTCCTGTTGACGCGCTGATTTTCCCCCATCTCCCGGAGCGCCTCCGGCCAATGCGGAAAAGCGTCAAGAATCATATGTTTTCGCATATCACCGCCTCTGTGCGGTGATATCTCAGTGTATCATAAACCGGCGCATATCGCAAGCCGAATTTCATGGATGCGGCAGGCCGCGTCACGGATATTTTTTCAATTTCATGCTTTTGTAACATTTTTCTGCGAACTTCCGTAACATCTTTTCAGTAGGATACAAGCATCAACTTTTTCATTTGTTTCTTCCTTTTCTGAACTGAGCCGCCTCCGGGCGGCTTTGTTCCCGTCTCCCCGCTTGCCACTCCATCCGTACTTGACAGCATCCCCGGCCAGATGCTACAATAGACTCACAAAACTCAGGGTACGCCCTGAGCGTGGATTTTTCCGGGTTGTACCGCTTTTCACCACACAGACGCAGGATGCGCCTGTGTGGTTTTTTGTGACAGCCCGAAGCAAGGAGGAACTCCCAACCGTGAACGACGCCTTTATGCGGGAAAAGCCCGTGACAAGTCTGGTGCTGTCCATGTCCCTGCCCATGGTGCTGTCCATGCTGGTGAATGCGCTGTATAACATTGTGGACAGCTATTTTGTAGCCATGCTCAGCGAGGACGCATTGACCGCCCTCTCCCTGGCGTACCCCATGCAAAATCTTGTGAACGCAGTCGCCATCGGCTTTGGCATCGGGGTCAATGCGGCCATCGCCTTTTATCTGGGGGCGGGACAGCAGACCCAGGCGAACCGGGCCGCGACCCTGGGACTGGTGCTGAGCATCCTGCACGGCATCCTGCTGACCGTTTTCTGCATCGGCGTAATGCCTGCCTTTTTGGGGCTGTTCTCTGCGGACGGAGCGGTTCTGAGCGGTGCGCTCCGCTATTCCCGGATCGTGTTTTCCTTTTCCACGATCATCTGTCTGGCGCTGTTTTTTGAAAAGACCTTTCAGGCCGTCGGCAGGATGGTTGTCTCCATGGCGGCGCTGCTGGTGGGGTGTGTCTCCAACATTCTGTTAGACCCGCTGCTGATTTTCGGGCTAGGGCCGTTTCCGGCCCTGGGCATTGAGGGGGCGGCTCTGGCGACAGGGCTGGGGCAGCTTTTGAATCTGGCTGTCTATGGGGTGGTCTACGTCCTGCGGCCGATCCCGGTGCGGCTTCGGCTCCGCCTGCTGTGGAGTTCCTCGTCGGAGGAGCCAACGGTCCTCGGCCCGCTGCTGCAAAAGCTGTACGCCGTAGGCATCCCCGCAACGCTGAATCAGGCGCTGCCCTCCCTGCTGGTGTCCGCCCTGAACGGGATATTGGCCGGATTTTCCCAGAGCTATGTGCTGGTGCTGGGCGTATACTACAAGCTGCAAACCTTCCTCTATCTGACCGCCAACGGCATTGTGCAGGGTATCCGCCCGCTGGTAAGCTACAACCACGGAGCCGGGGAGCATGGCCGGATCAGGCAGATTTTCCGCACCGCGCTGGGGATGTCCGCCCTGATTATGGCCTTTGGCACCGTTATCTGTCTGGCGATACCCGGCCCGCTGTTCGGTCTGTTCACCGACAATTCAACGACCATCGCCTATGCGGAAACGGCACTCCGAATCATCAGCATCGGCTTTTTGCCCTCAGCCATCAGCGTCACCGCCAGCGGCGCACTGGAGGGGCTGGGGCGGGGCCTGCCCTCTCTGGTCATCTCCCTGCTGCGCTACCTGTTGCTGATCGTCCCGCTGGCCTTTGTCCTCAGCCGGTTCCTCAGCGCAGTCGGCGTGTGGCTTGCCTTCTGCCTCACCGAATGGATTGCAGCGGCTGTCTCCCTGTGCCTGTGGCGGCGGGAGCAGCGAGAAACCAAAAGCATATAAAAAGGTTGATGCAGGGAAATTTCCTTGCATCAACCAAACTTTAAAAACCAGGTTCAAACTAGAAGCAGCTCAAGCAAATAGAAGCCCTCCGCAGGAGTTTTGTTGCGTCAGCAACAAAATAGAGTCAAGTCTGTCTTTTTAGCCGGGCACACCCCAGGGTGCTTCTCTTGCCCTTGCGGGCAATTCACCTTCCGCACCGGCAAAAAGACACAGGGAGGCGACGACTGTGCGAGCAAAGCGAGTGCGGAGAGGAGCCGCATATTCGCGTCAAATGCGTGCATTTGACGCGAGAGCTTGTCGTTTATGACAGGCTCATTGACGCCGGGGAGTTCCCCGGCGTCAACGTTTGGAAATCTAATTTTATAACTGTGTCTTACAACTCCATCGCCGCGTTATAGGCCTCCTCGGTGGCCTGTTCCACGGTGCGGGCGCGTACACAGTCGCCGATCTCGGCCCATTCAGGCACATCGCAGTCGGTGATAAAGCTGTCCGCCAGGGCGGTCTTGGCCTTCATACCGGCGGCCAGAATGACGGTGTCGCACTCCAGGGTGTGATCCACGCCCTCAGGGTCGGTGTAGGTGACGCTGTTCTTGGTCACGCTCTTGCACCGGGCGCTGGTGTAGGCGGTGAAGTTTGCGTTCTCCTCCAGCAGGATGCGGATCTCGTCGCCGCAGGTCTTGGAGGCGTCGGGACACAGGGAGCTTTGCATCTCCACAATGGCGACCTCAAGGCCCCGGTCGGCCAGATGCAGGGCAGTCTCGCAGCCCACCTGACCGCCGCCAATGACGACGACCTTCTTGCCCAGCGTATCCTCATGGCCGTAAGCATCCGTGGCAACAATGCCGTTGTCGGTGTTGAAGCCGGGCAGCGGGAGCATCAGCGGCTCTGCGCCCACGGCGATCATCACCGCGTCAAACTTGCCGTTCAGCATCTCCGGGGTGGCCTCGGTGTTCAGCTGAACATCAATGGCACGCTTGCCTACCTGATGAATCAGATAGTCCTTGTAAGAGCAGAGGGCATACTTGAACTCCACATACTTGGAGAAGTCCAGAGCACCGCCCAGGTGGTCTTCCTTCTCGAACAACGTGACCTGGTGGCCCCGGTCAAAGGCAGTGATAGCGGCCTTCATACCGGCGGGGCCACCGCCGATGACCGCAACGCGCTTGCTCTTGGCGGGCGTAGCGGGGAACATCTTCTCCCGGCAGGTTTCGTATCCGATTTCCGGATTGACCGCGCAGCGGAACAGATGGGCGTAGCAGTCGGAGTCGTGGCAGCGCATACATTTAATACAGGGCACCACGTCGTCGGCCCGGCCGTCGATGGCCTTCTTGATGGTTTCCGGGTCAGCGATCAGCTGGCGGGCCACGGCGAAGAAGTCGCACTTGCCCTCGGCAATGGCGTCCTCTGCGGCCTGCAGGCTCTCCAGACCGCCTACTGCGGTAACGGGCTTGTGAATCTTGCCGGACTTCTTAAAGGCCTCGGCCAGCCACAGATTGGGATGATAGCCCATATGCTGGCAGGGGTGCGTCCAGGTCATATACTTCTCGGTAATCATGCCGCAGGAGGCCTGAATCACATCACAGTGGTCTTGCAGGATGGCGGCAATGCGAATGCCCTCGTCCAGGTCGATACCGCCCTCTGCGAACTCGGTGGCGGACATACGAACCTCCATGGTCATTCTGCCGCGGGTAGCCGCCCGGCAAGCGTCCAGAATCTCCACCGGATAGCGGCAACGGTTCTCGGTGGAGCCGCCGTACTCGTCGGTGCGGTGGTTGGTCAGCGGGGACAAGAACTGCGCCACGGGGATGGAGTGGCCAAAGTGGAACAGCAGAGAATCAAAGCCGCAGGCCTGCAAATTGGCGCACATTTCGGCGATTGCCTGCTTGCATTTCTCCATCTCCTCCACGGTAATTTCCTGGCCGATGGGGGGCGACTGCATCATGCGGTTGCCGTCGGAGCAGGTCAGCGGGGGGCCGGGCCGCCAGGTGGTGGGGAGAAAGCCCATGACCTCCATACCGGCCTTTGCGCCGTGAGCGTGGATGCGGGCAGCCAGCAAGGACAGGGCGTTCTTGTGGTTGAAGGCCACGGTGTCCCAGGTGCAGTGTTCCCCGTCATCCAGCACATCCACGGCCTTTGCGCCGCCGCAGTAAACCAGCGCCGCGCCGGTCTTGGCCCGATCCTCGAAGTAGGTCATGGCATCCTCGTTGGGATACAGCTCGCCATTGCTGGAGGAGTGGGGCGTGATGGGGGCGGAAATGATACGGTTCTTAAACAGCGTACCATTGATGCGGATAGGGGACAGAACGTGGGGGAATTGTTTGTTCATGTAGATCACCTCATAAGTATTGTTCAGATACAATCAAAGCGTTCCCGGACTTTGATTGCGGTATGGACGGTTTCCAACACAGGTTCATGCTGTTATCTTTTCTTCCCCAAACAGACTATGAACGATACCTATAGTTTAGCACACTTATCCCGCGATTTCCACTGTTTTCACGATATATGCTGAAAAAAATTAGGTCGATTGTAAAATGAAGTTGAACACCTAAAAAATCCATAGCGATTGAAT
>JAJQBJ010000105.1 GCA_021203345.1 Oscillospiraceae bacterium
GATTCAATCGCTATGGATTTTTTAGGTGTTCAACTTCATTTTACAATCGACCTCACAATTTTTGAGAATTTTTAGAGAACGCCCGCTCAACGGCCAAAAATTCCCGCCAGGAGTCTGCCCGATTCGGATTTTCAGGCTCAAAATCCATTTTTCTCTTGTAAACGGAACGTAAACGTAATATAATGGATAACTGCGAGTTGGCGATTTCCCGTTTCTGCGTTTCCATTTTTGCCGTCCGAGGCCGCCGTCACAACATCCCGCGTTTTACGATGCACACGCATCGTCTCTATATACAGGAGGTTTCAACATGAATTCCGAATCCATTCGCGCACTGTTCGCGCCCGGCTCAAAGGCCCATCTGGTGGGCATTGGCGGCGTTTCCATGGCTCCCCTGGCCGAGGTTTTGTACGGCCTGGGTATGAAGGTCACCGGCTCCGACTTTAAGGAGAGCGCCACGGTGCAGCATCTGCGGCAGCTGGGTATCCCCGTGGTGATCGGTCACTTTGCGGAAAGCGTCACCGGCACCGAAATGGTCATCCGCACCGCCGCCGTCCACGACGACAACCCGGAGATCGCCGCCGCCCGGGCACAGGGTATTCCGGTGGTGGAGCGGGCCGAGGCCTGGGGAGCATTGATGATGGACTATCAGAACGCCCTTTGCATCTCCGGCACCCATGGCAAAACCACCACCACGTCCATGTGTACCCACATCGCCATGGCCGCCCAAATCGACCCCACCGTCATGATCGGCGGCACCCTGCCCCTGCTCCATGCGGGCCATCGGGTGGGTCAGGGGGACACCATCATTCTGGAATCCTGCGAGTACTGCGACTCCTTCCTGTCCTTCCACCCCACCATTGCGGTGATTCTGGACATCGAGGCCGACCATCTGGATTACTTCAAGGATTTGGAGGACGTGGAGAAGTCCTTCCGCCGGTTCGCGGAGCTGGTGCCCGACTCCACCGGCGTGGTCGTCGCCAATGCGGACGATGAGAACACCATGCGAACCCTGGCGGGGCTGAACAAGCACATGGTCACCTTTGGCGCGGAATCCCCCGCCGACATCACCTCCCGGAACGTGGAGTATGTCAACGGCCTTCCCTCCTTTGATATCTATTATCACGAGGATTTCTTTGCCCATGTGGAGCTACAGGTTCCCGGCCTGCACAATGTCAAGAACGCCCTGGCCGCAGCTGCCTCTGCCATCCTACTGGGTCTGCCCGCCCAGGCCGTGACCGACGGTTTGGGAGGATTCCACGGGGCGGGCCGTCGCTTCGAGCATAAGGGCAGCTATCACGGCGCAGAAATCTATGACGACTACGCCCACCATCCCGGCGAAATCAAGGCCCTGCTGGACGCCGTGGAAAAGCTGGGCTATCAGCGGGTCATTCTGGCCTTCCAGCCCCACACCTACAGCCGCACCAAGGCCCTGTTTGACGACTTTGTGGAGCAGCTCAAGCGCCCGGATATCACCCTGCTGGCGGAGATCTACGCCGCCCGGGAGAAGAACACCCTGAACATCCACTCCCGCGACCTGGCTGACCGGATTCCTGGCGCTACAGCCTATGATACCCTCCCCCAGGTCACGGAACGCCTGAAGGAGCTGGCCCAGCCCGGCGACCTGATTCTCACCGTAGGTGCCGGGGATATCTATACCTCCGGCGAGGCCCTTGCAAATTGCGGCGACTGATTGAAAAACTTCCGGGATTTTTGAAAAAAATCTTGACAAATGTCCGGAACCTGATATAATAGCTACTGTTGCCGATGAATCCTTCATCGGCACGACAACGCCTTCGACATAAAGCATTTTATTTTCGAGCACTGTCTCTCCTGTACGCAGAAGTGGCTGAGTGGCCGAAGGCGCACGATTGGAAATCGTGTAAACGTTGATAGCGTTTCGAGGGTTCGAATCCCTCCTTCTGCGCCAAATAAAACCACCGTAATGACTGAATTACGGTGGTTTTATTCTTTATTCTTAAAAAATGACATCACAAAAAGGAGCTGTCTCACCGCTTGATGAGACAGCTCTTTTTGATTTTGGGGAAGCTCTAATAACTGCGGCAAGAGCAGCTGGCGAAAGATTTTGCGTCAGAAAAAGGCGCAAAAACGCAGGAATACTTTGTGTATTTCAAGTTTTTGCAACGCATTTCTGGCGTGAAAGATTCGCCAGATGCCGCAGACGTAGTTGTTAGTGGTTCCCCTTAGTTTACCGTTTGCGATAGGTCAGGTATCCCTCCAGAATCAGGCTGGCAGCCACGGCGTCCACCTGGGCCTTGTGCTTCTTCATCCGCTTTCCGGAGTCGGAGAGAATCTGATGCGCCTCTACCGAGGTGCGCCGCTCGTCCCACAGCGTCACAGGCAGGCCGGACGCGGCCTTTAGCCGTTCTCCGAAGGCCCGGTATTTCTCGGAGCGCGGCCCCAGGGAACCGTCCATATTGACGGGATGCCCCAAAACCAGCTCCTCTACCCCGTATTCCGCCGCCAGACCGCAGATACGCGCCAGAACCTCGTCCTCCTTCCGGTTGTGGATGGTCAGGGTCACGCCGGCCAGCGTGCCGGTGGGGTCGGAAACCGCAATGCCGGTGCGGGCGTCTCCCAGGTCAATCGCCATGATACGCATATGTGCTTCTCCTTCCTGAGACTGGAATCAACCGAAGTCGGGCGCGGGAACGTCCGGGCTCTGGGGTGTTTCCAGAACAACGTCCTGGCTGCCCGCTGTGCGGGCCTCGCTCCAGTGGCGGAGCGCGTCATCGATCAGCTGAAGGCTGCCCTCCCGGCCGAACTTGCTGGTGTCCACCGCCAGGTTATAATACTTCGTATTGCCCCACTCCCGCTCGGTAAAGTGACGGTAATGACGGGCGCGGGATGCGTCGGTGTTCCGCAGCTCTGTAGCCGCCTTCTCCTGGGAGATATTGCGGTAATCCGCCACCCACTTCACACGGTCATCCGTGGGGGCGTGGATAAAGATGCGGAAGCTGTTGGGGTCGTTGTAGAGAATGTAGTCTGAGCAGCGGCCCACGATCAGGGAGGATTCGTCCTTCTGCGCGATGCGCCGCAGCACCTTCACCTGGGAGGCGAACAACTGGTCAACAGGCGCCAGCTGGCCGTGCATATCATAGTGGCTGAGCAGGAAGTTATAGACCACGCCGGTTGCCATGGTGTTCTCATGCTTGTGAATGAACTCCGTGGACAGGCCGGATTCCTCCGCCTCCAGTGGAATCAGCTCATCGTTGCCGTAGAAGTGGAAGTGCAGCCGCTTCGCCAGCTCCTGGGCAATCTCGTAGCCGCCGGAGCCGTACTCCCAGCTGATTGTGACCACGACCTTGGGCTTGCCGGTTTCGTCCACCTGATAGGTCGGCTCCTGACCCATGATCCGCTCTTTCTTGGTGTCCCGCTCCACGAAATGCATCAGCGGCTTCTCGCAGACCCGCAGGAACAGCTTCATCACAAAGCCCACCGTCAGGGCGCAAATCACCGTGCCCTCCCGCACACCTACCAGCTGGTGAAAATAAACCAGCGAGGTGATGGCGGAAATGCACACCATACAGCAGTCAAAGATGGTCTTGCTGCTGGCGACGGTCAGGCCCGTCTTTTTGGAGATAGCCATGCTCATGCCCTCGCCGGGAGTGGGCAGAATCCCCGGGGCCAGATACAGCATCACGCCCAGGGCGACCATGGGAATACTGCACAGCAGGAACAAAAAGCGCATGGGATAGGTGGTGGGCGCATCCAGCCAGGCGAACAGGTTGGTCGCCACTGTCACCAGGGTACCAAAGAAAAAGGACGCCACGATCTGCAACAGCATTTGCGGCTTAAAGTCCCTTCGGAGAATCAGAATCTCCACCAGAATATAGAGACAGTAGGTGACGGTGGTGCAAACGCCCAGCCCCATGAAGGCAATTTCTCTGTTGCTCATGATTTGGTACAGAACGTTGGCCAGACAGGTCACGGGACTGACGCCCAGGGCGGATTTCACGGAAAAAACCACGCCGATCGCCATGATAAACAGGCCCAGGCAGTATACGACAAACCGCTTGACCCAGCACAGAACAAACGCGCCTGTGAGCTTATCTTTCATACAAAAACCTCCAATCAATTCTTAAATTTAAGTTAACTACACCTTATTATACCGGGTTTTCCGGGGATGTCAATTCAAGATGCGGAGGGGAAATTACTAAATGTTCCAAAGGATAGGTCGAATTTTCTGTTGCATACTCATGGAATCTCTGGTATAATTACATATGAAATGCCTATATGGTGACGCACCTCAGCTTATGGGTGAACCAATAGATGGAGACAAAGAGACGAACCATGTTGAAAAAGGAGGCACTGTGCAATGGCAAAATTTAATGACGATGATTTTTTGGACGGTCTGGATGACTGGGACGATGACGACCTGTTGCTGTTGGATATGGACGAGGGCAGTATGGAGTCGCCCTCCGGCGGGAGCAAGCGGAAAGGCTCCGGAAGCGGAAAAGTCGGTGGTCTGGACGATTTTGGCTTTGAGCCGATGGTTGACGATTGGGACGAGCCGACGAAACCGGCAAATCCCCCGCAGAAGCAGCGCAAGAAAAAGGGGCATGGCGGCCTGGTGGCTCTGATTGTCATTTTGGTCGTGCTGATTGTGGCCGTTGCGATTTTCCTGGTGGCGCTGAAGCGTGCAGATGGTAAGCTGTCCAATCTGGCTTTCTAGAACAATTCGATTAAGGTCACACAGACCACCGGCAACGAATCCTCCGAAACCAGCTCCCCTGTTGAGAGCGAGACGGTGACGGCGGAATCCGAAGCCACGGAAAGCGAGTCTGTCGAGCCCTCCGAGTCCAGCGAGGTCAGCGAGGAGCCGCTGGAGGTCGAGTCGGAAAGCGAATCCACTGAGGTTGACCTGACCGGTCTGGCTCTGCTGGAACTGTGGGGCGAGGACTTCACCCCCGACCTGGTGGGCGTCAACAATGTCGGCGTAGCACAGGCGGACGAAACGCTGGGTACGCTGGATTCCTCTGCGGCCACACATCTGGCGGACTTTATCGCCGCCGCCCGTGCGGAGGGATATAACACCGTCCGCAGCACCGCCTATCAGAAGGCCACAGCGGACAGCACCGACGAGGCGCTGGAGCATGCCACCGGTCTGGCCGTAGACTTGGCGGACACGAACCAGTGGATTTTGTCCGAGCTGGCCGGTGACGAGACGTTTGCGGACGAGCTGGCCTGGTGGGCGGAGAACGCCGCCGAGTACGGCTTCATCCTCCGCTATCCCGAGGACAAAGAGGATATCACCGGGGTCGAGTACATGCCCTATCACTTCGTCTACGTGGGAACCACCATCGCGCAGGAGATGGCGGAAAACGACTGGTGCCTGGAGGAATATCTGGAGAACCAGGGCTGATTTCCACCCTCTATTGCAGTACATACATAAAACCACGCCCGGCGCAGCAAATGCTGCGCCGGGCTTTTTGCCTGTGTATGGCTTATTCAGTTTCCTTGCGCTCCCAGCTTTTGCGCCAGCCTGTAGAGCAGAACTGCCGCCTGCTCACGGCTCAGAAAGTCCTCCCACATATAATTCGGAGTTCCATCCGCGCCGTCGCCCAGGAAAATTCCGTTGTCGATGCACCACTGTCGGGCCTCCTCGCTCCAATCCCCGCTGTCATTGTCCTGCCGTTCGGCGTGGTACTGGTTCATGTATTCCTTCCATTGCTCGTAGGTAATCATTTCTTCCTCCTGTGTGTCCGTCGCTGCGCTGTCGTTGTCGATTGTCTCACCGGCATCCCCGGTATCGCCGGTATCATCCGTACAGTAGGGGCATTGCGCCCAGTAGGGCCAATCCGACGCTTTGTAAACCGTTCGCAGCGTGCCATAGGCGTGGCCCTTGGCCTCGTAAACGTAACCGTCCCCGCCATATATGCCGACGTGGGTAATCGCACCAGTGGAACTGCCTTTAAACAGCAGCAGCCCCGCCGTGCCGGGGAAGGTGGCAATTTTGCCCTTTGTGGTCGCCGCCGCATACATTCCCCTGGCGGACTTGTCCTGCGCGGAATTGTAGGTCGGCGTTCCCGTGGCGCTGTCGCTCCACAGATAGCCCTTGATAAGGCCCACGCAGTCATGCACCCGTTTCCCATACTGTGACGCGAAATCACTTGCCGTATAATAGGACGGGTACTGCTTTTTCTTCGCCGTATACAGGCTTTCGCTGGCTGTCTGCCCGTAGGTGCCGTACCAGTACGGCAGCCCCACCTGAGCCCTGGCATAGGCCACCAGCCCGCTGTTCGTCTTTGCCACCGTTATTCCCCCTCCTGTTCCACCGGCCAGATGGCCCGGGCCACGTCCACAATACACTCTACGCTGAGATAACCTGCGCCGCCAATGGAGATGATTCGCAGGCCGTTCTCGATGTCTCCCGTGATGCACAGGACCGCCCCGATCACCACCAGCGCCAGCCCGATCCACAGCTTACGGCTGGACAGCTTCGTTTTCCAATCAATGCTCATATTTACCTCCTTCTCCGGGCATCACCGGGTTTACCGGCAGCCGCTTCACGTTGCTCATCAAATCGTCCAAAAATCCGTTTCCCTTCAAATCATCGTGATAGATTTTATGCATCCGCTCCAAATCCTCCAGGTCGTTCGTGGCGATGTATCCCCGGTCAAGGTGCGCCTTGCACAGGTACTTGATACGGTCATACAACAGCTGCTGCACCCCGGCGGATACCCCGTGCTTTTGTGACGCCTTGTTTTGCGCCAGGGCAAAGCATCCGCTGATACAGGCCGACAACGCCCCGGAACCGATGATTGCAATGACAATTTCCGTTTTTCTCACCCCCTTGCGTACAGGGCTTTCCTGTAACCCCGTTTCAGATGGAAACACAAGCTATCCACGATAACACAAGGTCATCCTTCCTCCCCATAGCTCATGGTTCCGCTTCCGCCGTTATAGAAGAACTGCTCCCGCACCTTGCAGTACATACACGGCGTACCGTTGGAATCCAGCACCGGAATCATGTCCGCCACCAGATTATCGTCCGCATCATACGCCTTGAAATAGTAGATTCTGCCCACAAAATCCTGGGAGGCGGACACCGAGGACGCCCCCGAATTGCGCCCGAACAGCCAGAAGGTCGTGCCGGTGCAGGGGTTGTTGGTCACCGTCCAGGAGCTGGTGTAGTTGACATAAAAGCTGGCCGTCGTCAGGTTGACCGAGCCCTCGATGTCCCGCACATCGTCCACGGAGGCGTAGTTCAGCCCTGTAAACGACTCATAGCTGCCGCCGTTCACGCCGATATTCACGTTCCAGGTGCTGTCTGACTGGAACTCCTTCAGGGTGATGTGCGTCCGGCGATATCCGCCGCTGCCATCGTCCTCGATGGAGCCGATATGATACAGCGTTGTACTAAGCGCCGTTTCCTTCCGCAGCTTGATGGCAAAATGGTAGATGCTCGTCACCTCGGTGTCGATATAGCAGTTGCCCGGCGATACCAGATAGGCGACCTCCGTATAGGTCTTATCTCCCGTGTCGCCTGTGTCCCCCGCGTCGCCGGTATCGTCGTCCCCGCCGCTGTCCGCCGTGCCGTAGGCCAGACTGCGGTTGTCGCCCAGGCCGTACCGCGTTGTGTACACCATTTTGTTCGCCCGGTCAATCGAAATAATATCCCAGGCCGTTTCCAGGGCACCCGGATAGGTCTTGCTGGTTTCGTTGCCCGCATCGTCGGAGTTTGTATTTTCCGGACACGCCGGGTTACAGCTGATTACCAGCAGCCCGGAGTCCTGCAAATACGCCCGGTCGGAGTGAAGGTGTCCATGCACCGCGCAAATGACCTCGTTGCTGCCGTTCCCGGAGTAGTCCACATCGTAGGTGGTATCCGCCGCCCCGTTCTGGAACGCCGCGACGATGGCGCGAAAGGCCTCGCCGTTCTGCCCCTGAATCCCTGTGGGATAGTCGTAATAGTCCGTGGCGAACAGATTGTGGTGGGAGAAAATCACCACGCCCCAGCCGCTTTCCGGGAGGTACAGCGCGTTCTTTAAAAATTCCAGCTGTGCGTCGCTGATACCCGTCAGGTTTTGCGCCCCATTGTAGACCGTGCCATCCTCGGTGTAGGTGGCCGGGTCGGCGGAATCCACAAACAGCACCCGGATTTTGTAGTTCGCAAAATCCGCATAGCCCACCGTTTTTTCCACGTTGCCATAGCACATTGTCACATCATTTTTGCCCACCCAATGCCTGTCCAAAAGCTGATACCGTTCCTCATCGGTGATATACTGATCGGCGGTTCCCACAATGGAATTGTCGTCGTGGTTGCCCTTCAGGGACATGACGGGCAGAGCACAGTCCCGGAAAATATCCGCCAGCTCGCCATACACCGTCAGACACAGCTCCTTTTCAGACGTGGTTCTGTTGCCAAGGTAATCCCCACCCAGCACCAGCAGACTGATGTTGTAATCCTCCGCGATCTGATTCAGCGCAGCCACGCTGCGGGCCATAGCCTCCTGGGTGTATTGGACAGACGCATCGTTGCAGTTGGCGTGAATGTCCGTGATAAACGCAAGATTGCACACATTCGCCGTGGCGAAGGTTGACAGGTTGGCCTCCACCGCGTCAATGTTGTCCTGCACATAGTCGGGCAGAGCCGAGGACGCATCATAAGTCCCGTCCACGATTCCCTGCACCTGCTCCAGCAGCGCGGCCACCCAGCCGGTGGTCGGGCTTGGAGCACTGTCCGGGTTTTCCAGCGAGGCAATCACCCTGATATCCCAGGTGTACGATTTGACCACCACCTCGTCCACCAGATAGAGAAGCTCACACTGCCCCCGGCCCGCGTTGGCCGTTGCGGTGGAGTCCACGACCCACGTCACAGCCTCCTCTGTCTGGTCGATCACCACCGGCCAGGGCGACGTATCCCCCGACCTTTGGAGCAGCAGCTCCGCCGTTCCCGCTCCGTATTCGCTCACCCATCCGGAAATGTCAAAGACAATTTGCCGGGCCTGATTCTCCCCCTGCTTGCCCAGCGGGATGACGCTGGTTTTTGGGGTAACACAATATGTATTCATCTGCTGACCTCCTGATTCTGCGGCTTTGTTGCCGCTGCATTTTTCTGTCTCTGACCGGACTACCAAAACACCCACATACTCGGCTCCCACCGCTCCTCGCAGTACCGGTCACAGCCGCCCTCCGCCTCGTCGATGGGGCCGTGCTTCTCCCGGTTGGGCATAAAGTGGTAGTAGTTGAACAGACAATAGGCGTATTCTCCGCCCTGCCGATACCAAAGGCACCTCCGGCATTTGCCGTGAACCACCTTCCCCCAGCAGCCGCCCAGCGGCGTGTCGGAAACCGCCGCAGAGGGGCAATATTTCACCCGGTAGCCGTACCGCTTTCCCAAATAGGCGATGGAATCCCGCGCCATTTTTCGGGAGCAGCCCAACGCCGTGGCAATCTGCTCCAGGGTGTATCTGCTCCAATCCTCGTTCACCAGCCGATAGGCGTAGGAGCCTTTTCGCTTGAGTACCGGCTTTTCCGCCGGGGCTATCTTTCCGTTTGTCTGGGGCGCTCCATCAGAGCGCTCGGTTTGTATCATACTGATTCCTCCTGTATTTCCGGATATTCCTCTCGCAAGGTTCAGAACCTTTTGGTGATTTTTATTATAGTTCCGAACCCGCTTTCTGTCAACCAAAAAGTTCATCACATTTTATACAAAGTTCATCACTTCTTTTAGAGAATGTACTGAACTTTTGCTTGAACAGGTGATGAACTTATGGTATGATACCCTCAGGAGGTGGTCATATGCCAACCAGTAAACCACGAATCACCATCACGGTCACTACGGAGCTTCTTTCCCGGATTGAGGCATACCAGACGGCCACCGGCGCTAAGAACCAGACTCAGGCCATTCTTTCGCTGCTACGGCAGGGCTTCGACGCCGCGGGCATCCCAGCGGTGGAGCCGTCCACCGACCTGACCGCAGATGCGCTGAGCCTGGCCCGGCGGTATGACGCTCTGGACGCCCGGGGACAGGGCGCGGTTCGGGCGCTGCTTGACTACGAAAAAACGGCCCCGTCCAGGACGGAGCCGCAGCGAACCCAAACGATATACGGTTTTGACCGGTCGATCATTCCGGAGGAGGAACAGGTTTCCTTCCCGATCGTGGGAGCCATCGCCGCCGGGTATGACCGGGAGCCGATCTATGACTACACCGGGGATGTGCAGGTGTACCCCAAATCCTTCCTGCGCGGAAGGCCCCAAGACGAATATTTTGTCCTTCGGGTCAGCGGGCACAGCATGGAACCGGAGTTCCACGACGGCGACTCCGTTCTGGTGCTGAAAACCGGAACGGTGGAGCAGGGAGCCGTCGCCGTGGTGGGACTGGGCAGCGGCGAAAACGCCACCCTGAAAAAGGTGCGCTTCGAGGAACATGAATGGCTGGAGCTGATTCCCCTGAACCCGGATTATCCCGTCCGGCGCATTGAGGGAACCGAGCTGTCCGGGCTTTGCATTTGGGGCCGGGCGGCGGCCCTGGGCAGGGAGCTGTAACAAAACGCAAAAAAGGGGCTGTATCCGAGTGTGTTTGCTACAATAAAACTACAGCATAGGGCGCCGTAAAAATGCAGCACT
>JAJQBJ010000012.1 GCA_021203345.1 Oscillospiraceae bacterium
TCATGGAAAGACTTTTTTGTTTTTTCACTGTCTACTTGACAGGGGGCACTTCAAACGCAGCGGGGGCGTGTCATCTGTAAACTTCTCTAATGCACGTTTAAAGCTATGAAAAGAACGGGACATAGGGACGCTGCGACACAACAAAACAACGTAACCAGATTCGCACAAAACAAAGCGGATTGAAAAAGAGTAACCACGTTTGCAAGCGGGAACGCACAAAAATAATTCGGCCTACGTTATCTGCGGGCCTGGTTACGAGGTAAATTTGATATCACGCTACAACCCCTTGCCGCATTCTTCCTGCGGCAAGGGAAACAGGGGTTTTTCTTTGGCGGGTCGACACCGTTTCTTTTTGCCCCGTCAAAAAGAAATGGGGTTGAAAAAGCTCGCTGCGAGATGGATACCCAATCAAGAAGGGTAACCACCCCGCAGCTTGTATGGCCTCCGCCTCTCTTATCAATTTATGTGTCGAAGCTCTTGTAATTTCCCGCGAAATGGACTACAATAATACCCATGAATTCAGACATCCATCATACGGCTCCGGCGTCAGGCTGGGGCCGTTGGAAAGGAAGGATCCGGAATGAAATTTGAAACCCTGAACGGACAGATCTCGATCAGCAACGAAGTGTTCACCAGCGTAGCCGGTGCGGCGGCAATCAACTGCTTCGGCGTGAAGGGGATGGCTGTTCGCTCCAAGACGGATGGCCTGGTACACCTGCTCCGGCGGGAATCCATGTCCAAGGGCGTGAAGCTGACCTATCACGAGGACAGCTCTCTGTCCATTGAGCTGCATATCATCGTGGATAACGGCGTGAATCTGACCGCCCTGTGCAGCTCCATCATGAACGAGGTTCGCTATAAGGTCGCCCAGGCTACCGGCGTGACGGTTCGCAACGTAGATGTTTGCGTGGACTCCATGCTGCTGGGCTGATACGCCGTACTGGAAGGAAGAAAAAACATGAAAAAGACAATTGACGGCGCTGCATTTTGCAGAATGATCGCCCATGCCTCCGCCTCCCTGAATGTGCAGAAGCAGGTCATCAATGATCTGAACGTATTTCCCGTACCGGACGGGGATACCGGCACCAATATGAGCCTGACCATCGGCACCGCCGTTGCCGAGCTGAACAAAAAGAACCCCGATACCGTGGGAAACGCCGCATCCATCGCCGCCGGCGGGATGCTTCGGGGCGCCAGAGGCAACTCCGGCGTGATTTTGTCCTTGCTGTTCCGGGGCTTTGCCAAGGCGCTGCGGGAGCAGGAGGAAATCGATGGCGCTCTGTTCGCCGCCGCGCTGAACGAGGGCGTTACTGCAGCCTACTCCGCCGTGATGAAGCCCGCTGAGGGAACTATTCTGACGGTGTCCCGGCTGTCCGCAGCCCGGGCGACCAACGCGGCGGAGAAAAATCCCGCCATGGAGTACGTCCTCAGCGAGACGATCAAGGCCGGTGAGGCCGCCCTGGAAAATACGGTGATGCAGAACCCGGTGCTGAAAAAGGCCGGTGTGGTGGATGCCGGCGGCAAGGGCTTTGTGGTCATTCTCCAGGGGATGTTGGACGAGCTGAAGGGCAAAAAGATGCCGAAGGAGCCGAAATCCGCTCCCCAGACGGAGGAAGTCAGGGAAAAGGCGGACTTTGCCGCCTTTGAAACCGGCGATATCAAATACGCCTATTGCACGGAATTCATCTGCTCCCGGGACAACGAGAAGGATCCGGAGCTGATGCGCCAATGGCTGACCACCATCGGGGACAGCCTGGTATTCGTGGAGGACGATGAGATCATCAAGGTTCACGTCCATACCAACCATCCCGGTCAGGTGATGGAGCAGGCGCTGACCTACGGCGCGCTGTTGAAGGCCAAAATCGAGAATATGCGGGAGCAGCATACGGAGATCCTCGGCAAGGACGACCTGGAGACGGCCGCCCCGGCGGAGCCAGAGGAACCTCGGGAGGAAGCCCGGTGGATCGCCCCGGCGGAGAAAAAGTACGGCTTTGTCACCGTCTGTGCCGGTGCGGGGCTGGAGGCCGTGTTCCGGGATTTGGGCGTGGACGGTGTGATCTCCGGGGGACAGACTATGAACCCCGCCACAGAGGATATTCTGCGGGTCATCGACCACACGCCCGCCGAGGTGGTGTTCGTCCTGCCCAACAACAAGAATATCATTATGGCCGCCCAGCAGTGCATCAAGCTGTCCGAGGAAAAGGCTGTGGTGGTCATTCCCTCCGAGACGGTGCCCCAGGGTATTGCGGCCATGTTGGCCGTAGACCCCGATGCAGAGCAGGAGGAAAACCAGGGCGCCATGGAGGCCGCCATTCAGCGGGTCAGAACGGCGCAAATCACCTACGCCGCCCGGGACTCCGACCTGGACGGGTTCGATATCCGGGCCGGGGACTATCTGGCGCTTCAGGACGGGAAGCTGTTCGGCATCCAAAAGGAGCTGGACGCGCTGCTGTCCGCTCTGGCCGGAGGCGAGGCCCAGCAGAATGCGGAGTTTATCACCCTGTTCTACGGGGAGGATGTGACCGAGGAACAGGCAAATCAGGCCGGAGCCCTGTTTGCCGCCGCATGTCCCAATGCGGAGGTTTCCGTCATTGCGGGCGGACAGCCGGTTTATTACTATCTGATTTCGGCGGAATAAGCGCAGTTGTGAAAAAGGGCCGGGTGCGCGGAGGCGCACCCGACCTTGCCCTGCCCATGGGCGGGACGATCAGTGAAATATGTGAAATATGCTATGGAGGATGAAAGTCAAATGGAACAGAAGATGCTGGAAAAGTATGCACACCTGCTGGTTCATGCGGGTCTGAACGTGCAAAAGGATCAGGAGGTCATTATCTCCGCCTCGGTGGAGCAGTACCCCTTTGTGGAGCTGCTGACGAAAACCTGTTATGAGGCAGGGGCGAAAGAGGTGCGCGTGGAGTGGTCGTTTGCCAAAAAGAGACTGCTGGACTACACCTATGCCAGTGCCGAGACGCTGGGCCAGGTGAAGCCCTGGGAGGAGGCAAAGATGGCGCAGCAGGCGGAGGATTGTCCCGCCATGCTTCACATCATGTCCGATGGGCCGGATGCGATGAACGGGATGGACGCGGAGAAGTTCGCCACCGTTACACAGGCCCGGCAGAAGGTGATGAAGCCCTACCGCAGCAAAATGGACGGAAAATATCAATGGCTGATTGCCGCGGTTCCCTCCCCGGAATGGGCGAAAAAGGTGTTTCCCACCCTGGGCGAGGATGAGGCCGTGGAAGCGCTGTGGCGGGAGATCATGCGTACCTGCTATGTCACGGAGGACAACGACCCTGTGACCGCCCGGCAGGCCCACGACCGGTACACCATGGCAAAGGCCGACTGGCTGACGAAGCAGGGCTTTGCGTCTCTGCGGTATCACAGTGCCAACGGCACCGATTTTACGGTAGAGCTGATTCCCGGCGCTACCTGGTGCGCAGCCGGGGAGACGAACAGTACCAACGGAGCCTTCTATGTGCCGAATATGCCCACGGAGGAGGTCTTTACCTCTCCCATGGCGGGCCGCTGCGAGGGGACGCTGGTGTCCACCAAGCCGTTGTCCTACAATGGGCAGATGGTGGAGAACTTCTCCGTCACCTTCCGGGACGGAAAGGCCGTTTCCTGCCAGGCTGAGGTGGGTCAGGCCGTTCTGGAGAAGATCATCTCCATGGACGAACACGCCTGTATGCTGGGCGAGGTGGCCCTTGTCGCCAAGGAGTCCCCCATCAACCAGTCCGGCCTGCTGTTCTATAACACACTGTTCGATGAAAACGCCGCCTGCCATGTGGCGCTGGGCCGGGGCTTCAAGGAGATCCTGCCCGACGGGGCGCAGCTCACCGTGGAGGAGGCCGAGCAGCGGGGTATCAACGACTCCATCGTCCATGTGGACTTTATGGTGGGTTCCGACGACCTCAGTATTGTCGGCGTGAAGCCCGATGGCACCGAGGTGCCGGTCTTTGTGAATGGCACATGGGCGACGGCCTGAGCAGTCTCCAAAGGCCCGAACCCCTGACCCTGTTACAGCAGGTCTTTGGCTATGATTCCTTCCGCCCCGGACAGGAGACGCTGATTCACGCCCTCCTGGCGGGGCGGGACGCGGTGGGCGTGATGCCCACCGGGGGAGGAAAGTCCATCTGCTATCAGCTCCCGGCGCTGATGCTGCCCGGCATTACGCTGGTGGTGTCGCCCCTGATTTCTCTGATGGTGGATCAGGTGCAGGCGCTGGTGCAGCTGGGGGTGCGGGGAGCCTATCTCAACAGCTCCCTGAATCAGAAGCAGCTGGCCCGTGCCCTGGACAACGCCTGCCGGGGGATGTACAAAATCATTTATCTGGCCCCGGAGCGGCTGAATACGGCGGGGGTGCGCCGGTTGGCGGAGAGCCAGCCCATCAGCATGGTCTGTGTAGACAAGGCCCACTGTGTTTCCCAGTGGGGGCAGGATTTTCGCCCCAGCTATTTGGAGATACCCCGGTTTGTCCGCAGCCTCCCAAGGCGGCCTGTGGTGGCGGCCTTTACCGCCACGGCCACGCCGAAGGTTCGCCGGGATTTGGCCGAAATGCTGGAGCTGCGGGAGCCGACGTACATCACCACCGGCTTTGACCGCCCCAACCTGTACTTTGAGGTGCAGCGGCCTCAGGACAAATTTGACGCGCTGGTGGCCTGTCTGGAGCGGCACCCCCGGCAAAGCGGCATTGTCTACTGTCTGACCCGCAAAGAGGTGGAGACGGTGTGCCAGCGCCTTTGCAAGCTGGGCTATCACGCCACCCGCTATCACGGCGGTCTGGAGACGGAGGAGAAGAACCGGAACCAGGAGGACTTTATTTACGACCGCAGCCCCATTATCGTGGCGACCAATGCCTTTGGCATGGGGATCGACAAGTCCAATGTGTCCTTTGTCATCCATTACAATATGCCGAAGGACATGGAGAGCTATTATCAGGAGGCGGGCCGGGCAGGTCGGGACGGCTCGGCGGCGGAGTGCATCCTGCTCTATTCGGGCCGGGATGTGAAGCTGAACCAGTACATGATTGAGCAGGACCCGGAGGAGGAGACGGTGGACGCTGCCACCCGCGATTTTTTGCGGCGGCAGGAGCTGCTTCGGCTGGAGCAGATGTCCCGTTACGCCGTCACCGGCAGGTGCCTGCGGAATACGCTGCTGGCCTATTTTGGGGAGCGCAGGACGGAGCCCTGCGGCCATTGCTCCAACTGCACGCGGGCGGTCAGACCGGCCCGCGGGGAGGAACGCCCCGCCATTGACAGCCGCCGACAGGCGCTGCTGTCTGCCCTGTTTGAGGAACGTACCCGGCAGGCCCGTCGGCATGGCGTGGCTCCGGCCAATATTTTCAGCGACCTGACGCTGCGGGAGATGGCGCAGGAGCTGCCCGAAAACGAATTTCAGCTTTTGCAGGTCACAGGCGTTACCTTTGCCAAGTGCCGGAGGTATGGAGCCGCCTTTCTGCGTGTCATCGCCAGGTCAAAGGAGGAGCAGTCTTGAAGATAGACCATTTTCACGGTACGGTTGTCCGGATTGAGGAGCGGTATGCAGTGCTGCTTCTGGACAACGGGGAGGAAAAGCCGGTGCTGCTGTCCGCTCTGCCCCGGCAGCTGAAGCTGGGGGAGCAGCTCTGCCGACAGGATGACCGCTGGATTACGGAGAAAGAGGCGCAGAAAAAGCGCAACGGCCGGATTCGTTCCCTGCGGGGGATGCTGCGGGGCGACTGACCCTATTTCACGGCGTATTTGGCTCGAAAACAACGGCCAAAGCCCGAAAAAAGAAGGAACGCACTTTGCTCTATTCAAACCGAGATTTGAGGAACCTGTTGATTCCCCTGATGCTGGAACAGCTTTTGTCCGGCTTTATGGGCGTGGCGGACACCATGATGGTGACGCGGGTCGGGGATACGGCGATTTCGGCGGTGTCCTGCGTGGACTCCGTCAACACCCTGATGCTGTATTTGTTCTCCGCCCTGGCAACCGGGGGAACCATCGTCTGCTCTCAATATTTGGGCCGTCAGGACCGAAGGGGCGCCAACAACGCGGCGCGTCAGGTGTATTTTGTGGCCTTTACCCTGTCCATCGTGCTGACGGTGGGCTGTATTTTGCTGCGCGGCTCCATCCTGCATCTGGTGTTCGGCACTGTGGAGGAGGAGATTATGACCAGCGCCTTGCGGTATTTCCTGCTCACGGCGCTGTCCTATCCCTTCCTGGCCCTGCAACAGACCGGCGCGGCCCAGTTCCGGGCGTCGGGAAATTCCAGACTCCCCATGGAGGTCACAGCGCTGGCCAATCTGGTGAACATCGGGGGAAATGCAATCCTGATTTTCGGGCTGGGTCTGGGCGTGACCGGCGCGGCATTGGCTACCCTGGGTTCCCGAATCCTGTCCTGCGTGGTGCTGCTGGTATACCAGCGCAGACCGGACAACGCCATCTGCGTAGACCACTATCTTTCCATTCGTCCGGATGGGGCCACCATCCGCACGGTGCTGCGGATTGGGATTCCCACCGCGGTCGAAAACGGCCTGTTCCAGTTTGGCAGGCTGGTGGTGCAGTCCACGGTGTCCACCCTGGGCACCACCGCCATCGCTGCTCAGGCCATGACCTATATGCTGGATATGTTCCAGTCCTATACCGGTCAGGCGGTGGGGCTGGGCCTGCTTACCGTGGTGGGAACCTGCCTGGGGGCCGGTCAGGTTCAGCAGGCCAGAATCTACACAAAAAAGCTGATGATTCTGAGCGAAACCCTGATTGTAACCAGCGGCGTGCTGATTTTGCTGATTGCAAAGCCCATCATGTGGCTCTCCGGCCTGTCCGCAGAGGCCAGCGCCCTGTCCTTCCGGCTGGTGGTCTATATCGTGATTGTGAAGTCGGTGCTTTGGGTGATGTCCTTTACCCTGCCGAACAGCCTGCGGGCCGCCGGAGATACCACCTATACCGCTGCCGTTTCCGCCGTGTCCATGTGGCTGTTCCGGGTCGGCATGAGCTGGGTGCTGTGCCGCATCATGGGCGTGGGACTGGTAGGCGTGTGGATCGGCTGGTTCACCGACTGGTTTGTGCGCGCCTGCTTCTATGTACCCCGGTATCTCTCCGGGAAATGGCAGAAGAAGCACGTCTTGGATTGAGTAATTTTGCATTTTCAACAGCGTTCTCTTGCTTGAAGGGCGGGGAACGCTGTTTTATTTGGCTAAATTTGCAGGAAATGCGGATTCATAATTGCAATTTGGGGAGAACCTTGTTATAATAGTCCTATTCAATGGAAAAAGGGAGATGCCTGCTATGAAGATTCAAATGACGACCCCTCTGGTGGAGATGGACGGCGACGAAATGACCCGTATCCTGTGGCGGGATATCAAGGAACAGCTGATCGAGCCGTTTGTGGAGCTGAAAACGGAGTATTACGACCTGGGCCTGCCCCATCGGGAGGAGACAAAGGATCAGGTGACGGTGGACGCCGCCAATGCCGCGAAGCGCCTGGGCGTGGCGGTCAAATGCGCCACCATCACCCCCAACGCCCAGCGGGTGAAGGAATACCAGCTCTCCCAACAGTGGAAAAGTCCCAACGGCACCATTCGGGCCATTCTGGACGGAACGGTGTTCCGCACGCCGATCATGGTAAAGGGGCTTTCTCCGGTGGTGAAAACCTGGAAGAAGCCCATCACCATTGCCCGCCACGCCTACGGCGATGTGTACCGGGCCACGGAGTATCGGGTTCCCAGCCCGGGAACGGCGTATTTGCAGTTCCGGGGGGAGGACGGTACCTCCGTGGAGAAGGAGATCTTCACCTTTGCCGGGCCGGGGGTTCTCCAGGGACAGTATAACAAGGATGATTCCATCGACTCCTTTGCCAGAAGCTGCTTCCAATATGCGGTTGACACCAGACAGGATCTGTGGTTCTCCACCAAGGACACCATTTCCAAGCAGTATGACCAGACCTTTAAGGAGCTGTTCGCCGAGATTTATGAGCGGGAGTACCGGGCGAGGTTTGAGGAGCTGGGCCTGACGTATTTCTACACCCTGATTGACGACGCAGTGGCGCGGGTGATTCGCTCCCAGGGCGGCTTTATCTGGGCCTGCAAGAACTACGACGGCGACGTGATGAGCGATATGGTCAGCACGGCCTTCGGCTCCCTGGCGATGATGACCTCTGTGCTGGTCAGCCCTGACGGGAACTATGAATATGAGGCCGCTCATGGCACCGTCACCCGGCACTATTACCGCTATTTGAAGGGGGAGCAGACCTCCACCAACCCCACGGCGACCATTTTTGCCTGGACCGGTGCGCTCCGCAAGCGGGCGGAGCTGGACGGGCTGCCGGATCTGGTCGCGTTTGCAAACCGGCTGGAACAGACCTGCCTCGATACCATCGAGGGCGGCGAGATGACCGGGGATTTGTCCGCCCTGTGGGAGGGGAACGTTCCGGCGCAAAAGCTCACCTCGCTGGAGTTCCTGAAGGCGGTCAGAAAGCGGATGGAGGAATAAAATTTGGAACCGCCGGGGTGCGTTCGCGCACCGGCGGTTGTGTTTGTGGGCGGGTGTGCTGGCACATAAGGCTGTGCGCCAATACTGTTCTCATCTGTTTCTGCGCTCACCAGCGTGGGAAGGGAGCCCGTCTGTAAACTCCGGCTGCGCTTCCTCGGTTTTCTCCGATTCCGGTGTCATTTCGATTGGGTTGCTGTCGGTTTCCACATCTGCGGATTTCTGTACAGACGGGTTCACATTAGGTGACGCAGTGAGTTGGCGGGTACACAGAAAACAGAGAAAGTACCAATACCAAGCAACATAGTTCCATTTTCATTGTTGACCTCCAGCTTGTAAATCGGGACGTGCTGAGGCATCAGGTGGTTCCCTTCTGGAATCCTGACATATCCATATCCTCCAGAGGGAATTCCACTCGCACTTTCTTTGAGTTGATTTCTCCCTTGGAAAGCTGAACAACCGTCTCCACGTGCCCCGTCCTCGGAAACAGATCCACCGCCTCGGTCTGCGTCAACCGATATCCCTTTTCCCCCAGGAGCTTCACGTCCCTGGCCAAGGTTGCCGGGTCACAGGAGACGTACACCACCTTGGACGGCTCCATCTGCCCAATCGCGTCGATAACCGCCTGAGACAGCCCCTTCCGGGGCGGGTCTACGGAAACCACATCCGGGCGCAGACCCCGGCGGGCCAGCTCCGCCACCGCCTGCCCTGCGTCGGCGCAGATAAACTCCGCATTGGTCAGGCCGTTTCGCCGGGCGTTTTCCCCGGCGTCCGCCACCGCTTCGGGCACGATTTCCGCTCCGATGACCTTCCCGGCCCGTTTTGCCATAACCAGACTGATGGTGCCGACGCCGCAGTACAGGTCAACCACCGTCTCCTTCCCGGTCAGCTCAGCGAACGCCAGCGCCCGGCCATACAGCACCTCCGCCTGCTCCCGGTTCACCTGATAGAAGGAGGGGACGCTGAGGCGGAAGGTTAGGCCGCACAGCTCGTCCATCAGGAAATCCTGCCCCCACAGGAGGCGGTAGCGCTCACCCAGAATCACATTAGTCTTTTTGGTATTGACGTTCAGCAGAATCCCCACCGCCTTCGGACAGGCCGCCCGCAGGCGGGAAATCAGCGACTTTTCCGAGGGCACCCGCTCCCCGTTGACCACCAGACAGATCAGGCTTTCTCCGGCCCGGTTGGTGCGGACATACACATGGCGAATCAGCCCCCTGTGGGCGCGTTCCTCATAGGCCGGAATCTGGCAGGTACGCATCCACTGGCGCACGGCGTTGGCGGCGGCGTCCGCCTCCGGCTTTTGGAGCAGACAATGCTCCACCGGGATGACCTGGTGGCTTCCCGCGCGGAAAAAGCCCACCTTGCCGCCATTTTCCCCCGGCTCTACCGGGAATTGCGCCTTGTTCCGATAGCGTTCCGGTTCCTGCGCCCCGTGAATTGTCTCCACCGTCACGGTCTGCCCGCCAATGCGGGTTAACGCATCCTGTACCTTTTGCCGCTTCATCTGCAATTCCTCGGCGTAGGTCATATGCCGCAGCTGACAGCCGCCGCACCGGGGATAATAGGGACAGTCCGGCTCCACCCGGGCGGGGGAAGGCTCCAGCAGCTTCTCCATATGGCCCCAGGCGGCGTTTTTGTGAACCGTCTCCAGTCGCACCATGCAGGTTTCTCCCACCAGTGCGCCCTTGACAAAGACCACAAGCCCGTCCAGACGCGCCACGCCGCTGCCGTCTCCAGACCAGTTTTCGATTTTCAGCTTCACCAGCCCGTTTTTCCTGAGTTCCGCCATACCTGCCTCCCAAAATCACGCGTATCTTCACGCAGTTCTGTCCTGTATTGTACCGTAATTTCCATCATGCCGCAAGGGTGAAATAAAGACAACCTCCCAAAAAGGTGTAGGTTTGTCAATCATACTTTACACTCCGGAAAAGAAGAAAGGACATCTTT
>JAJQBJ010000078.1 GCA_021203345.1 Oscillospiraceae bacterium
AAGTGGAAAGTGACAGCGTACAGCACCAGCGGATGCTGATTAACGACTTTCTTGACCGCCACCCACAACTGAAAGACGCGCCGCGGGAGGAGTTCGTTGACGATGGTTATACCGGCCCCAACACAGACCGCCCTGCTTTTCAGGCGATGATGAAAAAGCTCCGCACCGGCGAACTGAATGTGGCAGTCACGAAAGACTTCTCCCGCACGATGCGTGATTATACCGAAATGGGCAATTATCTGGAGTGCGTCTTTCCTTTCCTTGGTGTCCGATACATCTCCATCAACGACGGGTATGACAGCGACGACTACAAGAGTATGACCAGCGGTATGGATGTGGTTCTGCGGAATATCGTCTACGCCTCCTACAGCAAAGACCTTTCCATCAAGACCACCACCGCCAAATACCAGATGATGAAACAGGGAAAATATGTAGGGAGTGTTGAGCCGTATGGCTTCAAGTTTCACCCCACCATCCGCAACAAGCTGGCAATCGACGAAGAATCTGCTGCTGTGGTGCGCCGCATCTTTGATATGGCGTTGGCCGGAAAGACGACCAGCGAGATTGCCAGGACGCTGAACGAAGAAAAGGTTGTCACGCCAGGCGTGTATTACCGCCAAAAGCATCCGGAGAGCCGCCGTTTCCAGAAACGGAAGGACGAAAACGGATGGACTATCGCCAATATCCACAATATTTTGCACCAGTATGAATATACCGGCGCAACTGTCGGCCATAAGCGCTCTAAAGTCAGCCTGACCAGCAAAAAGACCGTCCTACATGATAAGGCGGACTGGTTTGTGGTGGAGGGGATGCACGACGCGATTGTCTCCAAAGAGGAATTTGAGCGTGTGCAGGAACTGCTTACACACTATCAACAAAGAAAAAAGAGGCCGACAAATTATCCTTTGCGGACGATTGTACACTGTTCCGAGTGCCGCAGGGCGATGTCGCGCCGGAAAGGTGCAAACGGGTATTATTATCTTTGTGATACAAGCAAGTATGACCCCAACGCTACCTGTGGCCGGACAAAGCATTTCGAGGAGTCGGATATAGAGCGGATTGTGTTAAACGCGATCCAGCATATCCTGACACTCTATCGGAAACAGGCAGATAAAGAAAGCTCACTGCGGCTCACCCGGAAAGAACGCATGGAGGACTGCACCGCAGAAATCTCCAGGCTACAGCAGACGCTGGAACGGTATCAGCGGGAACAGCTTCGGCTGTATGAGGACTACATAGCTGATGCCATGACCAGAGAAAGCTACCTCAAACGCAAGGGCAAGCTGGCGGACGAGATTAAGATGACCGAGGAACAGGTCAGTGAGCAGGAAAAGCTGCTTCTCAGTCTCGAAAGTCAGGCAAATGCGCAGGAAAATCCCATGAAGGCATTGGAGGCGGCATACACGGGCGTTGATGCCCTGACCGCTGAAATGGTGCAGGCATTTGTGCAGGAATTGTACCTGTATCCCAACTCACAGGTGGAAATCGTATGGAAGTTCAAAGATTTGATTGAGCCGCTGCTGACTGAATCCCAGGAGGAATGTGATGGATAAGAACGCTATTGGATGTGACCTCTACAGAGGTTGCATCTGTAAATTGGACACAGGATGCCGGGATAAATCCCTCCTGTCTGTCCAGGCTGATTATTTTATAGTCATCCGGCAACTCGATGATACGCAGGTTTTGACTGTTCCTGTTGTCGCTGCACAGAGGGAAGACACAAAGGGCGTCCGTATCAACGGAAAGCGCTATTGGGCGCGCGTGATGGCATTTACCCCTGTGCCAGTGGAGTTATTGGAGATTGCCCACGGAAAGGAACTTGATACCCCATACCAGTCCATTTCAGCAATCTATGACACGCATAACCGTATCCTCGCAGAGCGAAAACGGATGCAGCGTCAAGAGAAATACGAACAACACCAATGGAAGCTGATGGTGCGCAGAGCGATAAAAGATCAACATGAACAGGAACGGATGAACGCTCCCATGGAGGAACCCTGCGCTCCTGATTATATCGCCCATCACGCAAAGCATCCCTTTTCTGGCGGCGCGATGTGTCCACGGTAGTTTGAGTGAGCCGTCGCTGGCGGCAGAAATGGAGGAATGATGATTAACCTTCTTTTTGAAGATACAGAGTCAGCAGACTTGCAGGATCGCGTTTGCAGTATCCTGTTGTCACTAAGCATGATGGCTGATACAAAACAGCGTATTGACATGGTGAATGGGGAAACAGAACGGGTATACAGAGCTGAGTATCAGTACCACTATGAGACTGCTCTGAAAAATACACTCCGGCTGCTCGGCGTTCTGATCGGCCATGTGGAACTGACAAGCCAGAGCCGGATTGAAAGTATCCTTCACAACGGCTACGAGGGCTTTCAGAAATTGATTGAAGATTTTGAAGATGCTTTTGAAACAGAGACTGCGCGCCCGTCGGCGTGAATAGACTGTAATTATCAGAGCGCTTACTGACTGAGAAAATCCAGAGGGCTGTGTCCTCCTTCAGCTCTCTGGATTTTCTTTTTTGTTGGTTTTTCCTTGACACAAGGAGACCTTTCGAGGCTGGGGCGTGATTACCTGAAGGTCGGACAGATCATGGAGATGCTTCGTCAGAAGGGCGTCCGCCTCATCGCCATCAACGACGGTGTAGACACCGAACAGGGCGAGGGCGAGTTTATGCCGTTCCGAAATATTCTCAACGAATTTTACGCAAGGGACACCAATAAGAAAATAAAATCGGTTTTTCAGGCGAAAGGTCGTGCCGGGAAGCACGTCGCCAGCAGCCCGCCCTATGGATACCGGCTTGACCCCGAGGACAAAGACCATTGGATTATTGATGAGGAAGCAGCCCCAGTTGTCAAGCGTATTTTCGATTTGTCTATTGACGGCAAAGGCCCGGAGCAGATTGCCCGCACCCTGGAGCAGGACAAGGTGCTGACTACAAAGGCTTTGTATGCAAAGCAGTCTGCAAATCATCCTGATAAGAAGAAGCGTAGAAAAATGCCAGAGCGCCCTTATCACTGGAGCGAACAGTCAGTTGTCGGTATCCTTGAGCGGATGGAGTACACTGGCTGCACTTGCAACTTTAAGACCTACTCCAAGTCCTATAAGCTGAAAAAGCGGATTCCAAATGCCGTGGAAGATATGTGTATCTTCCCAGACACCCAGGAGGCCATTGTTTCACAGGCACAACGGGAACGAGTGCAGGAACTGCGGAAAAACAAACGCCGCCCGACTAAGGCAGAGCGACAGGGATTGTTTTCCGGACTCCTGTTTTGTGCCGACTGCGGGAGCAAGCTGCATTTTGCAACCTGCAAAAGCTTTGACGGCAAGCAGGATCACTACGTCTGTGCCAATTATAAGAGCAACTGGGGAACCTGTTCCGCTCATTATATCCGGGAGGATGTGCTGCGGGAATTGGTGTTGGAGCGCATTCAGGCGGTCAATGACTACATCCGTCAGGATGTGGAAGGCTTCCAGGAAGAATGGCTGCAATGCAGCAGAGACGCCCAGGAGCAAAGTATCCGGGCAGACAAGAAACGGTTGGAGCAGGCCAAAAAGCGGCTTTCCGATTTGGATCTCATCATCTCCCGGCTTTATGAAGACCATGTTCTCGGAAACCTGAGTATGGAACGATACCAGAAGATGACCGCCAACTATGAAGCAGAGCAGGAACAGTTGAAGCTGGAGATTGGTGTCATAGAAGATTGGGTAGAAACCAGAGAAGATATGGACGACAACGTGGATGCGTTTATCGCCTTAACAGAGAAGTATGTGGATGTGACCGAGCTGACTCCGATGATTGTAAACGAGTATATCAAGAAGATCATCGTCTACTCCCCTGATAAATCCAGCGGTAAGCGTCAGCAGAAGATTCAGATCATCTTTAACTTCGTCGATGAGGTGGATATTCCCTCCATCGCAGAGCCTATCGTCTATGAAAGACCGGCAAATAGCAGAAAAACGGCGTGACCTTCGGGTCACACCGTTCTCTCCCTGCCGCAAGACAAAAATAGTTACTTGTCACTATTAAGCCCTGTGGTTGGAACCTTTCTGAAACATGTACGAAACAGAGAAGTATCCTATGCCTAAATTGGGTGCATTTCTTCACCATTCCCCACTGCGCATACTACAAGTGGTTAAAACGGGATTCTTGACTACCGGCAGATGATGGTTGCTATTAACCAAACCCACCATACCACCTTTAATAAGGAGCAGATTCGCAGGCTGACACGGGTTTTGTAGCTACGATCTGTATGCCGGAAACGCAGGGATGACACAGAGTATGTTCAGAGCGAGAAGATTCATCGTCAACGGCCCAATAAAGGATTTCTGGCGTATCCCAAAGGGTGAGCAATACTATGAAAAAATTCACAAGTAAGCAGGAATTGGTTCAGATGATCGTCAGTGACATCCGTTACTACAACATCTGTTGTATATAACGCAAACAGGCCGTTTTGACACAGATAGAGAAGCACGAGATGTATCTGGCTGCGTAAAAACTGGCCAGCAGCCGAAGCTGCTGACCAGCATTTTAGATATACCATGATCTGTCATGTGCGAATCGGGGTTAAATCGGATATCCCTATAAAATCGTTGTTAGTTTCATTGTCCTCTTGACAGGATGCTGTTCATTTGGCAGGGCTTCTCTTACACAATTTCAAGTCAATTCCAAAGCGATGGCGGGCCGATCCGCCGCAGGGAGACATACTGCCCATCCGCGATGATGAGGTGATCCAGCAGCTCCACATGAATCGTCTCCAGCGCACGCCTGACCTCCAGCGTGACCTGTAAATCCTCCTGGGAGGGAACAGGGTGTCCTCCCGGATGATTGTGGGCCAGCACCACGGAAACGGCCCGGCGGTTCATGGCCACCCGAATCAGCTCCCGCAAATCCAGCGCGGCAAAGGTGGGATTCCCCTCGCCCAGCCGCTCACAGCGCAGCACTCTGCCTCTGGCGTCCAGGCAAAGCATATAGACGTTTTCTACCAGCGCCCCATAGAAAAAGGGCAACAGAAAATCCCCGGCGGACTGCCAGTCGGTGATGACCGAATCATCGCTGGCGTTCCGGGCAATATCACAGCGCCGGGAGATATCGTTCAGGAGGTGAATGGAGCAGGCGACGTGTTCCCCGATGCCGGGGACGGTCACAAGCTCCTCAATGGAAGCGTCAAACACGCCGGGCAGAGAGTCGAATTCCTGAAACAGCAGATGAGCCACCGGGTTCACGTCCTTGCGGGGAATGGAGTAGAAAAGGAACAGCTCCATCAGCTGCAAATCGGTCAGCGCATCCGCGCCGTGCTCCATATACTGCCGCTTCAGCCGCTGCCTGTGTTCATCATGGAGTCCCATGGAGTGCGCCTCCTTTGGTTACGCCTTTGGGCCGTATTGCGCCAGATAAGCCTCCATCCGGGCCTTCATCTCGTCGTCGATATAAACCTTCCCGTCAATGGGGCGGTTGTGCAGGAATGTGATGATCTCCCGCACAGTCACAATGGGGCAGACCTTGATGCCGTAATCCTGCCGCAGCTCGTCCAGCGTGGAGCAATCCCGGGTTCCCCGTTCCATGCGGTCTACCGAGACGAACAGATAGGCCATCTTCACCTGGGCGATATTCTGGAACAGGGCGATGGATTCCCGCACGGCGGTACCGGCAGTCACCACGTCCTCCACAATGGCGATCACATCCCCGTCCTGGGGCTTGTAGCCCACCATGGAGCCGCCTTCGCCGTGATCCTTGGCCTCCTTGCGGTTGAAGCAATAGGGCAAATCCCGGCCATAGTTCCGGTACAGGGCGGCAGCGCCTGTGACCACCAGGGGGATTCCCTTATAGGCGGGGCCGAACAGGGCGGTCACATCCTCCCCCAGCTGCTCATTCATACAGGCGGCGTAATAGTTCCCCAGCTGGGCGGCCTGTGCGCCGGTCTTATAGTTGCCGGTGTTGATGAAATAAGGGGTCTTTCGCCCGGATTTGGTGACAAAATCCCCGAAGGTCAGCACCCCGGAGCGCACCATAAAGGTGATAAATTCTTCTTGATACGTCATGGAAAATCCTCCGCAGATGTAAGATATGTCATATTATATCAGAACACATTTTGTTGTCAATCCAAAATGGAGAAATTTCACGGAAATCAATTTCCGTGAAAGAAGCAAAAGGGACTGCGTTTCCGCAGTCCCTGATTTGTAAGCGATATGAAATTACTTCAGCTCGACAGTGCCGCCAGCCTCGGTGATGGTGGCCTTGATCTGCTCGCCCTCTTCCTTGGAGACAGCCTCCTTCAGCTTGGCGTCGGGAGCGGACTCAACCAGCTTCTTGGCCTCAGCCAGGCCCAGGCCGGTGATGGTACGAACAGCCTTGATGACGTTCAGCTTCTTGTCGCCGAAGCTGGTCAGGATGACGTCGAACTCGGTCTGCTCCTCCACGGGGGCAGCCTCAGCAGCAGCGCCGCCAGCGCCGCCGCCGATAGCCATAGCGGTAACGCCGAACTCTTCCTCCAGAGCTTCCTTCAGCTCTTTAACTTCCAGCAGGGACAGAGCCTTCAGCTCTTCCACAATAGCAGTGATCTTTTCGCTTGCCATAATAATTTACCTCCAATTTATATTGAAATAAGTTTAAATTTAAGCGTTGCGGCTTATTCCGCAGCGGCTTCTGCGGCGGGTTCCTCGCCGCTCTCTTCCTTGGCGATGATGGCCTCCAGGACGCCCAGCAGTCCGATCACGGGGCCGCAAACAGCGCCGATCAGCTGAGCCTGCAGGTCCTTCTTGCTGGACAGGGTGGACAGCTCCGCGATCTCCGCCTCAGAGAGAACCTTGTTCTCCATAAAAGCGGCCTTCACAGCGAACTTGCTGTTCATTTTCTTGGCATAGTCGGTCAGGATACGCAGGGGGGCGATGGGATCGCCGGTGGTGGTAGCCAGGGACGTGGTGCCGTTGAGCTTCTCGTCCAGGGCGGAATAGCCCAGGCTGTCAATAGCACGGCGAGCCAGGGTGTTCTTGATGACGGTGTACTCCACATCCTCCTGACGGAGTGCGGTACGAAGCTCGGTATCCTGGGCCACAGTAATTCCTTCGTAGTCCACCAGAACGCCGCAGCTTGCATTCTGCATCCGGTCGGTCAGGGCAGCCACGATGGCCTGCTTTTCACTTAAAACCTGTGCGTTAGGCATAGATATTCACCTCCATAACAAATGAAAAATCCTCCGCGTCAAAGGACAGGAGGATGGCATCAAACGAAACATTCCGACAGGCGGAATCATGTTTTGAAATAGATGCACTCTCGGCAGGCGGCCCGGCAAACCGGGGCGGCATTAAACAAAGTACCTGCTGTCTTTGAACGCAAAGAGTATTATATCAGCCCGGCCATACTTTGTCAAGCAAAATATGACCGGGATACGATATATTTTTAATCAGAGATTACACCAGCTTGGCGGGGGCAATCTTTACGCCGGGGCCCATGGTGGAGGCCACGGTGCAGGAACGGATATACTGTCCCTTGGCGGCGGCGGGCTTGGCCTTGATGATGGCGCCAATCAGCGCGGAGAAGTTCTGCTCCAGCTTCTCGGGGCCGAAGGAAACCTTACCGATGGGGCAGTGGATGATGTTGGTCTTGTCCAGACGATACTCCACCTTACCGGCTTTGGCGTCCTGAACAGCCTGGGCTGCGTTGGGGGTCACGGTGCCGGACTTGGGAGAGGGCATCAGACCCTTGGGGCCCAGCACGCGGCCCAGACGACCCACGAACTTCATCATGTCGGGGGTAGCGATGACCACGTCAAAGTCGAACCAGTTTTCCTTCTGGATCTTCTCCACCAGATCCATGCCGCCCACATAGTCAGCGCCGGCCTCTTTCGCGGCCTCTGCCTGAGCGCCCTGGGCGAACACCAGGATCCGAACGGTCTTGCCGGTGCCGTTGGGCAGAACAATTGCGCCGCGCACCTGCTGATCCGCGTGGCGGGAATCCACGCCCAGCTTTACGTGCAGCTCCACAGTCTCGTCAAACTTTGCGGGAGCGGTTTTTACGACCAGTGCCAGAGCTTCCGCGGGATCGTACTGCGCGGACTTGTCGATCTGCTTGGCGCTGTCGGTATATTTCTTACCTCTAAACAATGTTATTTCCTCCTTACAGTGGTTATCCGGAATAATCCTCCCACCTGATAGAGGCCGGAACGATGCGGCCTCCGCATATCAAAGATCAGCGCGGTTCGGGGGAGCGAACCTGCGCGTTTGTATATTGTTTTCGGCTTAGTCGCCAACGACAACGCCCATGGAACGGCAGGTGCCGGCGATCATGCTCATAGCGGCCTCGATGGAGGCGGCGTTCAGATCGGGCATCTTCGTCTCGGCGATTTCACGAACCTTGTCCTTGCTGATGGTGGCCACCTTCGTCTTGTTGGGAACGCCGGAGCCGGACTCGATGTTGCAGGCCTTCTTGATCAGAACGGCTGCGGGGGGAGTCTTAGTGATAAAGGTAAAGGAGCGGTCAGCGTAGACGGTGATGACCACGGGAATGATCAGGCCCACGTCCTTCTTGGTACGCTCGTTGAACTCCTTCGTAAATGCGCCGATGTTGACGCCATGCTGACCCAGAGCGGGGCCCACAGGAGGAGCGGGAGTCGCCTTGCCTGCGGGGATCTGGAGCTTTACATAACCAGTAATTTTCTGTGCCACGGAAGAATACCTCCTTGAATTTTTGTGGTAGCCGGACGCACCCTCTGTGCGCCGGGCCGCAGACCGATTTGGGACTGCGGCGGATGGCGGGAGCGTCAAACAGCTCCCTCCCACGGGAAACGGCCGGGAATCCGGCCAAAGCCCGCACAGACCTGTGCGGGGCGATTGAGCGATTGCGCTGCGGTTCAGTCGTTGCTGACGGGGCTTACCTGCGTCAGATCCAGGTCAAAGGGAGTTTCGCGTCCGCCCATCGGGACGGCAATGCGAACCCGGCCCTTCTCCAGGTCGATCTCCTCCACAGTACCCTCATAGGAGCTGAACGCGCCCTCGATGATCTCCACCTTGTCGCCCACCTTGATGGACGCGGCAGGCGCCTCCGACGTGACGGCGGGCTCGGCGCTCTCCAAACCCCAGGCGGCGACCTCGTCGGCGGTGAGGGGCTGGGCCTTTTCGCCGCCCTCTACAAAGCCGGTGAATGCGGTCACACCTCTGATATTGCGGACGATGTGCCACGTCTCGTCGGTCAAAACCATCTTGATAAAGACATAGCCGGGGAACACCTTGCGCTCCACGGTTTTTGGCCCGTTGTCGGCGATCTCTGTCACGGACTCCATGGGGATCTTGACATCTAAGATCCGATCCTGAAGGCCGCGGGATTCCACATGTTTGTTGATTGTGGTCAGGACGGCGTTTTCATAGCCGGAATAGGTCTGAACCACATACCATAAAGCGTTTTCAGCCATTGTGAATCACCATTTTTTAAGAGAAAAGGTTGATCAGTGCTTTGACCACGGCGACAGCCAGCGCGTCAAAAATCCAAATGAAAACACCGACAACCAGCACACAGACAATGACGATGATCGTGTTGTTAACGGTCTGTTTGCGGGTGGGCCACTGAACTTTCTTCAGCTCGCTCTTCATCTCGCGGCACCATTTGGTAATGCGCCGCCATGCGCGGACGAAGATATTCGGCTTTTTTTCCTTGGCCTTTTTGGCCTTGTCAGTCTCAGCGGCCTTGGATTCAACCTTCTTTTCGTTCTCTGCCATTTTAACACACCCTTCTTTGATGCGAGTTCTTCATAACTCTTTACTTCGTTTCAACGTGCTTCGTGTGCTTCCGGCAGAAACGGCAATACTTGTTCATTTCCAAACGATTGGGGTCGTTCTTCTTGTTCTTCATAGTGTTGTAGTTTCTCTGCTTGCACTCAGAGCATCTCAGCGTGATCTTAACACGCGCACCTGCTTTGGCCATTCTTGGCACCTCCTTATCATTTCGGCCCCCCGCAAAAGAAAAACGCCGGTCAATCGGAGCCTGTCCCTCTGCGGGATACAAAGTTCTGCCGATTTCCAGCGCAAACGCGCCCATACCGATACGGCAGGACGCAGCTTTTCGGTTGGAGTTCGGCAGGTCTTGCCTCCCTATTTCTGCGGTCGGGCGAGGCCCTGTTTTCCCGCGGCGAAGGGCTCCCGCTCTTTTGTACAGGCGAAAAAGAGCAAAAAAATAAAGCCTCTTCTCATAGGTGTAAACAGAATACCACGTTTTACACCGCACGTCAAGGGCTTTTTTCAAAAATTTCGCATTTCGGTGTAGGTGTTACAATGATACTTTACAAATGAGGGAAAGGAAAAAAGAGTAGCGA
>JAJQBJ010000035.1 GCA_021203345.1 Oscillospiraceae bacterium
ATGGAAAGACTTTTTTGTTTTTTCACTGTCTACTTGACAGGGGGCACTTCACTCGCAGGTCAGATAACGCTTTTGTGTGAGTTCGGTTTGGTTTTCGTGCGGATTCATACAAGTTCCTCCTTATGGGGGTGATGCGGCCCAGAGGCCGGAACCGGCTCCGGCTGAGAGCAAAGACAGGGGGAAAGAACCCCGCCTTGTTCAGCGGACGAGAACCGGCATAAGGCCGCATCCATGGTATTTGCACCGGATTTTCCGGAGACAAATCAAAAAAATAAGCCGACAGACCAGGTACGAATATCCCTTCGTATCTGATTTGCCGGCTTTTCTGCAAATGCCATATGACCCTTTTGGGGCCGGCTTTGCGAAAACGGGTTTAAGGTTGTAGTTTGTAATAGCTGCTTAACCAGCATTTTGCTGCGTGGCTTTATAGTCCTGATATTTGGTGCAGACCATGCGAACGGCGGTTTCCAGCGCCTTTTTCGCATTTCCCAGGTAATGAAGGTCAAACAGACGAATCAGCCCGTCCGGGCCGTCGTTCAGGTTATACCCCGTCAGAAGCTCCTTGATAAAATGCTTGGTCAACTCCGTCACCATGGAAACCTCCGCCTCAATCACAATGCCGGTGCGCCTGTCGAACAGAATGGCAAGCACCAGCGTGTCATACACTACCTCGGCCGTGATGTTGTTGGGCAGCTTGGCATAGCCCGAAATCAAAACTGTATTGTCATCAACCATGTGAAATCGCCTCCGCATCAGGAGTAAATAAATAACAATAGAAAACAAAAAACCGGCAAAAGACAATCCCCCACAGGAAATCCTTGTCTTTTACCGGAAACCGAGTGAATTCCCGACCCGCTTTTCAGGCGAATCGCTCCACTCGCACGATATAATGATTATAATCTTAGTTCCTGCAAAATGCAAGGCGTGAAAATACCCAAAAAATACAAATTTTTAATGGGAGACATCAGACAAGACAGCAAAAATCCGAACGATTACATCCCAAAAGGGCGCACGGAAACAGAGCCGGAAATTCTATTCCTCCGTCCGCTCCAGGCACCAGTTCAGCACCGGCTCATAGTCGAACCGATCCAGCACTTCCTGGGAGTAGCCGGAGCAGGGGCTGAGAATCTCCCCGTCTATCTGCACCCATACGCCGGTGATACACAGGGCGCTGTCATAGCTCAGATAGATGCGGTAGGCCTGAGTGCTGTGCATATCCGATTCAGGAAAGCCCACGTCCTCCCCCCAGAACTCGAACATGGGCGCACCCTGACGGGCATGGGGAAGGGCGGTTGTCTTTAGCCTGCGGCCAATCAGGGCATGAGCCAGCTTTTCATTGTAGGTCAGGTCGGGTTCCGGGGTCATATTGCTTGCTTCCAATCTCTTTCAACTGCGACCACAGGCTGATTTGCGGCTTGCCGCAAATCAGCCTGTATCAACACAAACCAATTACATCTGCATACCGCCGCACACGGGCAGGGCGGTACCGGTGATATGGCTGGACAGCTCCGAGCAAAGGAATACCACGCCGTCCACGATCTCGTCCGTGGTGCCCATCTTGCCCTGGGGAATCACATTGGCCTCCATAAAGGCCGGGTCCTGTGCGCCTGAGGCCAGGCTTGCGTCCATCAGGCCGGTTCCCATGGTGGGGCCGGGGCAGATGGCGTTGACCCGGATGCCGTTTTTGGCGTTCTCCACGGCGGCGGTCTGGGTAATGGCGATCACGCCCGCCTTGGAGGGGCCGTATGCGCCAAAGCCCGGGGCCATTTTCATGCCGCCGATGGAGGAGGTATTCACGATTGCGCCGAAGTGCTGGCGGTTCATCTGCTGAAGCTCATACTTCAGGCAGTGGAACACGCCGGTCAGGTTGGTGTTGATGACCTTCAGCCAGTCCTCCTCCGTTACCTCCGTCAGAGGGGCGAAGGGGATATGCACGCCGTCTGCGCCGCATCCGGCGTTGTTAAAGGCGTAATCCAGACTGCCGAACAGCTCGACGGTTTTGGCAACCGCGTTTTTGACCTCCTCGTCCTTGCTGACATCACAGAGGACGAACTCGGCAGTGCCGCCGGCCTCCCGGATCATCTGAACGGTTTCGTTGCCGCCCTTGACGTTCCGGGCGACAACGGCTACCTTAGCCCCCAGAGAGGCAAAGCGCAGGGCCGTGGCCCGGCCCATGCCGGAGGCTGCGCCGGTGATAAAAATGGTCTTGTTCTGAAATTCTTCAAACATGGAAAAGGCTCCTTTCAGGTTGACATAAATAAATCAGAGTTACGCTTGCTTTCAATTTGGCTCATAGCCCAGGCTTCGCACCAGCTCCACCTCGCACTGAATACACTCCTTGAGGTAAGCGGTAAAGCGCTCAACGGCTTCGGTCGGCGGCTCGTCCTTCCGGTAGCCGATACCGAGAATCACCGGGGGCATTTCATCCCGGATGGGAACCAGCCGGATGGGGCAGTCCCCGTGGTCGTGGATGATCTGACAGCCCAGGGTCATGGGAATGATGGCGGGGCCGTGACCGCCGGTCAGCAGATGGTACAGCAGCTCGGTACTCTGTACCTCAAACCCGATCGTCGGGATAAAGCCGTGCTCCTGACACAGGCAAATCAGCGATTCAGAGCAAAGCCGCCCGCTGTCGCAGATCAGAGTTTCCCCGGCCAAATCTGCCAACGATACCTCCTCTTGTTGGGCCAGAGGGTGCCCCTGTCCCACCGCCACCATGTAGCGGGTTTGGGACAGCTGGGTGAACTGGATGGAGGGGTCCTTCAGCACCTCATTGGAAATGGCCAGAGAGATGCTGTGATCCAGAAGATGCTCCACCATCTGCTGGGTGGATTCGTCCCGCTGACGGATGCCGATGTCCGGATTGGCGGAGGAAAAGGCAGGGAGAATGTCGGGCAGATAGTTTGGAACGTTGCTGGCCAGGCTCAGAATATGCTGGTTGGCCTCATACATTCGCTGGACGGTGCGGGTTCCCGCCTCCAGCTCGGAGAACACAATATCCACGCTGGAGAGGAACATCCGCCCGTAGTCGTTCAACAGCACCTTGCCCTTTCGGTGGTCGAACAGGGGAACGCCCAGCTCCGCCTCCAGCCGGGCGATGCTTTTGCTCAGGTTCGGCTGGGTGATATACAGCAGCCGGGCGGCCTTGGTGATGTTGCCCGTGCGGGCAACGGCCTGAAAATAGCGCAGCTGGGTCAGCTCCATAGGGACGCTCCTTTCGGAAAATCAGGTTTCTGCCTGTCAGATACGCATAGCCGCGTCATAGGCCTCGTGGTTGGCCCGGTAGTAATTGCCGCCCCGGGCGGTGCAGTCGCCTACCATGATAACGTCCGTGCTGCCGTACAGACCCAGCAGGGTTTTGCCCAGCTGGTCGTCGGGCTTCACGCCCAGCGCATTCACCACGCTGTCGGCGGGATAGAAGTGAGCCTCGCCGGTGTCCGAATCCAGAGTGTTCACGCCGTTGGCGATGGACTGGATTTTCTGGGAGCCGATGAGCTGCACCCCATGCTCCTCCAGTTGGGCCATCAGGTCGGCCTTGTTGAAAATGGGCATCTCCTGCACGAACTGGTCGCGGGGGAGCATATCCACCACCGTGACCTGTTTACCTTCCAGCGCCAGCGTCAGAGCGCACTCCAAACCGGTGATACCGCCGCCGCAGACCACCACGTTCTGTCCGGGCTCCACGGCATGGCTGTCCACATCCCGCACGGCCAGCGCCGTATCCATACCGGGGATGGGAGGATTCACATAGACGGAGCCGGTGGCGACGATGATGGCGTCGGGATTTTCCTGCTCGATCAGCTCCGGCGTGACTTTGGTGTTCAGCACGACCTTGGCGCCGCAGGTCATGGTGGTGCGGATATCCCAGTCCAGATAATCCCGCATCAGCTGTTTGAAGGGCACCATGGAGGCGTCGATCAGCAGGCCGCCCAGCCGGTCGGACTGCTCGTACAGGGTGGCCTCATGTCCCCGGGCGGTCAGGGTTTGCGCGGCCATCATGCCGGCGGGGCCGCCGCCAATGACCATGACTCGCTTCCGCTCTGCCGCCGGAACCTGCTCGATGGGGGCGCTGATGCCACAGCGGGGGTTGATGGCGCAGGACATATTAGTGCCCCAGGTGTTGGCGTTGCCGCAAAGGTCGCACCGGGTACAGGGGCGGATGCTGCTCTGTTTCCCGGCCAGGGATTTGTGCACCAGGTCGCCGTCGGCCATAAAGCTTTTTGCCATGGCCACGATATCCGCTTGACCGGAGGCGATGATCTCCTCCGCCTGCTCCAGCGTGGTGATCATGCCCACCACCGCCACGGGAATGTGAAGATGCTGCTTCACAATGGCGGAATAGCCGGTGTTCAGGGGCTGGTAGGGGGTGCGGAAATAGGTGGGGATGGTGTACCGGGCGGACAGGTGGAAAATGGAGCCCTGAGAGACGTGCATGATGTCCACATACTCCTGGGCCAGCTCCATAAAGGCCAGGGATTCCTCAAACTCCAGGCCGCCGGGGATGCCCTCTGTGGCGGAGACACGCAGCTCGATAACCATGTTGTTGCCCACGGCCTCCCGGATGGCTTTCAGCACCTCCAGCGGGAATTTCCGCCGGTTTTCGGGACATCCGCCGTACTCGTCTGTCCGCACGTTGGAGTCCGGGGACAGCCATTGCGCTAAAAAGTTGTTGTGGGCGCAGTGAATCAAAATCATGCGGAACCCCGCGTGCTGACACCGAATCGCACAGTCCACATAGCGGCTCTTGATGTAGTCCATGTCCTCCCGGGTCATGGTTCGCACGTTATCACCCGGGTTCAGGGGGCGCTCGGCGGAGACAACGGCGGTGGGGGCACCGTCGGCGGGGGCACGGTTGCCCCGGCCCGCATAGGCCAGCTCCACGGACAGCTCGGCTCCGTTTTTCCGGCACTGCTCCACCAGAGCGTTCATGCCGTGGATGCAGTCGTCGTCACAGACGTTCATCTCACACAGCCAGTGGGAGGTGTTGTCGTGGGTGACGGGGGTATCGCCCACAGTGACCCAGCCAACGCCGGTTTTTGCCTGCCACTCCATAAAATCCAGCATATCCTGACTCATGGTGCCGTCGGCGTTGCATTTCAGCACCACCGTCGGGGCGTATTCCAGCCGGTTTTTCAGTGTCAGCCCGCGAATTGTGATGGGCTGAAAGACGTGGGGATATAAATTTTTCTTCATAACAAAACCTCCGTATCGCGCAGATGCACAATGCATAAAAGGAATGATGCAAGCGCTGTTCAAGTTCCGGTTGGGGACACAGGCCCGGAGAATCCGGCTTTGCCCCCTCTTGCCTGATTGCATTATAACGCAGGAGAGGGGAAAGGTAAAATGTTTTTTGCAGGATAGAGGTATAAATAAAACGATATAACTTTCTCTGGCTGCCGCATCAGGATGAACGCCAAAAGAAAAAGTGCGGGAATTCATCGTAAAACGCCTGATTCATCTTGACGGAATCGGAAATGCTTGCTATGATTGGGGAAAAAGAAGAAGGACTATGCAGGAGGGATTTGGAGATGAAACGGCGATATACCGTGGCCCTGTGCCAGATGGACACCCGCGCAGACCGGGAGGAAAATCTGCGCGTGGCGGCGCGTCTGCTGGAGGAGGCGGCGGCGCGGGGCGCGGCGCTGGCTGCGTTCCCGGAGCTGTTCAATGTGATCGACTGTGGGGAAACGCCGCCGGAGGAGATTCCCAACGGCCCCTCGGTCACGCGAATGGCAAAGCTGGCTGCGGAGCATCAAATTTGGGTTCTCTGCGGCTCCCTGTACGAAAAAGACCCGGAGGGCGGACGGAAATACAATACCTCCGTGCTGCTCACGCCCGAAGGGAAGGTGGCGGCCAAATATTCCAAGCTCCACCTGTTTGACGTGACCCTGCCGGATGGAAGTCTGGCCTATGAGTCCGAGTTGGTGCAGCCGGGCCGGGAACCGATGGTGGCGGACACGCCGCTGGGCAGACTGGGAATGTCCATCTGCTATGACGTGCGGTTCCCGGAGCTGTACCGCTGGATGGCGCTGAATGGGGCGCAGGTGTTTCTGGTTCCTGCGGAGTTCAACCTGAGAACGGGAAAGCTCCACTGGGAGACGCTGCTCCGGGCCAGAGCCATTGAAAACGGCTGTTATGTGATCGCTCCGGCCCAGATGGGTGAAAAGCAGACCCGGAACGGGCCGTATCCCTGTTACGGCTCCTCCATGGTGGTGGACCCCAACGGGATGGTGATTGCCCGCGCCCCGGAGCGGGTGGGGGTAACGCTGGCGGAGATCGACCTGGACTATGTGGAGCAGGTGCGGCGGGATATCCCCGCGCTGAAAAACCGCCGGAGGGACGTTTACCAGCTGAACGGCTTGTAAGAAAAACATCAACGCAAATTTTTCGTATTTTTTCGTGGATTTTTCCCGTATTTGTGTTATACTACTGAAAAGGCTCGTTTTGTTTTCCGCACGGCGAATTTTGAATGAGCCGAATTGATTAAATTCCCGGGGAGGAATTTTTGTGTTACCGGACCCAATATGGCCCCTACTTATTCTGTTTGTCCTGCTGGTGTTTTACGCCCTGTGTACCGCCTGCGAAACCTCTGTCGAGTCCATCCGTGAGGCGGGCCGCAGCCGCCTGGCCGAGCGGGAGGATGACCGCGCCGTTCATCTGGTGAAAATCATCGACGAACCGGAGGGCTTTCAGTCCGCCGTCCATTTGGCGGCGCTGGCGGCGGAGACAGGCTGGTTTGTCTATGGCAGCTATCGGCTGTATCCCTGTTTCGGACTGCCCAGGGCGGGCGGCGTGGCGGTGGCCGCTGTGATTCTGGCCTGTCTGCTGTGGCTGTTTGGCCGGATGCTGCCCCGTCAGGTGGCGCTGGGGAACCCGGAAGGGGTGGCGCTGGCACTGTGCGGGCCGTTCCGGGTGATGGTTCTGCTGTTGAAGCCGCTGACCGCCCTGTTCCTGCTGCTGGCAAAGGGGATTTTGTTCCTGTTCCGGGTCAAGCCCGGCTCCGGACAGGAGGACGTGTCCGAGGACGAGATCCGGGCCATGGTGGACATGGGACAGGAATCCGGCGTCATCGAGGACGATGAAAAGCAGATGATCGAGAACGTCTTTGAGTTCAACAACATGACTGCCGAGGACGTGATGGTTCACCGGACGGACATGGAGATGATCTCGCTGGAGGATACCCCCGACGAGATTCTGGCGCTGATCGAGGGCACGGGCCTGTCCCGGTTCCCGGTGTACGACGAGGATGCGGACGATATCATCGGCATCCTCAGCACCAAAGACTATCTGCTGAATTTGCAGAAGGAGCAGCCCAAAACCCTGCGGGAGCTGCTGCGTCAGGCGTATTTCGTCCCGGAGTCCGTGCGGACGGACGTGCTGTTTCAGGATATGCAGAGCAAAACGGTGCAGATGGCCATCGTGGTGGATGAATATGGCGGCACCAGTGGTCTGGTCACGTTAGAGGATCTGCTGGAGGAGCTGGTGGGCAATATTTATGACGAGTTCGACCCGAAGGCCGTGCAGGAGATCGTTCCGCTGGAGGAAAACCTGTGGCGGGTGGCCGGTTCCGTGGAGCTGGAGACACTGGCGGAGCTGCTGGATTTGGAACTGCCCGACGAGGAGCTGGCCGACACGCTGGGCGGGCTTGTGTTTTCCTGCCTGTCGGTGATTCCAGAGGACGGGGCAAAGCCGCGGGTGGAGGCCCTGGGGCTGTCTATCCAGGTAGAGGTGCTGTCTGACCGCCGGGTGGAATGGGCGCTGGTGTCCCGGCTGGCCCCGTCAGAGGACGAATAAGGGACGGGAGCCGTACCTACAAGAAACGATATTATGACAGGGAGGAAATCACGCATGGAACTGCATGACGTATTGGAGGCGCGGAGAAGCATCCGCGCATATCAGCCCGGAAAGCCGGTGGAGCGGGAGACATTGAATCAGCTTCTGGCCGCCGCACAGCAGGCGCCCACCTGGAAAAATTCGCAGACCGGACGCTATTATGTGGTCGTCAGCCCGGAAAAGCTGGCGGAAATCAGAGAGACGTGCCTGCCTGCGCGGAACGCCCAGAACTGTGCGGATGCGTCGGCACTGATTATCACCGCCTTTGAGACAAAACGCTCCGGCTTCACCCGGGACGGTGAACCGGAGAACGAGTTGGGAGATCATTGGGGCGTGTATGACCTGGGGCTTCAAACAGAGAATCTGCTGTTGAAGGCCGCGGAGCTGGGCCTTGGTACGCTGGTGATGGGAATTCGGGACAGTGAGGCGCTGCGGACACACCTGAATATCCCGGACAGCCAGGAGATCGTGGCCGTGATTTCGGTGGGGTATTCCGCCGTCCGACCGGAGAAGCCCAAGCGCAAGGCCGTTGAGGATATTGCAGTTTATTTCTAAATATTCTGACAAAACGAAAACCGCCGACGGAATTCCGTCGGCGGTTTTCGTTTTAGAATTAGGAAAGGAAAAAAATGAAAAAGTAAAAAGAGGGGGAAACATGGTTGATACAAAACGATTTATATGAAAACCTGTCAACAGACAGGAGAATTGTCATTGACCTGTATGACCCGGTCAGCGGTCACTGGTGGTGTCTGTGGTGAAGTCGTAAATCAGGTCATCCACATCGCCGGTGCAGCTGTTATGATAAACGTCCATCGAATCGCCTCCTTTTCTCTGTGATGGCTTTAGTATACGCCACACATCGGGCGGGAGCAATCACGGTTCCGTAAACAAAGCGTAAAGTCTCTGAAAAAGTGGAAAACAAAGATTTGAGGTTTTGCTTGTCAAGCGGTTGGTGTCATGCTACAATCAGGAGGACAAAAGACCGGGCATTGTGTTCGGTCAGAGGTACGGAGGGCGCAGAAATGGAGCATTGGGATACGATTATTTTAGGCGGAGGCGCTTCGGGGCTGGCTGCCGCCGCAGTCCTGGCACAGAGCGGAAGGGGAGAGCGGACGCTGGTGCTGGAGCAGGCGGAGCGCCCGGGGAAAAAGCTCCTGGCAACAGGAAACGGACGGTGCAATCTCTATCATACCGGGCTTTCGGCTGAGCGGTTTTCCTCCCAATCGACGGAGGCCCTGTCTCAAAGCGTACAGGCGCTGCTGCGGGCGAAACAGCCTGTATTTTGGCAGAAGCTGGGCCTTCTGACCTCCGTACAGGAGGAGGGGCGGGTCTATCCCGCCTGTCAGCAGGCGTCGGCGGTGCTGGAGCTGCTTCGCGCCGTGGCGGAGCGGGGCGGCGTGGCGTTGCGCTGTGGACAGCCCGCCGCCAGCGTGGTCAGAAGGGGAGAGGGGTTCCTTGTCACAACCGCCGGGGGAGAGGCGTATTCCGCCCGGCAGGTCATTTTGGCTACCGGGGGAAAGGCCGCTCCCAGGCTGGGCGCAACCGGCGATGGGTATGCGCTGGCCGGACAGCTGGGCCACAGCTGCACAGAACTGCGGCCGGGGTTGGTTCCTGTGCGGTGCGTCAATCCCAGCCGGGTGCTGAAAGGCGTGCGGAACCGGTCAAAGGTTTCTCTGTATCTCGGGGAGCGGCTTTTGCTGACCCGGTTCGGGGAGGTGCAGTTCACGGAGTACGGGGTTTCCGGCATTGTTATCATGGATCTTTCCTCCCATATGGAGCCGGGAAGGAGCTATACCCTGGTGCTGGATCTGTTGCCGGAGGTAGCCGCCGGGGAGTTGACCCGGTTCCTGCGGGAAAAGGCGCAGGCGCACCCCGACCAAAAGGCGGAGTTCCTTCTGCTGGGCGTGGTGAAACGCCAGCTGGGGGAGGTGATTCTCCGGGCCAGCCGGGTGGACGGTAAAAAGCGGCGGCTGGGCTCCCTGACCGAGGCGGAGCTGTCCGTCATTGTACAGCGAATCAAGAGCTGGAGCCTGCGGACGGAGGGAACGCTCTCCTGGGAACACGCGCAGGTCACCTGCGGCGGCGTGCCGCTGGAGGAGATAGACCCGGATACCTTCCAGTCCCGGCTGGTTCCCGGCCTGTATTTGACCGGGGAGCTGCTGGACGCAGCTGGGGACTGCGGCGGCTTTAATCTGGCCTGGGCCTTTGGCAGCGGCATTTTAGCCGGGCGGGCCATTGCAGCGCAATAAGAACGCATAAAAAAGCGGACGCACCGCAGCTCTGAGAACTGTGGTGCGTCCGAATGAAATTTGAAGTTGAATCAGCTCAGCGGATGACCGGCCCCATCGAACAGGGGCAGGGGAGCCAGAACAATGATATCCTTCCGTTGGGCGGCGTCGCCCTCAGCCAGAACAGCCATTTTTCCCGCTACAATGCCGCCGGCCTGTTCCACAAGGCTTTCCAACGCCTTGATGCTCTCGCCGGTGGAAATCACATCATCCACAATCAGGATGCGCTTTCCCCGCATTTTGGCGGCGTCCTCGGCGTCCATGTACTGCGTCTGGGTGCCCTGGGTGGTGATGGATTGATAGTCATAGCGGAAAACGCCCCGCATATAGGCTTTGGCGGCCTTGCGGGTCAGCAGATATTCGTTCCGTCCGCTTTGCCGGGCCATTTCGTGAATCAGGGGAATGGCCTTGGCCTCCGGGGCAATCATATAGTCGAATGCCGGGGCCTTTTCCAACAGCGCCTTGGCACAGGCAACGGTCAGCTCTACATCACCGAACAGCACAAAGCCGGCGATGGAAAGAGTTTCGTTCAGCGGACAGACGGGCAGCTGGCGGGTCAGACCGGCTACCTTTAATTCATATGTCATAATGCTTCATCTCCGGTAAAAGGATGGGGACAGGGGACTGTCCCTCCGTTTTGATATGCTCTTATTGTAAGAGCTTTTTGAGAAATGTCAATCGGGGAATTCAGATTTTTTTGAACGGCAACGCGACAAAATAGTTCTCGCTTTGGCACAAATACACAGGATGAAAGCGGTTTCAGCCTCGGTATTTGTCAGAAAGTCAATAGTCAAAAAAATGAAAAGAGTGTAAAATGCACGTATAAACCCCTGCGTCAGGCAGCGCAGAGGGACAGTTGTTTCTGTATGTCCGGTCTGCCGCCGGACTCCAAATTCAACAACAGGAGGAAATTGAAATGAAAAAATTCTTAGCACTCGTCCTGGCTCTGGGTATGATGCTGAGTCTGGCCGCCTGCGGCTCCAGCTCCTCGGAGGGAAGCGCGGAAAACGAATCCGGCAGCGTGACGGAAACCGAGGTCGCAGAATCCGGAGAGGCCGTCGAGGAATCCGCCGGAAGCGAAAGCACCGGCTCCGGCATCGACGCTTCTGAGGTTCTGATCGGTCTGATTTGCGTGGAGGACGAGCAGTCCGGCTATGACTACGCCCATATCAGCGGCGCTCAGACCGCGCTGGAGGCTCTGGGCCTGTCCGAGGATCAGCTGATCATCAAGGTGGACATCCCTGAGGGACAGGAATGTTATGACGCCGCTGTGGATCTGGCTGAGCAGGGCTGCCAGCTGATTATCTCCGATTCCTACGGCCATGACCCCTACATGATGCAGGCCGCCTCTGAGTATCCCGATGTGATCTTTGTCGCGGATACCGGCGATCTGGCGAACCATTCCGGTCTGGACAACTTCATCAACGCCTTTACCGACGTGTATCAGTCCCGCTATGTCTCCGGTGTTGTGGCCGGTATGAAGATCGCGGAGCTGGTTGAAAACGGTGAGCTGTCCGACGCCAACTATGACGAGGACGGCAACGTGAAGGTCGGCTATGTGGGCGCTTATCCCTATGCTGAGGTGGTTTCCGGCTACACCGCGTTCTTCCTGGGCATCCAGAGCGTTTATCCCGAGGTGTCCATGGAGGTGCAGTATACCAACTCCTGGTACGATGTGACCGGCGAGATGGAGGCCGCCAACGTGCTGATTGCGGACGGCTGCGTTATCATTGGCCAGCACGCCGACTCCACCGGCGCTCCTCAGGCGGTGGAGGCCGCCTATGAGTCCGGCAATACCGCTGTGTTCTCCGTGGGCTATAACATCTCCATGCTCAGCGTAGCGCCCAACGTGGCGCTGACCTCCGCCACCAACGTGTGGGAGGTGTTCTATGAGCACGCATTCAGCTGCCTGATTTCCGGCGAGCAGATCGGCAACATCAGTGCGACGGACTGGGCCGCCGGCTACGAGGTGGGCGCTGTGGCGATCACCGAGCTGGGCGATGCCTGCGCCGAGGGCACTGCCGAGAAGGTGGCAGAGATCGAGGCCGCTATCATCGACGGCAGCCTGGATGTCTTTGACTGCTCTACCTTCACCGTTGACGGCGAGAACCCCACCTCCATTCTGATCGACATGGATGGCGACTATGAGGGCGATACGGAAGGCGTTGTGGACGGCGTGTTCCAGGAGAGCGTGTTCCGCTCTGCGCCTGGCTTCACGGCCCGCATCGACGGGATTACCGAGCTGAACGCCGGCTGATTCTTTGACAACTACACGGGTGCGCTGCACAGGCGGCGCACCCGTGCTGTTTTTTCGGCGGGCGCCGCAAATTTTGCGAAATATGGGCTTTTCTTTCGCCCGAATCTGCGTTATAATAGCTGTGTGATACCGATTTCATCCCCTACAAAAACCATGAAAAATGTCAAGGAAGGGCCTTTGGCATTTTTGATGGCTTTTGCCGCTTATGGGTGCGAAAGCAGAGCAGGAACAGAACAAACGGAGAAACAGAAAGGCAGGAGATCGCATTGGAACAGACACCTGTTGTCCAGATGAGGGGTATCACAAAGCGCTTTGGCCACGTTGTCGCCAACAGCAATGTGAATCTGGACGTATATCAGGGGGAGATCCTTTCTCTGCTGGGGGAGAATGGCAGCGGAAAGACCACCCTGATGAACATGCTTTCGGGAATCTATTTCCCGGACGAAGGACAGATTTTTGTGAAGGGCCGGGAGGTGACGATTGCCTCCCCCAAGGACGCCTTTGACCTGAAAATCGGCATGATTCATCAGCACTTCAAGCTGGTGGACGTGTTCACCGCCGTGGAGAATATCAGCCTCGGCCTGGAGGGGAAGGCGCTTTTGGACAAAAAGGCGGTGGCCGCCCAGGTAAAGGAGATTTGCGAAAAGTACGGATTTGAGGTGGACCCGAACCAGAAGGTTTACAATATGTCCGTTTCCCAGAAGCAGACCCTGGAAATCGTAAAAACCCTGTTCCGGGGGGCGGATATCCTGATTCTGGACGAGCCGACCGCCGTGCTGACGCCTCAGGAGACGGACAAACTGTTTTCCGTGCTGCGAAATATGAAAGCGGACGGGAAAAGCGTCATTATCATCACCCATAAGCTCCATGAGGTCATGGAGGTATCCGACCGGGTGGCGGTGCTGCGGAAGGGCGAGTTCATCGGGGACGTGGCGACCTGCGACACGAACCCCCAGGAGCTGACCAATATGATGGTGGGCCGCCAGGTGACGCTGAACATCAGCCGTCCTCAGCCAGAGAATCCCACGCCCCGGCTGGTCGTCAAAAATCTGAACGTCCGGGATTCCGCCGGGGTGCAGGTGCTGAAGGATGTGAGCTTTACTGCCAACAGCGGCGAGATTTTGGGCATTGCCGGGATTTCCGGCTGCGGGCAGAAGGAACTGCTGGAGTCCATTGCAGGGCTTCAGGCGACCATGTCCGGGGCCAGCATCACCTACTATGACCAGGACGGCGGCGAGAGCGAGCTGATCGGCCTGAATCCCAAAAAGATTCGGGACAAGGGAATCGCCCTTTCCTTCGTGCCGGAGGATCGGCTGGGTATGGGTCTGGTGGGAGATATGAACATCCCCGCCAATATGATGCTGCGAAGCTACGCGGAGGGGCACAGCTTTTGGGCCAACCGCAAGGCACCCAAGGAGCTGGCGGACACCGTGGTAGAGCAGCTTGATGTGGTGACGCCCGATGTGTTTACCCCGGTGCGAAAGCTCTCCGGCGGCAACGTGCAAAAGGTTCTGGTAGGGCGGGAGATCGCCGCCCATCCCAATGTGCTGATGACCGCCTATGCGGTTCGGGGATTGGACATCAACACCTCCTATGCCATCTATGACCTGCTGAACGAGCAGAAGCAGCGGGGCTGCGCTGTGATTTTCGTCGGCGAGGATTTGGATGTGCTGCTGGAGCTTTGTGACCGGATCCTGGTGCTGTGCGCCGGGCAGGTCAACGGTATTCTGGACGGCCCCACCGCCACCAAGGAGGAAGTGGGCCTGCGTATGACAAATCTCCGGAACAGGGAGGGTGCGTAACATGGCAAAAGAGACAAAGAGCGGCAAAGCGCCGCTGATTCGGATTGCCCGGCGGGAGGACATGCCCCGGTGGAAGGGCTGGGTCATTCGCCTGATTGCAATTTTGCTGGCCCTGATTGTGGATGGGCTGATTATCTTCGCCGTGGTTCACCTGAACCCCGTGGCTGTTTATGAGACAATGTTCGAGGGCGCGTTTGGCACCGCCCGGCGCAGCTGGGTCACGATTCGGGACTGCTGTCTGCTGCTGTGCATCAGCATCGGCCTGGCCCCCGCCTTTAAGATGAAGTTCTGGAACCTGGGCGCCGAGGGACAGATTCTGGTGGGCGGCATTGCCACCGCCGCCTGTATGATTTATCTGGGCGATAAGATGCCCAGCTGGCTGCTGCTGATCGTGATGGCTGTGGCGAGCCTGTTGGCCGGGGCCATTTGGGGCCTGATTCCCGCGGCGGCAAAGTTCCGGTGGGACACCAACGAGAGCCTGTTTACCCTGATGCTGAACTATGTGGCGATTCAGCTGACCAGCTACGCCGTGGCCCGATGGGAGAATCCCGTCGGCTCCAACACGGTGGGCATTATCAATCAGTCCACCCAGGCGGGATGGTTCCCCAAGCTGTTCGGACAGACCTATGGGCTGAACGTGCTGCTGGCTGTGCTGCTGACGGTGGGGATGTTCGCCTATCTGAATTACACCAAGCACGGCTATGAGATCGCCGTGGTGGGCGAAAGCCATAACACCGCCCGCTATGCCGGTATCAATCTGAGCAAGGTCTATCTGCGTACCATGATGATTTCCGGGGCCATTTGCGGCTTTGCGGGCTTTATCGCGGTGGGCGGCTACGGCCACACCATCGCCACCTCCACCGCAGGCGGCCGGGGCTTTACCGCCATCATTGTGGCCTGGCTGTCCAAGTTCAATACCTTTGTGATGGTGCTGATTTCGTTGCTGCTGGCCTTCCTGGACAACGGCGCGTCTCAAATCGCCTCCCAGTACAATCTGAACACCTATGCCTCCCAAATCATGGAGGGCGTGATTCTGTTCTTCATTTTGGGCAGCGAATTCTTTATCAACTACCGGCTGATTTTCCGGGGGAAGGAAAAGGAGGAGCATACAGCATGAACGCAATGATTACGCTTTGGCAATCCGCCGTCACCTTCGGCACCGTCATTATGTTCGGTGCGCTGGGCGAGATTCTGACGGAAAAATCCGGCAATCTGAACCTCGGTACGCCGGGTATCATGTATTTGGGCAGTATCACTTCCCTGATTGCCGCCTTCCTGTACGAAAACGCTGTGGCCGAGCCGGTGGCCTGGGTGGGCGTGCTGCTCTCCCTGCTGGCGGGCCTGCTGGCCTCCACGTTGGGCGGTCTGATTTACGCATTCCTGACCATCACCCTCCGGGCCAACCAGAATGTCACCGGCCTGACCCTGACCATCTTCGGCAGCGGCGTCGCCAACTTCTTTGGCGGCAGTTTGAGCAATCTGGCCGGCGGCGTGGGACAGATCAGCGTAGCCACCACCAGCTCCGGCTACCGGGCCACCACCGCACTGGCTAACCTGGGCGCGGTGGGGAAGATGTTTTTCAGCTATGGATTTCTGGCCTATGTTGCTGTGATTCTGGCAATTCTGATGAGCCTGTTCCTGAACCGCACCCGGCAGGGACTGAACCTGCGGGCTGTGGGCGAGTCCCCTGCCACTGCCGACGCCACGGGCATCAACGTCACCTGGTATAAGTATCTGGCGACCTGCGGCGGCGCAGCCATCACAGGGCTGGGCGGCGTGTTCTACAACATGAACTATATCCGCGGGAGCTGGTCTACGGACGGCACCATCGAGGGACTGGGCTGGCTGGCCCTGGCGCTGGTGATTTTCGCCTCCTGGAAGAGCCTGAATGCCATTTGGGGCAGCTACCTGTTCGGCATCCTGTACTGGATGTACCTGTATATCGGCGGCCTGACCCGCTACAGCCAGGAGCTGTTCAAGATGCTGCCCTATGTGGTAACAATCATCGTTCTGGTGTTCACCAGTATGCGGAAGAAGAAGGAGAATCTTGGCCCTGCCGCCCTGGGCCTGAGCTATTTCCGGGAGGAACGTTAGGGCTTCGACAGAGAAAAACAAAAGGAGCGTTGCAGAACGGAAAACTGCAACGCTCCTTTTCATTATGCCTCATCCAATACCGCGATGATTTTTTTGCACCGGGCGCAATGGTAAGCCTCAATTTTGTCCGCCCGGTTGACCAAAAGCACAGTGGGGTTCCGGGTCAGCCTGTCCCGCAGGTCCCGCTTTTGGCTGTCCGACTCAGACAGATACACCAGCGGGATGAGCCCGGTATCGTCTACGGAGAGAACACCCCGCTCCATTTCCGTGTTGCAACAGGGACAATTCATTTTGCCGACCTCCTGTTTTCCCGTCTCCTTCATTTCCTGCGGGGGTGATGATGGCTGTGAATCCGTCTGAGCAAATCCAGGCAGCCGACCAGCAGCATCACGGCAATGATAATGGGAACCAACCGGACAAAGAAGCCAATCTCCTTCTCAAAAGCCAGCATGTAACCCACCGCGAAGGAGGCGGCAAGAATACATATCATGACAAAACAGACTGCGAGGTATTTTACAGCAATCGGAATCCCTTCGCTTTGCACAAAGCGCTCCACAATGCTTTTGTTCTTCTCCGATGGAGTGGGGGTATCTGCATTTTTTTGATGAAGTCCCATTTTGCACCTCCTGCGTTTTGCATATCATTATTATACCACGATGAACGACGCATCTGCCATCAGGATTGTGTAAAAGACCGGTAAATGCTTATGAAAATCTGTGTGCCCCGTTACCGCAGCGCCATTGTCACAGTCAGGCGGTTGTTTTCTGCGGTGATTTCCGCCATGCTGCCGCAAATCAGAGGCATGGAGGGCGGCAGGTGTCCCAAATCCGCATCCATGATGATGGGAACGCCGTACTTCCCCAGAATCTCCGTCACGGCCCGGTACTGGTCCAGACCGTTGTCCACCTGCCCGTTGCACAGGGGACGGCCAATGAGGAAACCTTTAACATACCGGAACCATCCGGAATGTTCCAGCTGCCACAGGGCGCGGCAGATGCTCCACACATTCAGGTCGCAGGCCTCCAGGAACCAGAGAAACCCGTCGGCCCGATACTGCTCCAAAAAGGCGGGAACCCGGTCAAACTCCGTTCCCCGCAAATTGACCAGCACATCCAGACAGCCGCCGATCAGCCGCCCGGACATGGAGACAGGCCCCGCCGGGACAGTGGTAAGCCGAAATGGTTCCGTGATGACATAGGGAGCCTGGGGGTCGTCGCTCTCGATAAACATGGTTTTCTGATAGCCGTCGTAGCTGGTCAGGGGCTTGACGGTTCCGGTGAGGATATCGTAGGCGTCCTGAATGGCGGGGTGCCAGGGCTTCATGCCGAAGGAACCGGCGCAGGGGCCGTAGATGGAGGCCACGTCGCACAGCGTCGTCAGCAGGAAGGAGAAATTGGTGTTGTCCGAAAGGCCCATGAACCACTTGGGCTCCGCCGCCCGGATACGGGCAAAGTCCACATAGTCCAAATCCCGGCACATCAGCTCACCGCCGCCGCAGGAAATCAGAACGTCCGTTCCCAGGTCGCAGTAGCCCGCTGTCAGCTCGGCTCCGCAGGCGGCAGGGGTGGCACTGATGCCCAGCCCTTCATCCTTGCGGCAGTTGGGGCCTTCCTTTGTGCGATAGCCCAGCTCGTAAAAGCGACGCAGGGCGCAGTCAAAGCTGGCCCCAAAGGGGCCGGCGCATCCGAAAGCCGGTGCGACGAAGCCGATGGTTCCGCCCGGCGGGAGAAAATGAGGATATCGCATGATAAAAAACCTCCTTGGGTTAGTCCTCCGGCACGGAGGCCCGAATGGTTCCGCCGCCGACCACCAGCGCCCCATCGTACAGAACAACAGCCTGTCCGGGGGTGATGGCCCGCTGGGGCTGGTCAAAGGTCAGGCGGATACCGCCGCCCTCCGTTGGGTAGACGGTTCCCGGCTGGGCGGTTTGGGAATAGCGCACCTTGGCCTCCACCCGCATGGGGGCTGTCAGGGACGGGATGGAGATCCAGTTCATATCATCCGCCAGCAGCGTGCGGCGGTACAGAGCCTCCTCCGGGCCGACGGTGACGGTGTTGGCCGTCAGATCCTTGGCGCAGACATACACCGGCGCTCCCATTGCCAGCCCCAGGCCCTTCCGTTGTCCCAGCGTGTAGCGGACGGTGCCCCGGTGGGTTCCCACCACGTTTCCGTCCGAATCCAGGAAGGGGCCGGGGGGATAGGTCTTTCCGGTGTAGCGCTCCAGAAAAGCGCCATAGTCCCCGTCCGGCACGAAGCAAATATCCTGGCTGTCATGCTTTCGGGCGTTTAAAAAGCCCTGTTCCTCCGCAATGGCTCTGGTCTGCGCCTTGGTCAGCTCCCCCAGGGGGAACTGGGTGTGCGCCAGCTGCTCCTGGGTCAGATTGTAGAGGACATAGGTTTGATCCTTGCTTTGGTCGGCTGCCCGGTACAGGCACCAGCGCCCCCGTTCTTCCTCATATCGGATGGAGGCGTAATGTCCCGTTACCACATACTGACAGCCTAGCTCCGCCGCCCGCCGTAGCAGGTGGTCGAATTTCATATAGCGGTTGCAGTCGATGCAGGGATTGGGGGTGTCGCCCCGCTCATAGCTGCAAACAAACTTCCGGATGACCTTTTCCTCAAAGTCCTCCGCAAAGTTGAACACATAGTAGGGCATATGCAGCCGATGCGCCACGCTGCGGGCGTCCTCCACGTCCTCCAGACTACAGCAGGTGTGGCCCTTGCTTTGCTCGACTGCGGCGCTGTCATAAAGGCGCATGGTCGCGCCGGTGCAGCGATAGCCCTTCCGCTGCATCAGATAGGCGGCCACCGAGCTGTCCACGCCGCCGCTCATGGCAATCAGGGCTGTTGGTTCCGTTGGCATACCGGCGGTTTCCTCCTTTGAAATGGGATTACAGCCGGGCCACGCCGGAATCACGGGCGGCCTGGGCTACGGCTGCCGCCACGGCGGGGGCCACGCTGGGGTCAAAGGCATAGGGGAGAATGTAATCCTTGGCGAGTTTGTCCCCCACCAGCTCCGCCAGGGCGTTGGCGGCGGCAATTTTCATCTCGTCATTGATATCGGAGGCCCGCACATCGAAGGTGCCCCGGAAGATGCCGGGGAAGGCCAGCACGTTGTTGATTTGATTGGGGAAGTCGGAGCGCCCGGTGCCGACCACGGCGGCCCCTGCCTCCAGCGCCAGGTCGGGCATAATCTCCGGCGTGGGATTCGCCATGGGGAACAAAATCGCGCCGGGAGCCATGGCTTTCACATCCTCCGGGGTGACGGTGCCGGGGGAGGACACACCGATAAACACATCGGCTCCCACAAGCATCTCGTGGATAGAGCCGGAGCGCTTCTCCCGGTTGGTGACGGCGGCGATCTCCTCCTTGACGGGATTCAGACCCTCCCGGCCCTCATAAATCGCGCCCTTTCGGTCACACATAATGACATCCTTAACGCCCCGGCTCATCAACAGCTTGATGATGGCGATGCCCGCCGCACCTGCGCCGGAGGTCACCACCCGGACATCCTCCATCCGCTTCCCGACGATTTTCAGGGCGTTGGTCAGGGCGGCCAGCACCACCACGGCGGTACCGTGCTGGTCGTCGTGGAAGATGGGGATGTCGCAGCGCTCCTTCAGTTTGCGCTCGATCTCAAAGCACCGGGGAGCGGAAATATCCTCCAGGTTGACGCCGCCAAAGGAGCCGGCCAGCATCGCCACGGTGTCCACGATGGTGTCCACGTCCTTGGAGCGGACACACAGAGGAATGGCGTTCACGCCGCCGAAGGTTTTGAACAGAACGCACTTGCCCTCCATCACGGGCATACCGGCCTCCGGGCCAATGTCTCCCAGGCCCAGGACGGCGGTGCCGTCGGTTACCACGGCTACGGTGTTGCCCCGGCCCGTCAGCTCGTAGCTCAGCTCGGGGTTCTTTTGAATCTCCAGGCAGGGCTGGGCTACACCGGGTGTGTAGGCCAGAGACAGATCGGTTTTGTTTTTGACCTTCATTTTGGGAACGGTGTCCAGCTTGCCTTTCCACTCATAATGCTTCTTTAAGGATTCTGCTGCGTAATCCATATCTCTCATCCTTTCCGGTTTGCTCCGGGGCGCTGGTTTTATTCCAGGAGGAAAGTCAAGCCTCCTGACCGGCCCACGGGTGCCGCAAAATATCTGATACATTGTAACACAATCCGCAACGGTTGAAAAGCCCGGAAACGAAAAAAGGCGCTGCCTCAAAGAGACAGCGCCTGATTTGCAAGAATATTACTTATTTGACGTAGTTGGTTTCCATCCGTGCGCCGACCTCGCGCTGCGTATTCTCCTCAACGGGATAGCCCAGCGCCACGGCGGAGACGGTGCAGAAGCCCTCCGGGATTCCCAGCAGCTTGGCGGTTTCCGGGTTGCCCTTGGCCATCTGAACCATGCCCATCAGATAGCAGCTGCCCAGTCCCTGATCGACAGCGGCAAGCTGCATATTTTCCATGATGCAGCCCACGTTGCAGCCAGTGATCAGCTCGCCGTCCTCTGTGGACTCGGAGACATAAATCAGCGTGGGAGCGCCATAGGAGGGATGGAAATCTTCCTGCCCGGCAGCAGCCCCGGCAATGGCCTCCAGCCTGGCAATGACCTCTGCGTTCTGTACCACGGTCAGGTGGATCTTCTCAAACTGTCCCATGCCCACGGGCGCATTATAGGCTGCCTCCAGCACGGCCTGAAGCTGCGCGTCGGAGATTTGAGCGGACTGGTAGGCCCGCACGGATTTACGGGAGCGAATGACCTCGTTAAATTCCATAAAATCAACATCCTTTCTGATTGCCGAATGGCTTTTGATGCTGCTATTTTAACGCAGGAAGGGGGAGGGGTCAAGCCCATTTTCTGCGAAGAAAACGTAAATTTTCTGTGACGGGGCAACCGCTCCCTGCAAACCCCGAAAAACGGCCCGCCGGATGGCGGGCCGCAGTTTTGATTGGGGATTGGTTCAAAATCGCTTACTCTGCCAGAGCACGATACAGGAAGGTGACGATCATGCAGCGCTCGCAGGTGACGAAGGGGCCAAAGGTGGTTGCGGTGGTGCCGCTGGTCACGCCTTCCTCCACAGCCCACAGAACGGCATTGTAGAAATAATCGTCCGTGTCCACATCCGTGAAAGGATTGGTAGTATCCGTAATCTCCGGTTCTCCGAAGGCGCGATACAGGAAGGTAACGACCTGACACCGTTCACATTTTTCATAGGGGCTGAATGTGGTGTCAGCGGTGCCGGTGGTATCACATATCCAAAGCATCATTGATGCGTTGGAATAGAGTATACGATGGGCCAAGGAAATCCCTGGAGCCGAAGTCACACCGGAATCTCACGCCGTCCCCAAATGTACATACAGAAACCGAGCTGAAGTGGATTTAAAATCTTCATAAAAGGAATCCCTACATTTCTGGCTGTGAGATGTATGGAAAGCTGTTAGAAAGAGGCTACATGTGACGTATTGGGGCGTTGTATTGCGTGTTTGTGTGGCGGGGCTATCGGGAACGGGTAGAATCTACGAAAAAGGGATCCAAGCATCTGGGGCACAATGATACACCGACAGGCATCGGGAAGAAGTGGAAAATGGATGTGAAATATGCGCCAAAAACCTGCTGTAATGACCAGGAACATTTCTATGATCATCTGCGCTTTCACTCCTTAAAGGATTTGCATGCGCAGATGAGACAATACCTATACCGCTCCAACCGAATACCAACGTCCGTTTTGGAATGGAAAACGCCAATCTACCAGCGATAGGAGTTGGATGCCACCTCGCTAACGAATTGACTTTTTCGGGCTCATATCATTTGCGAATGTATAAATTAACATTCTTGTTCCTCCTTAGAAATATTCGGCCCAAACAGGGGAGAATTCATTTTTACCTCAGCGCAAAATCCACTGCAACCGCGCCCCGCATTATTCATTTTCATGATTTTTCCGGCTCACTTGGTCATATTTTTCTGGATTCTGTGGGTGTCTTTTAAGGGGCTTGTATGATACAATATATCAGTTAAACTGGATTCTTATGTTCTTTTGCATGACACGCAAGAGATTCAAATCACAAGGATGAGGTGCGATCATTGTATTTAAAATCGCTGGAAATACAGGGCTTTAAATCCTTCCCGGACAAGACGGTATTGACCTTTGGCGAGGATATCACGGCCATTGTGGGGCCTAACGGAAGCGGAAAATCGAATATTTCCGATGCGATTCGCTGGGTGATGGGGGAGCAGTCCTCCAAGGCCCTGCGGGGCGGCAAGATGGAGGATGTGATCTTCGGCGGCACCCAGCAGCGGAAGCAGACCGGCTATGCCGAGGTCAGTCTGGTGCTGGACAATTCCGAGGGAATTTTCGCCCTGGAGGAAACGGAGGTCATGGTCACCCGCCGGTATTACCGCTCCGGGGAGAGCGAATACTACATCAACCGCCGTTCCTGCCGCCTGCGGGATGTGAACGAGCTGTTTATGGACACCGGCCTGGGCCGGGAGGGATATTCCATCATCGGACAGGGCAGAATCGACGAGATTTTGTCCGTCAAAAGCCAGGATCGCCGGGAAATCTTTGAGGAGGCGGCGGGCATCTCCAAGTTCCGCCACCGCAAGGAGGAATCCGAGCGGCGGCTGGAGCGCACGGAGGAAAACCTTGTCCGCATCAACGATAAAATCGCGGAGCTGGAGCTACAGGTAGAGCCGCTGCGGGAGCAGGCGGAAAAGGCCAAGAAATATCTGACCCTGCGGGATGAGCTGCGGGGGCTTGAGGTTTCTCTGTGGATGGAGCAGTTGGATCGCCTGCGGGCGGGAAACGCCAAGCTCATGACGGACTACGCACAGGCGGTCAGCCAGCGGGACGCCGCTGCCCAGGCTCAGGAGAATCTGTACGCCAGAACCGAGGAGCTGCAAACCCGGCTCCGGGACAGGGAGCAGAATGCGGAGAACCTGCGGGAGAAACGAACCGAGCAGGAAAACCGCAGAGCAGAGGCGGACAGCCGAATCGCGGTTTTAAAAAGCCGACAGCAGGGGAACGAGGACACCATTCGCCGGCTGAAAATCGAGCTGGGCGACCAGCAGGGGAGAGAGGACTCCATATCCGCCCAAATCGCTCAGCGGGAGCAGCGCATCACGGAGATCCAATCGGAAAAAACGGAACTCTATGCACAGCTGTCCCAGCGGGAGCAGGAGGCCGGTGGAATCACCCAACAGGTTGACGCTCTTTCCACTGACCGCGAGGAGCTGCGCCGCCAGCAGGCGGTGGAAACCGACGCGGCCAACGATGCAAAGGCGCTGCTGTCCGCCCTTGCGGCGGCCTCCCAGGAGCTGCTGGATCGGGACACCGCCCTGCGGAACATGCTGCACGAGACGACGGAACAGCTGGAAACGGCCAGACAGACCGCCCAGCGGAACCGGGAGCTGCAAGCCCAGCAGGAGGAAAAGCGGCAGGAGGCCAAAAACCGCATTGACGCCTGGAAGCTGAAGGCGCAGAACCGGCAGCGGCGTGCCGAGCAGCTTTCCGCCCAGGTGAATCAGCTGCGGGTGGAGGACAACACCCTCCGTTCCCGCATCAAGATGCTGACGGAAATGGAAAAGGTCTATGAGGGCTATTCCAAGGCGGTCAAGCAGGTGATGGGCGAGGTGAAGCGCGGCGGCCTGACCCACATCCGGGGGCCGGTGGCCGGGCTGATTTCGGTGCCGGATTCCTATACGGTTGCCATTGAGATCGCCCTGGGCGGCGCGATGCAGAACCTGGTCGTAGACCGGGAGGAGGACGGCAAGCGGGCCATTAACTGGCTGAAACGCCGGGATGCGGGCCGGGCCACCTTCCTGCCGCTGTCCGTCATTCGGCCCAACGTCCTCCGGGAGCAGGGGCTGGAGCAGGAGCCGGGCTTTGTCGGCATTGCCAGCGACCTGGTGAAATATGACGCGGAGTACAAAGACCTGTTCGCCAATCTGCTGGGCCGGGTGGTCATTGCCGAGGACATGGACGGGGCCATTCAGATTGCAAACCGGTATCACCACCGGTTCCGCATTGTGACGCTGGACGGACAGGTGCTGAATCCGGGCGGCTCCATGACCGGCGGCTCCGTCAGCCGAAACGCGGGCATTTTGTCCAGAGCCAATGAGCTAAAGCGTCTCCGCATCCAGGAGGCGGGGCTACAGGCTGATTTGACCAAGGTTGAGGGGCAGTTCGTAGAGGAACGCCGACAGGCGGAAAAGCTCAGCTATCAGGTCGAGGCGGCAGGCGGTGAGCTGCGCCAGGTCGAGGATGAGCTTCTGCGGCTGTCCACGGCGGCGGAGCATGACCGGCAGACCATAGCCGATTTGGAAGCACGCATCGAAAATACAAAGCGTGACCTGACGCTGCTAGGCAGTCGTTCCGGTCAGAATGAGGAGGAAATCGCCGCCGCCAGAACCCGTATTCAGGAGAAAGAGGCAAAAGCCGCCGCACTCCAGGGGCAGGAGGCGGAGAAATCAGCCGCATATGACGAGCTGATGAAGCAGGGCGCAGCGGTGAACGATGCGATTTCCGGTTTGAAGCTACAGATTGCCACGCTGGACACAGAGGCGGAAACCTCTCAGAGCGCATTGGAGCAGCTGCGGCAGCTCCAGATCGACCTGTCCGGAGATCGGGAAAGCCGCCTGAGTATGATTGAAAGCCTGACCGGGGACAATGCGGCGCTGGAGCTGGAGCTACAGCGGGAGCAGGACACTTTGACGGAAATTCTGTCCCAAAAGGCGGCTCTGGAGGAGCAGCTTGCCGCCCTGAATCAGGAAAAGCTGGATTTGGAGGCGGAACGCAGCCGTCTGGATCGGGACAGCCGGGACAAAAATAACGAGCTGTTGAATTTGGAGCGGGAAGTATCCGCGTTGGAGCAGAAAAAAACCGCCGCCGCCGCAGAGGAAAACCAGCTTTTGGATAAGTTGTGGGACAACTACGAGCTGTCTCACTCCGTGGCACAGCAGGTTCGGTTTGAGCTGGAATCCGTGGCGAAGGCCACTCGCCGGGTCAGCGAGCTGAAACGCAGCATTTCCGCATTGGGGAATGTGAACGTCGGCGCGGTGGAGGAATTTGAGCGGGTCAACGGACGATACACCTATCTGATTGAGCAGAGGGACGATGTGACCCGCTCCAAGGATGAGCTGTTGACGATTATCGGGGGCCTGACCCGGGAGATGGAGACGATTTTCCGGGAGGAGTTCAAAAAAATTCAGGCGGCGTTCTCCACCACCTTCCTGGAGCTGTTCGGCGGCGGCCGGGCAAATCTGGAGCTGGAGGACCCGGAGGATATTCTGAACTGCGGCATCGAAATCAAGGTGCAGCCGCCGGGGAAGGCGCTGAAGGTCATCACCCTGCTCTCCGGCGGAGAAAAGGCGTTTGTGGCTATTGCCCTGTATTTTGCGATTTTGAAGGTTCGCCCCACCCCGTTCGTGGTGATGGACGAGATTGAAGCGGCATTGGACGACAGCAATGTGGTGCGGTTTGCCCGGTATATGCGAACCATGACCGCCCACACCCAGTTTATTGTCATCACCCACCGGCGGGGCACCATGGAGGAGGCGGATGTCCTCTACGGCGTGACCATGCAGGAGCAGGGCATTTCCCGGATGCTGACGATCAACCTGAACGAAGCGGAAAAGGAGCTGCACCTGACCGCTGAATAAATTTGGAGGAAGGATGAGACATTATGGAATTCTTTGAAAAAATCAAGGCCGGTCTGAGCAAGACCACCAAGGCTTTGGGGCTGAACCGGCTGTTTGTCGGACAGCTGGACGATGATTTTTATGACGACCTGGAGGAGGCGCTGATTCTGGCCGATTTGGGCATGGACACGGCGCTGAAAGCGGTGGAGGAGCTGCGCCGCCGGGTCAAGGCCGAGAAAATCAAGGAGCCGGAGGAGGCGCGGGCCTGTCTGCGCCGGGTGCTGTGCGATATGCTGAACGTGGGGGACACCGGGCTGAATCTGGACGGAAAGCCCGCCGTGGTGCTGATGATCGGCGTAAACGGCGTGGGAAAGACCACCACCATCGGCAAGCTGGGGGCCAGCCTGCGTAATCAGGGGAAAAAGGTGCTGTTTGCCGCCGGAGATACCTTCCGGGCCGCCGCCGCCGACCAACTGGAGATTTGGGCCAATCGCGTGGGCGCGGATATCGTGCGCCAGCACGAGGGCGCAGACGCGGCGGCTGTGGTCTATGACTCGCTGACCGCAGCCAAGGCCAGAGGCACCGACGTGGTGCTGGTGGATACCGCCGGGAGACTGCACAACAAGACAAACCTGATGAATGAGCTGAATAAAATTGGCCGTGTCATTGACCGGGAGCTGCCCGGCGTTGCCCGGGAAACGCTGCTGGTGCTGGACGCCACCACGGGACAAAACGGCCTGATTCAGGCCAAACAGTTCCGGGAGTCCGCCGGAATCACCGGTATCGTACTGACCAAGCTGGACGGAACCGCCAAGGGCGGCATTGTGATCGCCATTGCGGATACACTGCAAATTCCCGTGAAATATGTGGGCGTAGGCGAGGGCATGGACGACCTGTTGGCCTTTGACCCGAAGCAATATGTGGAGGCGTTGGTATAATGAAAACGAAAAGAATGGATGGCCGCGCATTGGACGAGCTGCGGCGGGTGGAGATCATTCCTGATGTGAACCGGTTTGCGGAGGGCTCCTGCCTGATTCGGTGTGGGAATACCGAGGTATATGTCACCGCTTCGGTGGAGAGCAGAGTTCCGCCCCATGTGCCGGAGGGCCAGGGCTGGGTCACTGCGGAGTACAATATGCTGCCCCGGGCCAACCGGGAGCGCAGCCGGCGGGATATCTCCAAGCTAAAGCTGAATGGCCGCGCGGCGGAGATTCAGCGCCTGATTGGGCGCTCCCTCCGGTCTGCGGTGGACATGAAAAAGCTGGGGCCGTGGCAGGTCACAGTGGACTGTGACGTGTTACAGGGAGACGGCGGGACCCGCACCGCCTCCATCACCGGGGGCTTTGTGGCGATGGTGCTGGCCTTCCGCCGCATGATGGAGCGGGGACAGCTGTCCGAGCTGCCGGTGAAAACCTATGTGGCGGCGGTGTCCGCCGGAATCGTGGACGATATTCCCATGCTGGATTTGCAATATTACGAGGATTCCCGGGCCATGGTAGACCTGAACTGCGTTATGACAGCCGCGGGGGAGCTGATTGAATTGCAGGGCACCGGAGAGGGCCGCCCCTTTACTCTGGCGGAGCAGCAGGAGCTGGTGCGCCTGTGCGCCAAGGGTATCCGGGAGCTGAACGAAAAGCAGCGGGCCGTTTTGGGTGAGCTGTAACAGGAGAAGCATATGAAAGCGATATTGGCCAGTAACAACAAAAACAAGCTGGTGGAGATGAACGCCATTCTTTCCGAGCTGGGCATTGAGGTTCTGTCTCAGGCCGAGGCGGGCATCGCCCTGGAGGTGGAGGAGACAGGGGAGACTTTTGAGGAAAATTCCCTGCTCAAGGCCACTGCAGTCTGTCAGGCGGCAGGAATGACCGCCATCGCCGACGACTCCGGCCTGATGGTGGATGCGTTGGACGGCGCACCGGGGGTCTATTCCCACCGGTATGGAACCCCGGATTTAGACGACGCGGGGCGCACGGCGCTGCTTTTGAAGAGCATGGAGGGCGAGACGAATCGCACCTGCCGCTTCGTCTGTGTTATCACCTGCTGTTTCCCCGACGGGCGGAAGCTGGTGGCGCGGGGAGAGTGTGTCGGGCAGATCGCGGATGCACCCGTAGGCGAGAACGGCTTCGGCTATGACCCCGTCTTTTACCTGCCGGAGCTGGGAAAGACCTTTGCTCAGCTGGACAGCGTGGAAAAGAACGCAATCTCCCATCGCGGACGCGCCCTGTCCCGGCTGGTTGAGCTGCTCAGACAGGAGCTGTAACGCGGAAACACGGGCTCAGAAAAGCAATTTTTTGAGAAATTTCATGAAATCGTAACAATAAATTTAGAATCACAACGCACAAAGGGTGTAAACTACAGAATAGAGTTTCCCTGGAGAATGAAGGAGCGGAAGAAAGACACTATGGAATTGACAAGCAAGCAGCGGGCACAGCTTCGGGGCATGGCAAACAGCCTGGAGGTTATTTTGCACATCGGCAAGGACGGCATCACCGACAACGTGGTGCGTCAGGCGGACGAGGCCCTGGAGTCCAGAGAGCTGATAAAGGGCCGGGTGCTGGAAAATGCGATGTATACCGCACGGGAGGCCTGCGACCAGCTGGCACAGCTGACCCGCAGCGAGCCGGTGCAGGTCATTGGCAGCAAATTTGTCCTCTATCGGGAAAGCCACAGGCCGGGAAAAACGGATAAGATCCGTCTGGCTCAGACCGGGAAGACCCAGTCGGGCAGCAAGCGCAAATGAAAATCGGAGTTTATGGCGGCACTTTTGACCCCATCCATCGGGGCCATATGGCGGCGGCAGGCGCAGCAGCGCGGGAGCTGCGGCTGGACAGGCTTTTTCTGATTCCTGCGGGACACCCACCCCACAAGCAGATTACCCCGACCGGCGCATCCCCGGCGCATCGTCTGGCAATGACAAGAATCGCCGCAGACCGGATGGGGCTGTCCATTCCCATCGACGTGCTGGATTTGGAAATGCGGCGGGAGGGCAAGAGCTTTACCAGCGACACGCTGCGGCTCCTGCGGGCGCAGTTCCCGGAGGATGAGCTGTGGCTGCTGGTGGGGACGGATATGTTCCTCTCGCTCCACACCTGGCACGAGCCGGAGACGATCCTCAGTCTGGCGCAGATCTGTGCCTTTAGCCGGACGGAGCAGGCGGACGAAGCCCGCTTTGCCGCTCAGAAGGCCCGGCTGGAAACGGAGTTTCCCGGCTGTCAGGTGATGACTTTGCGTATCCCCGACTTGGTGGAAACCTCCTCTACGGAGATTCGCGCAGAGCTGGCCGCCGGGCGGGAACCGGAAGCGCTGGATGCTTCCGTTTACGGCTATATCCTCCGCAACCACCTGTACGGTATGGAGGCGGATTTGAAGCATCTGTCATGGTCACAGCTTCGGGCAGCCTCCTATTCCATGGTAAAGGCCAAACGGATTCCCCATATCCGGGGTATCGAGCAGGAGGCGGTGAAGCTGGCCCACCGCTGGGGCGCGGACGAGGACGAGGCCAGAACCGCCGCGATTTTGCACGACTGCACAAAGTACCTGAATTTACAGGAACAGTTGCATTTATGCGATAAATATGGTATTCTGTTAGATACTGTGGAACAAAGCACCCTAAAGCTGCTCCACGCAAAGACCGGCGCGGCCATTGCCAGAGCGGTATACGGTGTTTCAGATGCCGTTTATGAGGCTATTTTCTGGCACACCACCGGAAAAGCGGATATGTCCCTATTGGAAAAGGTGATTTATATCGCGGACTATATGGAACCTTCCCGGAGCTTTGACGGGGTAGAGCGGCTGCGTTCGCTGGTTTATCAGGATTTGGACGCGGCGGTGCTGCTGGGTCTGGAGATGACCATAGAGGAAATGAAGGAAAATGGTTATCCGGTTCATTACCGTACCGTGGAGGCCAGAAACTGGCTGCTGGGCCGGGGAGTTCATCCGATATAAACAAAGGTTGTAGCAGAAATTCTGTATCATCCCAAAGGAGAATTTTCATTGAGTAGACGTAATAAAGGCGGTTCGCGGATCCAGAGGCGAACCATGGGCGAGTGGTTGAGCGACCCGAAAAATCAGCGCAGGCTGGTGATTCTTGCAATTTTGCTGGTTCTGATTATTGGAGCGGTGATTGCGTTACGGCTTTATGTGCGGGCCCCGGCGTATTCCTCCGAAAGTAAAACAGGGGAGGGCAGCCTGCTGGAACTGTTCCTCAGTGATGAAGAAACCGAAACGGCTGAGGAAACCGAGGAAACAGAGACTGCGGAAGTCTCAGAGGAAGCTGTGACCGCCACCTCTGTAGAGGGCCGAAAGGACGGCGTGTATACGATTATGGTGTTCGGGGAGGATACCTCCTCCGGAAACACGGACACCATTATGCTGGTGTCCCTGGACACGGTGAACGTCACCATTAATGCGGTGAGCATCCCCCGAGACAGTATGGTGAACATCAGCAGCTCGGTGAAAAAAATCAACTCCGTCTATCAGACCAGCGGCTTGGAGGCCCTGATGAAGCAGGTGGCGAATATCACCGGCATCACGCCTGACGCCTATATCAAAATCGAATGGGAGGCCATCGGTACGTTGGTTGACGCCATTGGCGGCGTGTATTTTGACATCCCCTATGACATGGACTACGACGACCCGGCCCAGGATCTGGCGATTCATCTGGAAAGCGGTTATCAGCTTTTGGACGGAGACATGGCCATGCAGCTGGTGCGCTGGCGGAAAAATAACGACGGTTCCGTTTCCGTGGGCGATGTGGGCCGGCTGGCGATACAGCATGACTTCCTGATTGAAGTGGCAAAGCAGACGCTGAGCCTGAGCAATCTGGACAAGCTGGACGAGCTGGTGCAGATTTTCAACGCCAATGTGGAGACGGATTTGACTCTGGGGAATATGCTGTGGTTTGCCAGCCAGCTCAGCAGCATCGACCTGGACAGCGACCTGAACTTCTTCACCCTGCCCGGCGACATCGACGGGGAATACAACGGCCTGTCCTATGTGATTCTTTCCCCGGAGGAAATCATCGAGATGATGAACGACTATTTCAACCCCTATACGGAGGAAATCACGGAGGATGACCTGCAAATCGTCTATGTGACGGAGGACGGGGAGCTGACCATCACCCACGGAATTCTGGCGGGATAACCGTAAAAACAGTTCACACCCCGGAAGGGTATCAAAACAGAATAAAAGATGCACGCTTTGTGCAGAAAGAGGGAATATCATTATGGCAGAATCAAGAGCGTTTGCCCTTGCGCTGGCAAAGGCCCTGGACAGCAAGAAGGGAGCCAAAATCTCTGTGCTGAAAACCGGAGAGCTGACTACGCTGGCGGAGTATTTTGTGATTTGCACGGCCAGCTCCACCACGCAGGTTCGGGCGCTGGCGGACGAGTGCGAAAAGGCCGCAGACCAGATCGGGGAGCATCTGCACCACAAGGAGGGCCATGGCACCGGCGAATGGGTGCTGCTGGACTTCTCCGATGTGGTGGTACACATCTTCCTGGAGGAGGCCCGGAAGTTCTATGATCTGGAGCGACTGTGGGCCGACGCACAGCCGGTAGATTTGTCAGGGGAGCTTCTGCCCGGTTAAGGCCCGGCATCCGTTTCCACACGGCGGGCGGTTTTCGGATTGTCCGCTGTTTCTGCTGTGCAAATGCACGCTTTGCGTATAAGCGGAAAACGATACATTCTGAGAAAAGAGTGAGGTACATTGAACAAGTATAACTTTGCAGAAATCGAGGTAAAATGGCAGAAGCGCTGGCAGGAGAGCCATGCCTTCGCCGCCTCGAACCACAGCGACAAGCCCAAGTTCTATGCTCTGGTGGAGTTCCCGTATCCCTCCGGGGCGGGGCTTCATGTGGGACACCCCCGGCCCTATACGGCCATGGACGTGATTGTCCGGAAACGGCGCATGGATGGCTATAACGTGCTGTTCCCCATTGGCTATGACGCATTTGGTCTGCCCACGGAGAACTTTGCCATCAAGAACCATGTCCACCCGGCCATCGTGACGAAGCAGAATATCGAAAACTTCACCCGGCAGCTTCATATGCTGGGCTACTCCTTTGACTGGGATCGGGTGGTGGACACCACAGACCCCAGCTATTACAAGTGGACCCAGTGGATTTTCCTCCAGCTGTTTAAGCATGGACTGGCGTACAAGACCTCGATGCCCGTGAATTGGTGTACCTCCTGCAAATGCGTTCTGGCTAACGAGGAGGTTGTCAACGGCGTGTGCGAGCGCTGCGGCTCCGAGGTGGTTCGCAAGGAAAAGAGCCAGTGGATGCTAAAAATCACGGAATATGCCCAAAAGCTGATTGACGGACTGGACGATGTGGACTTTATCGAGCGGGTCAAGACCCAGCAGCGGAACTGGATCGGCCGCTCCACCGGTGCCGAGGTGGTGTTTCCCACCACGGAGGGGGACAGCCTGACGGTCTATACCACCCGCTGCGATACCCTGTTCGGCGCGACCTATATGGTCATTGCACCGGAACACGCCTGCGTGAAGAAGTGGGCGGACAAGCTGGAAAATTATGATGAGGTGGAGCGCTACGCTCAGGAGGCCGGGCGCAAGTCCGACTTTGAGCGCACCGAGCTGGTGAAGGACAAGACCGGCGTGGAGCTGAAGGGCGTTCGGGCCATCAATCCCCTGACCGGGAAGGAAATTCCCATCTTCATCTCGGACTATGTATTGGCCTCCTATGGCACCGGCGCAATCATGGCCGTGCCGGCCCACGATTCCCGTGACTGGGACTTTGCCAAGGCGTTTGATTTGCCCATCATTCAGGTGGTGGCCAATGCCAACGGCGAGGAAGTGGATGTGCAGAAGGCCGTCTATACCGACGTTGCCACCGGCGTGATGGTGAACTCCGGGTTTATCACGGGCCTGTCCGTAGAGGACGCGCAGAAGAAAATGATTGAATACCTGGAGGAAAAGGGCATCGGTCACGCGAAGGTGAACTATAAGCTCCGGGACTGGGTATTCTCCCGTCAGCGCTATTGGGGCGAGCCGATCCCCATTGTGAAGTGTCCCAAGTGCGGCTATGTGCCGCTGCCGGAGGAGCAGCTGCCCCTGCTGCTGCCGGAGGTAGAGAGCTATGAGCCGACGGACAACGGCGAGTCTCCCATTGCAAAAATGCGTGATTGGGTCGAGACGACCTGCCCCTGCTGCGGCGGCCCCGCCGAGCGGGAAACGGATACCATGCCCCAGTGGGCGGGTTCCTCCTGGTACTTCCTGCGCTATATGGATCCCCACAACGACAACGCTCTGGCCTCCAAGGAGGCGCTGGAGTATTGGGGACAGGTGGACTGGTACAACGGCGGCATGGAGCATACGACCCTGCATCTGCTGTACTCCCGGTTCTGGAACAATTTCCTCCACGACATCGGCGTAGTGCCCTATGCGGAGCCTTACGCAAAGCGCACCTCCCACGGCATGATTTTGGGCAAGAACCCCCATTATATCGAGTACGCCAAGGATGAGGCCCAGCGACAGGAGTGGACGGAGAAGTACGGCAATCAGGTGCTGCGTCCCTCGGTGAAGATGTCAAAATCCCTGGGCAACGTGGTGAACCCAGACGATGTGATCAAGGCCTACGGTGCGGACACCATGCGCCTGTATATCATGTTTATCGGTGACTTTGAGAAAACTGCCACCTGGTCTGACGAAGCGGTAAAGGGCTGTAAAAAGTTCCTGGATCGCGTGTGGAACCTCTTTGAGCGCTGCGGCGACAGCCCGGAATACTCCCCGGAGAACGAAGCGGCGATTCACAAGGCAATCAAGAAGGTGTCCTCTGATATTGAGGCGATGAAGTTCAACACCGCCATCGCCACCCTGATGGCGCTGGTCAACGACTTTTACGCAAAGGGTCTGAGCCGGGGCGACTACCGTGCGCTGATGCTGATGCTGTCCCCGTTTGCGCCCCATATGTGCGAGGAGCTGTGGGAGATGCTGGGCGAGCAGGACATGATTTGCCGCGCCGACTGGCCCACCTATGACGAGAGCAAGACCATTGCCGCTACGGTTCAGATCGCCGTACAGGTTCAGGGCAAGCTGAAGGCCAACGTCGTCGTTCCCGCTGATGCGGAGGACGAGGCCGTGGTTTCCGCTGCAATGGCCGAGCAGAAAATCGCCCGGCTGGCGGAAGGAAAGACCCTGTTGAAATCCATCGTAGTGCGGGATAAGCAGAAGCAGCTGAAGCTGGTAAACCTGATTTTGAAATGATTCAGACCGGCTCCCTTCGCAAAAATGTCTGAAAAAATGAAATTTCCTGTTGACAAAGCGGGGTAAGGTGCGTATAATACTAATGTTAAAGCCATGAGTATGTGGCCCTTGTTGGTGCCCGAAGTTGTCTGTCAGGACATTTTGGACACATTGGAGGGAGGGATATAAAATGTCTGAAGTCCGCGTTAGAGAGGGCGAATCCTTGGACAGCGCCCTGAAGCGTTTTAAGCGGAGCTGCGCGAAGTCTGGCGTTCTGGCTGAAGTTCGTAAGCGCGAGTGTTATGAAAGCCCCAGCGTGAAGCGTCGCAAGAAATCTGAGGCCGCCAGAAAGAATCGCAAAAAGTATTATTGATACAAATAAAAACCTCCTCGCCAGAGCAGGGAGGTTTTCATTTTGCTATTGCAAAAGGCTCGGCAGCAGCTCCGCTACCTCCGGATAGGCCATCATGCACCTGGGAGCGCCCAGCTCCCGGGCGGTTTGCAGCTTTTGCCGGAGGGAGCTTTCGTTGTCGAACAGGACAAATCTGGCCCGGCCGTCCCGCCCCTGCCAGGTGAAATAGTGGGCGCACAGCTCCGGGGAGAAGAAGGTGCGGGGCCGGAGGTTATTTAGCCGCTTTTGCAGCTCCGCCTGCGACAGGGAAATCCCCTGTCCCTGGGGCGCAGGCAGCAGAAATTCCTCGGCGCTGCGCTCTATGGCCAGGGTCAGGCGCTCCAGGCCGTAAGCGTCCGCCGCCTCCTGAATCCTGCTCCGCAGCGAACCGCCGGACAGGGCAGAGGGCAGCAGAATCCGGGCCGACGGTGCTGCTTTCGCCCAGCGTTCCGGGACATAACAGGTCAGGTGACTTTGACGCAAAGCATTGGCAAGCTGGCTCACCATCTGTTGGAACGCGGGGGAGGGGGCCGTTTCCCAGTTCAGCACCACGCCGGAGAAGCTCCGGGCAGAGCACTCCCGGAGTACCTCCCGGACGAAGGAACCGCTTTGGCCTTGGTTGGCTGGTTCATAGTCCCGGTCATCCATCATCATCAGCCCTCCGCGCACGGCGGCGGAAAGCGAATGGTGCAGCAGGCGCGGCCCGCTGCCCATACGATAGGCCATATGAGCCACCGGCAGACCGTAGCCGGAAGCAGCCTGTGCCTGTTCAGGCGGCGCAGAGAGAATCAGCGTCAGATTATTTTCCTTCACGCGGCAAAGCCCCCTTGTTCCGAAGCGACGTTCCTGATATAATCAATGATATTCAACCTGATCCGGAGAAAGAACCAAGGAGGATGCCCCTATGCCCGTTTCCCCTGTGCCGGAGCGCATTTACAGCAGTATTTACAATCTGAATCCGTCGGAGCTGCGGTCAGAGGGTATTCGTGTCATTTTTGCCGATTTGGACAACACCCTGGCCCGGTACAGTCAGAAAACGCCCTCGCCGGAGACTGTGGCCTGGAAGGAGGCGCTGGAGCAGACGGGAATCCGCCTGTTCGTGGTTTCCAACAGCCGCAAGCCGACTCGCGTGGCCTGCTTCTGTGAATCGCTGGGCATTGACTACATCGGCAGAGCGGGAAAGCCAAAAAAGAAGGGCTTTCTCCGCGCCCTGGATCTGGTGAACGCTGCCCCTCAGGAGACGGCAATGATTGGAGATCAGATTTTTACGGACATCCTGGGGGCCAACAACGCAGGCGTTCATTCCTGGCTGATACAGCCGATGAAGCTGGATACCCTGCCCCGGCGCATCCGATACGGGATTGAATGGCCCTTCCGCGCCCTCTGTGGGGATGACCGCAGGGGTTTGTAGGCGGCTAGACGAAAAAAATCAGGGAATTTTCAATTCACTCTTGCCAAATCAGGCAGAATAGCCTATAATATGTTTACAATATGGAGGACTACGCATCGCCTCCTATCATTTTGCAAATTTGAGAAATACGAATCGGAGGAATTTTGATATGGCAACCATTACGGCCGGCGATTTCAGAAACGGCAAAACCTTTGAATATGACGGAAAGATCATGCAGGTGGTGGAGTTCCAGCACGTGAAGCCCGGAAAGGGCGCTGCCTTTGTGCGTACCAAGATGAAGAACATCGTCACCGGCGCTGTGACAGAGACTTCCTTTAACCCCACCGCCAAGTTTGAGGAGGCGTTCATTGACCGTCTGGTGGTCAGCTACTCCTATAACGACGGGGATCTGTACTACTTCATGGACAACGAGACGTTCGAGATGACCCCCATCGCCGCCGGCGATCTGCCTGAGAACTTCAAGTTTGTCAAGGAAAATGACGAGTGCAAGCTGCTGAGCTACAAGGGCAAGGTGTTCTCTGTGGAGATCCCCAACTTTGTGGAGCTGGAGGTCACGGATACGGAGCCCGGCTTCAAGGGCGACACCGCCACTAACGTGACCAAACCCGCAACGCTGGAAACCGGGGCTGAGATCAAGGTGCCTCTGTTCATCAACGTGGGGGATCGGATTCAGATCGACACCCGCACCGGCGAGTATATGGCCCGCTGCAAGTAAAAAATACGATTCAAAACGCCTTGCCTCCGGCGGGGCGTTTTGTCCGCAATGCCATGTGTGCAGAAAGGAAGGTTCCGAAATGACGATTGCCGAACAGATCGCGCACCTCAAGGGATTGGCCGAAGGAATGGAAATTCAGTCCGAAAGTTCCAAGGAGGCAAAGCTGCTGACCGCCATGCTGGAGGTTTTGGACTCCATCGGACAGCAGCTGGAGCAGCTCCAGGAGGATGTAGAGATAGTCAATGACGGCGTGGATGCGCTGTCAGAGGAGCTGATGGGGCTGGAGGACGATTATTACGGCGAGGACGACGATGTCTGGACCTACGACGGTGAGGATGACGACTATGAGGACGACGACGAGGAGCTTGACGAGGACGAGCCATTCTACTATGTGGTAAAATGTCCGAAGTGCGGCGAGGAAATGATGATGGACGAGGAAACGCTTCTGGCCGGAAATATTCGCTGCGAAGCCTGCGGACAGCTTTTCTCTCTGGAGGTCGTGGAGGATGATGAATCCGATGACTACGACGAGGATGAGGATGAGTCCCTCTGAAAAATTGATCGGAAGTATTACAATGCCCCGCTGTCAGGTAATGAAGTGCCCCCTGTCAAGTAGACAGTGAAAAAACAAAAAAGTCTTTCCATG
>JAJQBJ010000051.1 GCA_021203345.1 Oscillospiraceae bacterium
ACCCCGCTGCCCTCGCGGACAGCTTAATTAGATTACCACAATCAATCTCACTTGTTAACCTCTAATTTTCAATTTTTCAAAATTTCTTGAAAAATCGTTTCTCAAAGGGTGCCTCACAGATTGATGCGTCCACTGTCTTGCGACAGCCTGACTACTTTACCACCGTTTTGAACACTTGTCAAGCCCTGTTTTTCATTTTTTCTGAAAAACTTTTCGCGCACCGATTTCTGCCTTTCAAAACAGTCCGCCGTTGCAGAATCTCCCTTCCGCAACGGCGCATCCTTCAAAACCATTTTCGTTTTTCCCGCCGGGGCCGAATTCGTTCCGGCTCCCCTTCCACAAGCACGATATCGCTGCCGAACCGCCGAACCGACTCCCAGCGAAAGACCGCATCCTCTCCCCTGCCGAACAGTCCGAAAAACCGGGCCGGCCCCGGCACCACAATCCGCCGCACCTGGCCGCTGTCCAGATCAATGACAAGGTCGCCCACATAGCCGAACCGTGTCCCGTCCGTGATGCTGATGACCTCCTTATCCCGAAGCTCCTCCAGCCTGCTCTCCATACAGCCCAGCCCCTTTCCGCAAAATCTCCGACTCTACCGAAGCATATGCGCCGCCGGCCTGTCCTATTCCGGGGATTTTCGCGGTCAGAGTAGCCCCCCGCATTTGGGACAATAGACAAAGTCCTGACCAGCAGGATAGCCGCAATACGGGCAGCACCCATTCCTGGGTCGGGAGCCCGCCTGCTGTAGATGCTCCGGGCGAATGGTCACGTCCTCCCCCCGTTCAATGCACCTCCCAATGGCCGGGTCCAGGCGGTATACTGTCCCGCAGCAGCTGGTGCGAACAAAATACTGCCGGTTCCATCGAAAGCAGGGAATGAAAAACAGTGTCAGCACGGAGTAGGTCATAAAAACGGAATACCTGCCATACGCGCCGCAGGCGGAGCAAACCGCCATCTGATGAAAGGGCAGCTCCTTCTCTCTGCTGTTGACTCCAATCATGAAAAACATAGTCAATCTCCCTTGTCAGCGCTTCCGTCAGAAGCAGATACAGGCTCCCCTTATGGCGGCAGGCCGTTTCCTGTCCTGCACAAGGGGAGCCCTTCAGGTGCAATGGAATCGTCAGCCCCCGCTCAGAAAAAGCCGCCGGCATCGGGCGGCGTATTTCCGTCATCGGAGGGATAGCCCCCATAGGGGTTCTGTGTTGGATTCTGATTTGGATGGGTGGGCGGCACATTGGGCGGATAAGGCCTCCCACCGGGCTGATAAGGCGGATAGGGTGGATTTTGCGCCGATGCAGCGCCGCGAATCCGGAACAAAATCACCACGGCCACCACGATCACCGCAATGTCCAGCAGCGAGCAGAAAATACGCAGCCCCTGATTTCCACCCAGGGAGTTGAGCAGTTGGCCCAATATAACGCTCAAGGCCCAATTCCCACCCTGGGAGCCGAGTATCTGGCCCAATATACTGTTCATCTCGGAGCCATAATAGTAGCTCAGGCCTTCCATCATCCGGTACAATGTGGAGTACAAAGCCGCGGAACCCGCCATCATAATCAGTTCCACCACAGCGCCAATACAGGCCAGAACGATGGAGAACAGGGAGGTTGACCACTCCGTTTCCGTCCCCCGCAAAATGCCCCGGGCGGAAACAGTGGTTTTACGCATACCAATCCAGAAGAACGTCCACAGCACGCCACAGAGAACCAGCAGCAGAATCGCAAAAACAGTCGCAGGCACCACACCGCCCGAGGACGAGCCAAAGTAGCGTGCCACAGACGCAAACTGATACGCAACATAAATCACGACCAGCGCCATAACGAGCAGCAGAATCAACAGGAAAATGATATAGAAAATCATGACTCCGCTCAGGAGCGTAAATCCCGTAGCGGCCATGGGCCGCCGGTTCCGGCTGCCCACATAAATCACCCAGCAGGCCACGCAAATCAGAATGACGGGAATCTGCCCGAGCACCGTGCCGGGGCCAAAGTTTGCAATCAGGTGGAAGAAGATACTGGCGGTCAAAAGGATGGACAAGACCAGCGCAAGGAGATTGCCGCAGGTCGCATATACCCGTTTGCCAGGCCCGCCATAGGGGGCTCCCCCGCCGCCATAGGGCTGACTTTGCCGGGGCTGTTGAATTTTCGTCCCGCAGTTGGGGCAAAAGTTCCCGCCGCCCGCGACAGGCGTACCGCATTGGGAACAATAGGCGGGCGTGCCGCCTCTTGTGCCGCCGGGTGTACCGGCACTGTTGGCCCCCGCGCCGCTGCCCATATATTTCAGGCTCATAATCAGGCCCCACAGGAAATAAACCGCCAATGCAGCATAGAACACCAGGGAGAGGACCTGACTGAACGTGATATAGGTGTACCGCAGCATACTGACCAGACTTGCCAGCGCCCGCAGGCCGAAGGCCGCGCCTATGGCCCAGTTCAGCTCCTGTGCAAAGCACATCACCAGTCCGGCCAGATAGATGATATACAGCAGCGTCTGAAAAACGGAATAATACCACCGCGCATAGGCCAGAACGGAAATCAACTCCGTCACCGGATAAATCAGTGCCAGCACAAAGGCAAACGGCAGAATCACGGAGACGACCGGAACCCCGTCCAGCAGCTTTTTCAGGCTTCTTTGTAGCTCAGACATCGTTTTTCCTCCTCCCGGCACCTCAGCCGCCGTTGTCGTTCAACGGGCATCCGCAGGACGGACAAAACATTCCATTCGGCGGCACCTCGGCTCCGCAGGACGGGCAGTTTGTCGGCTGCGGCGGCTGTTCCGGCGGCGTTCCAACCGGCTCCGTCGGTACAACCTCCAGCGGACTGCCGCAGTTGATGCAGAAGCGCATCCCTTCCTCCGCCTCCGTCCCGCATCGGGAACACCGCCTGGTGGAGGCAGCCCCACCGGCGGAATTGTCCGGCAAGCGCTCCCCGCACTGAGGACAGAATAGCGTTCCCTCCGGGGCCTGACTGCCGCAGCGGGGGCAGAGGGTCACATGCTCCGGAATGGCCCGCTGGCCGCAGTTGACGCAGAACGTCACGGTTTTGGAGATCCACGCACCGCAATGCGGACATTTGCGAAGTCCCCGCAGCGCCTGAATCTGGTCGTTCCACTCCCTGTTCCGGGTCTCCATTTCCTGAATGGAGGAGACGTAACGGGCCAGCTGCGGCTCTGCATCCTCCGGGTGCAGCTGGCAGTACAGCTTGCCCATCTCAGCATAGAGCTGATTGATGCGATTGTTGTTGTCGGAAATCTGGTGGTTCAGGCGGGAAATCTCCGACCCGTCCTTGGCCCGTTGATTCACGCCGCGCCAGGACTCCTGTGCACTTCGTCCAAAGTTATCAAATATTCCCATAGAAAGCTCCCTCCATCTGAACACAGCTCCACTTTGCCGCGAACGCCTGTTTCGGCCCGGTTTTATACAGATTTATATGAATACATTTTAGCACAGCCTTCCCTGCATTTCAATGTTCGGGTCTGTTTTTTTGCCCGCCTCTCCGCCGATTGCCACCGGCGAAAAATTGTGCTATGATAGGCAGGACAGTTCAGCGTGAAAGAAGGTATTCCCATGGCAGAGAACAAAACCAACGTCATGCGTATTTTAGACCAGAAAAAAATCCCCTATACCCCCCACTTCTACCCCCACGGCGACGAAGCGGTGGACGGCGTTACCGTCGCGCAGTCCCTGGGGCAGGACCCGGAGCGGGTCTTTAAAACGCTGGTGACCCGGGGCAGCAAGGGCTATTATGTCTTTGTGATTCCGGTCACGGCGGAGCTGGATTTGAAAAAGGCCGCCAAAGCCGTGGGAGAAAAATCCGTGGCGATGCTCCATGTATCCGAGCTTTTGCCCCTGACCGGCTACGTCCGGGGCGGCTGCTCCCCTGTGGGCATGAAAAAGCTGTTCCCCACCACCTTCCACAGCAGCGCTCTGGAGCAGCCCACCATCTGCGTCTCTGCAGGAAAAATCGGCAGTCAAATCGAGGTGAAGCCCAACGCCTTGGCGAAGCTGGTGCGGGGCCAGTTTGCGGCGCTGGCACAGGAGGACGGCGTATGCTGACCTATTCCTTTGAGAATCTGGAAGGGGACAGCCTGTACATCCATCTGTACAAGTGTATCCGGGCGGATATCCTCTCCGGGGAACTGGCCCCGGGCACCAGACTGCCCTCCAAGCGCAGCTTTGCCAAGCATCTGGGGGTCAGCGTCATCACCGTGGAGAACGCCTATTCTCAGCTCCAGTCCGAGGGCTATCTTTACGCCCGGCCCAAAAGCGGATTTTACGTCTCGGCCATCGAAACCGCCAGTCTGCCCGTTCCGCCCCAGGCCGCACCGGAACCCGCGCCCCCACCGCCCCCGTCTGAACAAATCCGCGTCAGTCTGGTGAGCAACCGCACGGCGGCGGAGAACTTCCCCTTCTCTCTGTGGGCCAGACTGATGCGGGATACCCTGTCCCAGCAGCGGGAGGCCCTGATGGACCCCTCCCCCGCCGGGGGCATCATGGAGCTGCGGCAAGCCATTTTTCACCATCTGCGCCAGTTCCGGAATATGTCCGTCCAGCCGGAGCAAATCATCGTGGGCGCGGGAACGGAATACCTGTACTCCCTGCTGATTCAGCTTTTGGGGTATGAAAAAAAATATGCGGTAGAGTCCCCCGGTTATCAGAAGCTCTCCCGCATTTATGCCAGTCATCATGTCGCCTGCGCCCACATTCCCATGGACGAGTCCGGTATCATGATTTCTCAGTTGGAGGAACAGGGCGCGTCCGTGGCCCATATTTCCCCCTCTCACCACTATCCCACGGGCATGGTGACACCCATCAGCCGCCGGTATGAGCTGCTGGCCTGGGCCAACCAGTCCCCCGGACGGTATATCATCGAGGACGACTATGACTCGGAGTTCCGCCTGTCCGGAAAGCCCATCCCCACCCTGCAAAGCATCGACGGCGGGGAGCGGGTGATTTATATGAACACCTTCACCAAGACCCTGTCCCCCACCATCCGCATCAGCTATATGGTGCTGCCGCCCCATCTTTTACGGGCCTATAATGAGAAGCTGGGCTTTTACGCCTGCACCGTCTCCAGCTTTGAGCAATACACGCTGGCCCGGTTCATCGACCAGGGCCACTTTGAGCGGCATATCAACCGGATGCGAACCCACTACCGCGCCCTGCGGGACGGGCTGATTTCCGCCCTGCGGGAGAGCAGTCTGGGCAGCCGGATTCAAATCTCCAACGCGGACTCCGGTTTGCATTTTCTGCTGACGGTGGACACCGCCCTGTCAGACCAGGAGCTGATTCACCGGGCAGAGGCGCTGGGGCTGGGGCTGTCCTGTCTGTCTCAGTTCTATCCCCAGGCTCAGCCCGGCCCTCAGCACACCCTGATCGTGAACTATTCCGGCCTGCGCCGGGAGGAGGTTCCGCTGGTGGCGGAGCTGTTAGAGCGGTGTCTGGCGGAGGCTTAACGCGCTTCTTCCATCTCCCTGACCAGCTTCACGATTCTGCTGGTTCCCAGCCGGTTCGCGCCACAGCAAATCAGCTCCTCTGCATCGGCCAGGGTGGTAATGCCGCCTGCGGCCTTGATTTTCACGTTTGGAGCGATATTCTCCCGGAACAATGTCACATCCTCCGGGGTGGCTCCCCCGGTGGAAAACCCGGTGGAGGTCTTGATGTAGTCCGCCCCGGCCTGACTGACCAGGTGACAGAGCTGTATTTTCTCCTCCCGGGTCAGCAGACAAGTTTCCACGATCACCTTCAGCACCTTCCCCTGGCAGACGGAACGCACTTCCTTCAGCTCTGCCAGCAGTTCCGCCCAACGGCTGTCCTTGACCCAGCCCAGGTTGATCACCATGTCGATTTCATCCGCGCCGTTTGCAATGGCGTCCCCGGCCTCAAACGCCTTGGTTCGGGTGGTGGAATAGCCGTTGGGGAATCCGATCACCGTGCAAACCGGAAGCCGGCCCCCCAGATACGCCGCCGCCTGCTTCACATAGCTGGCGGGGATACAGACCGAGGCGGTGTGATACTTCATCCCCTCGTCGCAAAGCTGTCGGATTTGGGGCCAGGTGGCCTCCTGCTTCAAAAGGGTGTGGTCGGCGCGGCTTAAAATTTCCTGTACTTCCATGATTCTGTCCTTTCTATCCGAGGTAATTGTTTATGATTCGATTGATTGTCAGCGACATTGACGGCACGCTGCTCCACGGTACCCAAAGCGAGCTAAACCCCCAGCTGTTTTCCCTGATTCAGGCGCTGAACCAGCGGGGGATTCTATTTGCGCCCGCCAGCGGGCGGCAGTATCACAGTCTGCGGCGGCTGTTCGCCCCGGCGGAAGACCGGCTCTGCTTTCTCTGTGAGAACGGCGCGGAAATCTACGGCCCCAGCGCTACGGAGGAGGACGCAGTCCCCCTGTTCCGCAGTCAAATCAGCCGGGACATTTGCGACCCGCTGATCGACCACATTCTGGCCAGTCCGAACCGCAGCGCCCTGATTTCCTGCTGTAACCTGAGCTATTTGATTTGCCGCCACGACGCCTTTCTGGAACGTATTGCCAACTTCACCGGAAACCGGTATGTGGTGGTGCAGGACAAGTCCCAAATCCCCGACCCCATCATCAAGCTGGCCGCCTATTGCGAAAACGGCTCTGACAGGACCGATGCGGAGATGGGCGAGGTCTGGCGCTCCCGGGGGCTGACCGTCTCTCAGGCCGGTCGGGAGTGGCTGGATTTTACGTTAGCCAACAAGGGAACCGGCTTGCAGGAGCTGTGCCGGGTGTGGAATATCCCGCCCTCGGAGGTCATGGCCTTTGGGGACAACTACAACGACAAGGCTATGCTGGATTTGGCGGGGCATCCGGTCATTATGGACAACGCCGTTCCTGCGCTGCGCGCCTTGTACCCGCACCACTGTTTCAGGGTAGAGGCGTATTTGTCCGCCTTTATTTCTTCCCTTTAGGCCCTCATGCTCTCCCCTCCCGCCGCATAAAGTATCGGTGAAGTTGTTTCATCTATTTGAAAGGAGCGGGAGTATGAAGGAGTACTTACCGGAGGGGCGGCGCTGGCGCACCGCCGAAAACCGGGCGCTGCTGCAAACCCCGGAGGGCGTACAGAAAGCCTTTCAGCAGCACATTCCTCTGGAGGCCAGGGTGGTACGCTGTGACCAAAGCCACAACCTGTGGGTGAATCTGGGCGGCTGGCAGGGTGTCATTCCCCGGGAGGAGGCCGCTCTGGGCGTTGCCGAAGGCTTCACCCGGGACATCGCTCTGTTGACCCGGGTGGGACAGCCCGCAGGCTTTTATATTGAGGGATTGGAGGGCCACGGCGGAACCATTCAGCCCCAGCTCAGCCGCCGGGCGCTCCAGCAGGAGGCGCTGGACGCGCTGTTCCGCACCCGCAGGCCGGGAGACATTCTCCCCGTCACCGTCACCCATCTGGAGCCCTTCGGCGCTTTCGTCGATATCGGCTGTGGTCTGCCCTCCATGATTGGATTGAAGCAGATTTCCGTCTCCCGCATCCCACACCCCAGCGCCCGCTTTCAGGTGGGGCAGGAACTATACGCCATGATAACCGCCCTCTCCCCGGAGACTGGGCGGATTTTTCTCTCCCACCGGGAGCTGCTTGGCACCTGGGAGGAAAACGCCGCCCTGTTCCGGGTGGGCGAAACCGTTCCCGGCGTGGTGCGGGGCGTTCACAGCTATGGCAGCTTTATCGAGCTGACCCCCAACCTTTCCGGACTGACGGAGCAGGTTCAGGGCCTTTCCGAAGGGGATTGGGTGTCCGTGTGCATCCGCTCCATCGACCCCCGGCGAATGAAGCTGAAGTTGGCGGTCATCCGCAAGCTCCCGGAGCCGTCGGAACCGGCTCCCCTGCGCTACTGGCACAGGGAGGGGAACCTCCCCATGTGGTGCTACGCCCCTACGGACTCCCCCAAGCCGGGAACCGCAGTGTGGGAGGCCCCAGCGCCGTCTATTGCCCGCCCTTGACCCGCCGCCAGTATTGCAGGGCCGCCTGCTCGGTCTTGTTTTCCCCGAATGTATAGTAATGGGCGTTCGCCAGCTCGTCGGGGAGGTACTGCTGGGCCACCCAATGATTGGGGTAGGCATGGGGGTACTGATAGGTCAGCCCCCGGCCCAGCTTCGCCGCGCCTTCGTAGTGCGCGTCCCGCAGATGGTCGGGAATCTCCCCGCTGCGTCCCGCCTGAATGTCCGCCATGGCCGCATCAATGCCGTTGATGGCGGAGTTGGACTTTGGCGCGGTGGCCAGCAGAACCGTCGCCTCGGCCAATGGAATCCGCGCCTCCGGCAGTCCCAGCTGGGTGGCCGCGTCCACGCAGGCTTTCGTAATGGCAATGGCCTGGGGATAGGCCAATCCCACGTCCTCCGACGCAATCACCAGCAGCCGTCGGCAGGGGGACAGCAAATCCCCCGCAACCAGCAGCCGGGCCAGATAGTGCAGGGCCGCGTCCGGGTCGCTGCCCCGGATGGATTTTTGCAGCGCAGAAAGCGTATCGTAGTGGCTGTCGTCCTCCCGGTCATAGCGCATGGCGGCGTGCTGGGCCACGGTGGTCGCGTTCTCCAAGGTCAGGCGGGCCGTTTTCCCCTCCACCGGGGCGCTGTGGAACAGCAGCTCCACCGCATTCAGGCCCTTTCGCACGTCTCCGCCGCAGGTGTGGGCCAGATATTCCAGCACCCCATCGTCCAATCGGGCGGTCAGGCCGCTGCGCTGCTCCATGATTCGGATGCCCCGCAGCAGCGCGGGCTGCACCTCCTGTGCGGACACAGGGCGGAACTCGAACACGGTACACCGGGACAGCACCGCGTTATACACATAGAAATAGGGATTCTCCGTAGTGGAGGCGATCATCGTCACCTTGCCGTTCTCCAGGAATTCCAGCAGAGACTGCTGCTGCTTTTTGTTGAAATACTGAATCTCGTCCAGATAGAGCAGCACCCCGTTGGGTGCCATCAGGGTTCCGACCTCATCCGTCACCCGCCGCAGGTCAGCCAGCCCGGCGGTGGTGGCGTTCAGATGGTGCAGCGTGCGGTTGGTCTGCTTTGCGATGATGTTGGCAACGGTGGTTTTTCCCGTACCGGAGGGGCCATAAAAAATCATATTGGGGATGGTTCCCCGCCGGAGCAGACGCTGGAGCAGGCCGTTCTCCCCCAGAATGTGGCGCTGTCCCACCACGTCCTCCAATCGCTCCGGGCGAATTTCATCCGCCAATGGCCGCGTATTCACGGCAACGCCCCCTTTCTCAAAGACTGCTCCCATGATATACGAAAGCGCCCTAAAGTGCAAGGAAAAAATGCAGGCAGCACCGCTTGTCAGCGATGCTGCCCGTTTCTGCGCCGTTCCGTGACGCAGAATTGCCATGTTCTATTTTATCAATACTTCCGGGCCAGACTCTCCTCGGACAGTGCGGTGGCGATATTGATGGCGTGGTCAGAGCAGCGCTCCAGGTCGCTGGACATATCCGTAAAGATAACGCCGCCCATGGAATCACACTCGTTGTTCATCAGCCGGGCCACATGGAGCTGCACGATCTCATCCTGAAGGTCGTCCACATAGTCCTCCAAATCCTCCGCCTGGGGAATCAGGTCAAAGCGCTCGTTCTCAAAGATGTCCAGACACAAATCCACCGACCGGATGGACGCCTCGGCCAGCCGCCGCAGTTCCTCCAGCGCCTCGTCCGAAAGGACAGCCTTTTTGCTCTTGATTTGCGCCTCGTACTCCACGATATTCTCCGCGTGGTCGCTGAGGCGTTCGATATCCGCCACCACCAGCGTCATCTGGGAAACCTTCATCCGATCCCTCTCCGACATATCCAGCGAGCGGAGCATCACCAATCGGTTGGTGATTTCGTGGGTCAGGTAGTTCACGGTGTCCTCCACGTCCTCTACCTCCTGGGCCAGATTGTCGTCCAGGGTAAAGAAGGCGTTGATAGCGCTGTTCAGGTTATCCCGCGCAATGTGTCCCATGCGGGAAATCTCCAGCCGCGCCTGGGACAGCGCCACGGCAGGGGGAAGGGAGCCACTCTGGTTCATATATTGCAGCTTGCGATCCTCGGTCTTTCTCGTCTCCTCCGGGAGGGTGGGAATAATTTTCTGGGACAGCGCCACGATTTTCCCGGCAAAGGGCAGCTCGATCAGAATGGCGACAATGGCAAAGATGGTGTGGGTGTTAGCCACCTGCCGCCCGATATCATCAGGGGACAGGGACTGAATAAAGGTCAGAATCTGCGGGAACACGTTAATCAGCACAATCAGAATGGCCGCCCGAATCAGGTTGATCAGCAGATTCAGAACCGCCGTGCGCTTTCCGTTGCGGTTTGTGGTCAGGGAGGCCAGAATATTGGGCGTTACAGAGCCGATGGCCGCGCCAATCACCAGATACACGGTCATTTCATAGCCCAAAAGCCCCTGCACCGCAAAGGCCTGGAAAATAACCGTGGCCGAGGAGGAGCTTTGTAGCAGTGCGGTGAACGCGATACCGAACAATACCGCCAGCGCCGGATTGCTCAGTGTGGACAGGAAGTTGATAAAGCTCTCGCTCTCGGACAAGGGGGCAATGGCGCTTTTGATGATGGAGATACCCAAAAACAGCATACCAAAGCCCATGATGATGGAGCCGATATGCTTCGCAAAATTGTTCTTTAAAAACAGGTACATGATCGCGCCGACGAACAGAATCAGCGGCGCATAGGAGCCGAGGTCAAAGGCGGTGATCTGCGCCGTGATGGTGGTGCCGATATTGGCGCCCATAATCACGCCGATGGCCTGTGCTAGCGTCATTAGCCCGGAGTTGACAAAGCCGATCACCATCATATCCGTGGCCGAGGAGCTTTGAACCAAAACCGTCACGGCAATGCCAATCAGAACGGCCAGCAGCCGGTTGGAGGTGGCGTGCTCCAGAATCACGCGCATCTGATCCCCGGCGGCATTTCTCAGTCCGGAGGACATAATGGTCATTCCGTACAGGAACAGACCCACGCCCCCCAGAAGTGAGAAAAATTCAAGTATCGTCATAAATTGTACCCTCTATTCTTTCTCTGCGGTGGTTTTCCCTCTTGCTTCCCCATTTGAGCAAGAGTCATATCATAATCCCGGAGTATGATACCAGACGATTGTAAAATCTAATCGCCGGGTTTTGTAAAGCGAATGTAAAATTTGAAGCTTTTCCGTCACCCGCTCGTCATCCCCTATTGCTCCGGGAATGTGACGGTGATTTCCGTTCCCACATTCAGGGTGCTTTTCAGAGTGATGCGGGCCTGATGCTGCTCCGCGATATGCTTCACGATGGACAGGCCCAGACCGGTGCCTCCGGTGGCCCGGGAGTGGCTTTTATCCACCCGGTAAAACCGCTCGAACACCCGGCCCTGGTGTTCCTCCGGGATGCCGATGCCGTTGTCCCGCACCGTGACGGAGCGTTCCCCGGCGTTCACCTGAATCTCGACCCAGCCGCCCTTTCGATTGTAGCGGATGGCGTTGTCCACCAGATTATAAATCATCTCCCACAGCTTTTTCTCCTCCCCCAGCACCACAAAGGCTTCGCCGGAGGCCCAAAGCTCCACGCTTCTCCGCTCCGCCGAGGCGGAAAGCTGGTCGGCGCACTCCTTGGCAACGTCCAGCAAATCCACCTCCTCCGGATTCTCCGGGGCCTCGTTCTGGTCCAGCTCGCTCAGCTCGATGATGTCGCTGACCAGACTTTGCATCCGCTCGGACTCGATGCGAATTTTCTCCGCAAACCGCGGCACATCGTCCGGCTTCGCCATGCCGGTGGAGATCATCTCCGCATAGCCGGAAATGGAGGTCAGCGGCGTTTTCAGCTCGTGGGTGACGTTAGCGGTGAACTCCTGCCGCATACTTTCCCGCTCCCGGCGCTGGGACTGAATCTCCCGCACAAAGGGGGCCAGCTCCGGATAGACCCGTTTGGGGTCGTCCGCCAGGTTGGGGTCGTCCATTTCCGCCGGGAGCTTGATGATGGGCTTGAGCAGCCGCCGGGTCAACAGCAGCGCGAACACCACCGCCAGCGCAATCAGCACCACCACCAAGACCATGAGCAGCAGATAGTATTGTCCCAAAATCTGCGTCAGGCTGGTAGCAGAGACGGATACCCGCAAAATCTGCCCATTGTCCAGCAAAATCGCGTAGTAATAGTCCGGGGTGCCGAAGCTCTCTGACCGGCGAATGGTCACGCCGCTGCCCTGGGTCAGGGCCAGCTGAACCTCCTCCCGGTCAAGCTGGCTGCCCATCTGTACGGCGTCCGCCTGATTTTCATAGAGAACTGTCCCCTCCCCGTCCATCAGGGTAATGCGTATCTGTTCGCTGTCGAACAGGTCAAAGGCGGCGGCACTGTCCGTCTCCTGATAGACTGCCGCCACCATATTTCCCTCCACCTGGAGGTCGCTTTTCACCTGCTTCTGATAAACCTGATACATGGCCATCCCGGAAAAAAACACAGACACGATGGTGGCCAGCAGGCCCATATAAAACAGGTTAACGGTGATTTTCTCGCTCATGGCTCCTCCCTGGCGGTGAGCTTATAGCCCACGTTCCGCACGGTTTGTATGGTTCCGGAAAAGTTCCCCAGCTTTTTCCGCAGAGTCTTGATGTGCATATCCAGCGTTCGGGTGGAGCCGTCATAGTCGTAGCCCCACACCTTTTCCATCAGCAGATCCCGGCTCAGGGCCGCGTCGGGGTTGCTGAGGAACAGGCGCAAAAGCTCATACTCCTTATAGGTCAGGTCGCAGGGCGTTCCGTTCACCCGCACCAGCCGCCGGGACTCATCCATCTCGATGCCGCCAAAGGTCAGCAGCTCGGAGGCCGTGGCGTTGGCGGTACGAAGCCGGGCCTTCACCCGACTGACCAGCTCCATAATGCCAAAGGGCTTGGTGATATAATCGTCCGCCCCCATATCCAGCCCCCGCACGGTATCCATCTCCGTGGATTTGGCTGTCACCAGGATGATTTTCAGCTCCGCCGTTCTGGGCGCGGCCCGCAGGCGCTTTAACACGTCCAGCCCGCTCTCCCCCGGCAGCATGATATCCAGCAGAACCAGATCCGGCATCTCCCGGTTCATCGCCTGATAAAAGGGCGCGGAGTTGGCAAACACCCTTGTCTCAAACCCGCTGTTTTGCAGCGCGTAGCTCTCCAGCTCGCTGATATCCCCGTCATCCTCCAGAATGTAAATCAGTTTCGTTCCCATGACAGCCGCCTTTCTCTCTGGCCCCTCCGGGGGCACGCTCTCCCTTCCTATTTTATCAGAACTCCGTCCGATTGCAACCGTAAAGGCGTAGAAATTTTGGGTAACGCTGACAGGAGGTGCAACAGCCCAAAACGGGGTCGCACCTCCTGTTGTCATTATGTATCCAGGTAAAGCAAACTTACAGATTATTTGTCATCCGGTTTCTCCTTCCAAACGACGAGAACGAACCCCGCGACGGCGGTAAGCATCCATATCATGGACCATTTCAGGCTTGCATCACCCGCATAATACCAGCCACAGCTCTGAAAGCCAAGCATTAAAATCAGGCTCAACAGCATAATGGCAAATCCCGTGACTCTTTTGTCCATACCGATCTCCTCCTTGATATGTCGTTCGGCGGAATAGATGTTTGCTTGCAATCTATTATATCATAGCTCCGGTATTATTTCAATTGTTAAAAAATATCAAGGGAGCGAACCTTGTCATATAAGCGCTCATAATCACGTTTTAACTTCTGCGTATGATCAGATTTTTTTAGTGTATCCATTTCCTGCTGACATTCAACTATTTTGGCATCCAGCTCTTTTTTCTTTGAAAAAGAGAACAATCCCAATGCAGAACGTTGTTGTTTCAGGTTTGCTTCCTCATCTTGCAATTCCTTTTGTTTTGCTTCAAAAGCCCGTCTCGCACTTTCATATGTTTGCTTTGCCGAATCGGCATCCGCACCATATTTGTCCACATTGATTTTTATTTCAGGAATAATCTTGCTGATAGCTTCGATAACGGCGCCGGCATACGCAGCGTTAACCTCGTCCAAAGAACCCGTTGCAGGAACACTGAACTCCTGGTCGAGCATCCCCAATTCCTTAAACAGAGAAAACAGGCTGTCAGAAATAACCTTTTTGTCAAACACAGACTTTACTTTACGTGCAATGGTTTCGCTGTCCATGGCGCATAATTTTACAGCATCATCGGTTATGTTGTTCTTAATCCACACGCCAAGAGAATAGCGGCTCTTAGTCGCCTCGCCCACTTTCCCATAATACCGGTGCAGCTTCATATATTCGTCAGAATAAAGTGATTTCCAGATGGACGATTCACTTTCACCTTTGTATAAGGCCAATACCTGCACCGGAACTTTAACCGCCTCAACATTTGCTATATTGCTTTCAGCGTACTTCTCAATAGCCTCAACCAACACTCCATCTTGCATGAAATACTTTGCGGTTTCAAAAGTAGGAACATCCGCCAGGCCGCTTTCCAGCACGGCATTATAAACATCTGGATTGTAAGGGCAATAAGCAAACGCTTTTTTGAGCAATCCGGCCTTATCCGGCACAATGGTAATGTTTTTCAGCAAGTCGGATGAACGCCGCAAATCATATCTTTTTACCTTTGAATAATCAAAGATTCCGTTCTGTTCGAGCTTATTGACGTAATATTCCATCATCTCAGACACGAACAAGCCCAATGCTTCTGCTACGCCTGGGTAATACTTATTAACCAGCAGCTCTGTCTTCTGCTTTTCCTGTGCGTCCTCTGTTCTCCTGTTGAGCGCACCAATCGCTTCACGATACTGCTTATCCGCTTTATCTGCTTGTTTTTTAATTGTGCTGGCTTCAAGGGCAGAATATATCAAAGCGGAAGAAAGGCTATTCGTCCATATTGTTACGCCAGAACCTGTAATGGTCGATGCCGCAGAGGAATAAGCATTCTGATATCCATCAGACCAAGATTGCATGGCATTCATCAGAATGTTAATCATGCCCTGCATCGTTTCCTTGCAAACATTATGTAACTGAATATAGCCTTTGTTGTTGTACACGACATCATCCAAGGTAACGTCGTAAATATTTTTCTTTGCTAATTCTGTAATAATCCTCTTGCCTACTTTAGACAGAGGGGTTTTGAAATACACAAAATCCTCATCCGCCCCACCGCTATACTCTTTCCTTTGCATTTGACTTGTCAGCAAGGGCATAAGATTATTATGAATATTCTCAAAATGGTGCAGATAACCTATAAATTCCTTTAGTTCCTCAGGAACATTATATTCTTCGCCCAGGAAATAGACTGTAACATCTGCCACGGCAATACCTCCTCCTCTTAGAAAAATTAGTCCCGACATATACTGTTATTGTACTTTAGCATATTTTTTCCTGTCTGTCAACTTTACTGATACGGTATTTTGCTTTGCGATTCATTGTGTTGTAAGAGGATTGCCCATGCAAGAGACGTTTCCGGATTTCCGCCGCATAATTTTTTCATTGAATGTCCGCCATCTCTTTCCTTTTTCCGCAAAATGTGCTAAGATAGCTCCATCAATACAAAAGAGAACGGACAGGTGATTACAATGCCGCGTAATTCTTCCCATACAGGTCAGGCCGGCCTGCTCTATCTTCTGCTGCCCAGGGTCGGCGCACTGGCGGTTCTGCTTCTGCTCTTTGTGCTTCTGATACGGAGCGGAACGATTTCACAGGTGACCGCCGCAGAGGACGACGACAGCCAGCAGCAGGAACAGGAGTCCGTCGTGGCTCCGGAGGTTTCTCTCGCCGTGGCGGAGGACGCCACCGCCACCATCACCGTCACCGGGGACATCATGGCCCACGACGCTGTGACCGAGGGCGCATATGACAGCGAAACGGATTCCTACGACTTCACTCAATTCTTCACCTATGCCGGGAGCTGGCTCCAGGACGCGGATTTGACAATCGGCAATCTGGAAACGACCTTTGGCGGTAAAATCAGCGAATACCCCATGTTTAGCTCCCCGGACGACCTTGCAACCTCTTTGAAGGAGCTGGGCTTTGACCTGCTGACCACCGCCAACAACCACTGTGTTGACTCCTACACCGACGGTATTCTCCGTACCATCGAGGTATTGGACGCCGCAGGCCTTGACCACATTGGCACCTATGCCAGCCAGGAGGATTTTGATGAATCCATGGGCGTTGTGGTGGAGGAGGTCAACGGCATCTCCATCGCCTTCCTGGATTACACCTATGGTGTGAATTACATGACGGTCAGCGACTCCTATCTGGTGAATCGCTACAACCTGAATACCGCAGACGAGAGCGAAGCCTCCATGGAAATTGACACGGACAAGCTGGATGCTGAGATGGAGTATGCCCGATCTCTGGACACTGACCTGATTATCGTCTTGATACACTGGGGCACGGAGTACCAGACCACCCAGAGCAGCTATCAGGAGGAGCTGGCGGACTACCTGATCGCCCGGGGTGCGGACGCGGTGCTGGGCGGCCACTCCCACGTTCCTCAGCCCATGGAATACCGCACCGTCACCGACATCGACGGCAACAGGGCCACCGGCTTTGTGTGCTATTCTCTGGGCAACCTGATTTCCAACGTGAGCGCCACCAACACCTACATCACGGCAATCCTGAATCTGGAGATCACCCGGACGGATGGAGAAACCACCATCACCAACGTCTCCTATGAGCCTATGTACCTGCTGAATCCCGGAAACAGCGGCACCTCTCCCCTGGTCTTGCTGGACATTCCCGTTGCCCTGGAGGATTACGAGAATGAGCAGACCAACCCCTATGTGACATCGTCCCTGTATGAAACCCTCCAGACCAGCCAGACGACCCTCAGCGAGATTTTCGGAACCCAGTGGCCGATCTCCTACAATGAGGTTGGCTCCAACTCCACGGAAGATGAGGAACCTGACGAAAGCGGCGCCACAGAAACCGAAACGGCCTCGGAATCCGTCTCCATCGACGTGACCCACAAATCATAATGCTCTAAACTGCTTCACCGGGGCGGCCTTTTTACAGGCCGCCCCGGTCAGTCTGTCAAAAAAGTCTATCTACGAAAAGAAAACTAGACAAAAAGGTCAGGAAGCCCTCCGCAGGAGTTTTGTTGCGAAGCAACAAAATAAAGTGAAATACGCCTTTTTAGCCGGGCGTGTACCGGCAAAAAGGCACAGGGAGGCGACGACTGTGCGAGCGAAGCGAGTGCGGAGAGGAGCCGCATATATTCGAAGCAAATGCGCGCATTTGCTTCGAGAGCCTGTCGTTTTACGACAGGCTCGACGGGGCGCACCACTGGCACGCCCCGTTATACATTATAATATTACGCCAATCCCATGGCCTCATCCACCGGCAGGGACAGCACCACACCATGGGCCTCGCTGGACAGGCCGCAGGCGCGATTGATTGCGCCCATCACATCGGACTTTTTCTCCCTGGGCACCACAATCATGACAAAGTCCTGCTCCTCCTGGGTGGGGATTCCAAAGAACTCGCTGGCCCGCTCGGAGTTCCGGCGGCGGCCCTTGATGACGGTGCCGCCTCTGGCTCCTGCGTCCCGGGCCGCGTCCACGACCTCATCGCTGAAGCCGTTGGCAACGCTGACCCAAACCAATACATATTCGGATTTTTCCTTCATTTCCGATTCCTCCCATTTGAAGTCAGGGGCCACTGTCTGAAAGGCTTCTTCGCTGACAAACTGGTGAACATGGCTTTGAAGGCCGTTCACCGGCACCGTTATGGCGATTCCGCCGCCCCGCTGGTAAAAGGGAACCGCCCCGGCCAGCGCCCGAAAGACCTCCCGCACCCGGAACCGGGGCAAAAGCCCCACCGTCAACAGGCGCGTGGTTCCGCGCAGGCCAAAGATATCCATGATTTCAGAGGGAGCGGTACCCTTGCCCCGGGTCTGGAAACAGATGGGGACGTGCTGCGCGTCAAAGACGGATTCCAGCCGCCGCTGTTCCTCCTCCCGGGTCACGATAATCAGCATCCGCTGATAGACCGGGCGTGTATTCGGTTCCGACATACTCAATCCTCCTCCAAATCAATGATCTCATCCGGCTCCCCGGCAAACTGCGGCACAGCCTGCTGCTCGGCGTGGGTTCTGTGAGCATAGACCAGCCCCATCACCTGAATGGCAATCAGGGGTGCCAGCGCCACCAGCGCAATTACGCCGAAGGCGTCCGTCACCACATTCCCGCCTATTGCCGTACAAGCTCCCATCGCCAACGGCAGCAGGAAGGTGGAGGTCATAGGCCCGCTGGCTACGCCGCCGGAGTCAAAGGCAATGCCCACAAACATGGACGGGACGAAGTGGCTGAACACCAGCGCCAGCGCATAGCCGGGAATCAGAATCCAGTAAATGCTGATTCCGGTCAGCACCCGCAGCATGGACAGGGCCACGGCGCAGGCCACGCCGATGGACATTGCCGTATTCATCATCTGGCGGGAAACCGTTCCGCCGGTCAGCTCCTCCACCTGCTCGTTCAGCACCTGAACCGCTGGCTCCGCCTTGACGATAAAATAGCCAATCAGTGCGCCAATGGGAATCAGCAGCCACCGGAATGTGCTGTCCGCCAGTCCGGACCCCAGCAGACTGCCCACCGGGGCAAAGCCCACGTTCACCCCGGTCAGGAACAAAATCAGGCCGATGATGGTATAGCCGAAGCCAATGACCATACGAAGCATCTGGCGCTTTCGGTAGTTGCGGGTGATGAGCTGGAACAGCAAAAACACGCCGAATACCGGAAGAACACTGGACAGAACCTCCCTGGCATACTGGGGTATGGCGGACAGAAAGGTGTACACCACGTCATGAGTCGTGACCAGGGTGGGAATCTCCACCGATGTATAGACTGCATCCGTGGGGTGATAGAAAATCCCCAACAACAGCACCATAAGGATGGGGCCGACGCTGCACAGGGCCACCATACCGAAGCTGTCGTCCGTGCCGCCCTTATCGCTGCGGGCTGCGGACAGGCCCACGCCCAGCGCCATAATAAATGGAACCGTCATGGGGCCGGTGGTCACGCCGCCGGAATCAAAGGCCACCGCCGTAAAGCTGGAGGGCGAGAAAAAGGACAGGACAAATACCAGAATGTACACCAGCGTCAGCATTTTGGACAGGCTGACCTTAAACCGGATACGCAAAAAAGCCACGGCGGTAAACACGCCCACCCCTGCGGCCACCGTCCAAATCAGCACCCGGTTGGGAATCGCCGCCACCTGATTCGCCAGAACCTGCAAATCCGGCTCCGAGATGGTGATGATTGCCCCCATCAGAAAGCACATCGCCACAATCAGCGGCATCTTTTTGCTTTTGGCCAGCTTGCCGCCGACGCCCTGGCCCAGCGGGGTCATGGCCATTTCTGCGCCCAGCTGGAAAAAGCCCATGCCCACAATCAACAGCACTGCCCCGGCCATGAACAGCACCACCGTACTGACCTCCATGGGAACCAGGGTCATCGTCAGCACCAGCACAATCAACGAAATCGGCAGGACGCTGCTCAACGCCTCCCGGATTTTTTCTTTCAGCTTTTCATTCATATGTTACGGCGGATACCCCCTTTACGACGAACACCGCCTCGGTACGGGGCGGCGTCTTTGCCGGGTTCTGGATTTACACGGAAATCCGGAACCATTTCTTCTGTATTAAAATGATTGTACCGGATTCCGCCCGGAAAAGCAATGAACCCTGCGTAAACTTACTGTGAATTTTGGCGCAGGCGACCGGCGCAAACCCCTCTTTCCCTTTCGTTCATCTCCCGAACATAAATTCCTGCAATTTTGGTAGGAATTTTCGGAAAAGCGGTTGACTTTCCGGAACAACTGTGAGATACTATGTATCGGTGCCAGCCTCGAATTGTATCTGAGGATGGCTGTTTTTCAGTCAGGATATCCTAGCGTTTCACTGGGATTTATATTGCCGGGGAGGGCTGCGTATGTCTCCCCGTCCCTTTTAATTGTGAAGGAGTCGGTTTCATGTCACAAGAAGTGTTAAACATCGCCCAGCTTTCTGTGGGCGTAGAGGACAAGCAGATCCTCAACTCGGTGAACCTCACCATGAAGGCCGGGGAGACGCACGTTCTCATGGGCCCCAACGGTGCGGGCAAATCCACCCTGGGCTATGCCCTGATGGGCAACCCCAAGTATCAGATTTTAGGCGGCAGCGTCACCTTCCAGGGGGAGAACCTGCTGGAAAAGAACGTGGCTCAGCGGGCCCAGGCGGGACTGTTCCTGTCCTTCCAGAACCCCATCGAGGTTCCCGGTATCACCCTGGCCAATTTCCTCCGCTCCGCCTATGAGCAGCGGGGCCATAAAATCAGCCTGTACAACTTCCGCAAGCTGCTGAAAAAGCAGATGGATTTCCTCCAGATGGACGAGAGCTATATGGACCGGGATCTGAACGTGGGCTTCTCCGGCGGCGAGAAGAAAAAGGCCGAAATCCTCCAGCTTTTGATGCTGGAGCCCAGCCTGGCGATTCTGGACGAGACGGACTCCGGCCTAGACGTGGACGCGGTCAAGACCGTCTCCAACGGCGTGGAGGCCTACCAGAAGAACCAGAACGGCTCCCTGCTGATTATCACCCACAGCACCCGGATTCTGGAGGCGTTGAAGGTGGACTATGTTCACGTCCTGGTAAACGGAAGAATCGTCGCCACCGGCGACGCCTCCATGATTGAGGAGATCAACGACCACGGCTTTGAGCATTACCTGAACCAGTGAGGTAAGCAAAATGGCAGACAACGAAAAAACCTATGTTGCGGACGTTGACCGCAGTATGTACGACTTCCGGGACGAGTCCAAGGACTCCTACCGCATCGAAAGCGGCCTGACTACGGAGATCGTGGAAAAAATCTCCGAGGAAAAGCACGACCCCGAATGGATGCGGCAGTTCCGCCTGAAGTCTCTGGAAATTTATAACGCCACCCCCATGGTGAATTGGGGGCCGGACACCAGCGGCCTGAACATGGCCGATATCGTCACCTATGTCCGCCCGAACACCTCCATGCGGGGCAAGTGGAGCGAGGTTCCCGACGAAATCAAGACCACCTTTGAACGGCTGGGCATCCCTCAGGCGGAGCGGGAATCTCTGGCGGGCGTCGGCGCACAGTATGACAGCGAGCTGGTGTACCACAACGTCCGGGACGATGTGGCAAAGCAGGGCGTGGTCTATACCGATATGGAGAGCGCCCTGACTGGCGAGTATGCCGACATGGTGAAAAGCCACTTTATGAAGCTGGTTCCCCCCACCGACCACAAGTTTGCGGCGCTGCACGGCGCGGTGTGGTCTGGCGGCTCCTTCGTCTATGTGCCGCCCCACACGAAGGTAAAGATTCCGCTGCAAAGCTATTTCCGCCTGAACGCCCCCGGCGCGGGCCAGTTTGAGCATACCCTGATTATCGTGGACGAGGGGGCCGACCTTCACTTTATCGAGGGCTGCTCCGCCCCCAAATATAATGTGGCGAACCTCCACGCCGGCTGTGTGGAGCTGTTTGTGGCGAAAAACGCCCGGCTGCGCTATTCCACCATCGAGAACTGGTCGAAAAATATGTATAACCTGAACACCAAGCGGGCTATTGTGGACGAGGGCGGCACGATCGAGTGGGTGTCCGGCTCCTTCGGCAGCCACGTCAGCTATCTGTACCCCATGAGTATTCTGAACGGCGCACGCGCCAAGTGCGAGTTCACCGGCATCACCTTCGCCGGGGAGGGGCAGAATCTGGACACCGGCATGAAGGTCGTTCACAACGCCCCGAACACCAGCAGCCATGTGAACACCCGTTCCATCTCCAAGGGCGGCGGTATCAGCACCTTCCGCAGCTCCGTCAGCGTCACCGCCAAGGCGAAGGGCTCCAAATCCAGCGTCAGCTGTCAGTCCCTGATGGTAGATGATATCTCCCGCTCCGACACCATCCCGGCCATGGATATCCGCACCAGTGATGTGGATATCGGACACGAGGCCACCATTGGCCGCATCAGCGACGACGCGGTGTTCTATCTGATGAGCCGCGGCCTGTCCGAGGAGGACGCCCGCGCCATGATCGTCAGCGGCTTTGCGGACAACGTGGGCAAGGAGCTGCCTTTGGAATATGCAGTCGAAATGAACAACCTGATCCGTTTGGAGATGAAGGGCAGTATCGGGTAAGGAGGAGTGATTTCAATGAAAACCTATGATGTGACAGTCAACCGGCTGCCGGTATTGACCTGGAATCGGCTCCGCATGAACGAGACAACGGTTTCCCAGGTGTCTGTTCCCCAGCAGGGGAGCGTCACGCTGTCCGGGGACGCTTCGTTCAACCCGACGGCAGACCCCGCGCCCTTTCAGGCCCTTGCCACCGGCTGCGGCCCGGCGCTTTCCGCCCTGCTGGAGCAGGCCGAAATCTGTCCCCAAATTTTAACCTTAGAGGGTACGCCGAACCCCGTTCGGCTGACCTTTTCCCATGAGGATAATACTTCCTCCGCCAGCTGTGTCTGTCTCTACCTGAAGGAGAACACCTCCGCTGTTGTCCTGATGGATTACACCGCGCCGCTGTCCGCCGCCGGTCAGGGGACGGTACAAACCAGGATTTATCTGGAAAAGAGCGCAAAGCTCCATCTGGTTCAGGTGCAGCGGGTAGGCCGGGGCTTTACCTTCTTCAACGACATCGGGGCCGCCTGTCAGGAAAGCGCCCGGTTTGAGCTGACCCAGCTGATTCTGTCCGGGGAGAGAAGCTACACCGGCTGCGAAATTGCGCTGGAAGGGGCCGACAGCTCCTTTGACGCTGGCGTGGCCTATGCCCTGCAACAGTCGGACAAGCTGGATATGAACTATGTGGTGCGCCATATCGGGAAACGCACCAACAGCAACATCGACGCCGCCGGTTCCCTCCAGGGCAACAGCGCCAAGCTGTTCCGGGGCACCATCGACTTTGTGAACGGCTCCGCCGGGGCCGTGGGCAGCGAAAAGGAGGAGGTTCTGCTGATCGACGAGAGTTGCGTGAACCAGACCATCCCCCTGATCCTCTGCGCCGAGGAGGACGTGGAGGGCAACCACGGCGCCAGCATCGGCAAGCCCGATGAGGAAGTGCTGTTCTACCTGTCCAGCCGGGGCATCCCCCAGGAGGCGGCCTATGCGCTGCTGATTCGGGCCAAGCTGGACGCGGTGGCCGGCCGCATCCCCCAGGATGAATTCCGTCAGGAGATTCTGGACGCTATCCGGGGAGGTGCCGCCCGTGCATGACCTGCAATCCCGTGTGGCGGCTTTGCGGGCGGACTTCCCCCTGCTGGACAGTCAGGATATCGTCTATCTGGACAATTCCGCCACCTCCCAGCGCCCCACTCAGGTTCTGGAAGCGGAAAAACGCTTTTACGAGGAAAAGAACGCCAACCCCTTCCGGGGCGTGTATGAGCTCAGCGAGGCGTGTACGGAGGCTTATGAGGCCGCCCGAACCGCCGTGGCGGACTTTATCCACGCCAAACAGTCCGAGGAGATTATCTTCACCCGGAACGCCACAGAGAGCCTGAATCTGGTGGCCTACAGCTATGGTCTGAACTTTTTGAAGCCCGGGGATGAAATCGTTGTCAGCGTCATGGAGCATCACTCCAACTTCCTCCCCTGGCGGTATGTGGCGGAGCGCACCGGGGCCATTCTGGTCAAGCTGGAGCCAACTCCCCAGGGCGCTATCACAGACGAGATTCTGGACAGTGTTCTGAACGAGCGCACCCGGCTGGTGGCCCTGACCCAAATGTCCAACGTGCTGGGTCAGGTGTACGACCTGAAGCACATCGCGGAACGGGTTCATGCGGTGGGCGCGGTTCTGGTGGCGGACGGGGCGCAGAGCGTCCCCCATCTGCCGGTGGACGTACAGGCGCTGGACGTGGACTTTCTGGCCTTTTCCGGCCACAAAATGCTGGCTCCCACCGGCATCGGCGTATTGTACGGCAAGCTGTCGCTGCTGAAAAAAATGCCCCCCTTCCTGCAAGGCGGCGAAATGATTGAAATTGTCCATTGGGATCGGGTGAAATACGCCCAGCCGCCCCACAAGTTTGAGGCCGGTACGGTGAACACCGGCGGGGCCGTGGCCCTCCACGCCGCCATCGACTATATCCGTTCCGTGGGCTTTGACACCATCATGGCCCAGGAGGAGCATCTGACCCGGCTGGCTATGGAGGGGATGCGGGACATTCCCGGCGTGCATATCATGGGCAGCCCGGAGCCTCAAGATCATCAGGGCATTGTCACCTTCACCATCGACGGGGTGCATCCCCATGACGTGGCCTCCATCTTTGACGCAGAGCATATCTGCGTCCGGGCGGGGCACCATTGCGCCCAGCCTTTGATGGACTTTTTGGGGGTATTCTCCACCACGCGGGCCAGCTTTTCATTCTACAACACCGAGGAGGACGTTGCGCGTTTCCTCGCCTGTTTGGGTAAAATCAGGAGGCAGATGGGCTATGGCGAATAACACTTTTTATAACGAGATTTTGACCGATCACAACCTGCACCCCATCCACAAGCACCAGCTGGACGCTCCCAATCTGGTGCTGGAGGGCGTCAATCCCTCCTGCGGGGACGACATCATCCTCCAGCTTCGGGTGGAGAACGGCGTCATCGAGGACGGCTCCTTTGTGGGGGACGGCTGCGCCATCAGTCAGGCCAGCGCGGATATCATGCTGGAAATGATTATTGGCCGCCCCGTGGAGGAGGCCAAGGCGCTGTCCGCTCTCTTTCTGAAAATGATTAAGGGCGAGGCCACCGAGGACGAGGTAGAAACGCTGGAAGAAGCCGGCGCACTCCGGGATATCAGCCATATGCCCGCCCGCGTGAAATGCGCAGTGCTGGGCTGGCATACCATGGAAGAGCTTTTGGACGGCGAGCAGGGCTGATTCGCCCCAAAAGCACAATTTCATAGAATCATGAAAACGGGCGCACCTTTCCGGTGCGCCCGTTTGGCGTTCTTCAAGCACTTTGGTATCAGAACTCCTTTTTGTTCATCATGGCTACGCTGATTCGCATGGATAACAGGAACAGCGCCGTTACAACAATCGCTGTGACAGCGACCAGCGTCCCAAAATTAAGCGCCAACAGCCTGTCCAGCCATGCAAAGGCTTCAACACCAAACAGCCCAAAAATTTGTATTGCGCTGAAGCCGAGCGCAACAAAAGCCCCAAGAACAGCAATCAGCGCAATTCTGCCCTTGTCCGCACCGAACTTCAACTGAATCGGAATCATCACCGCAAGAATCGCAACCACAATGCCAAATATCAGGGGAGAAGCGGTCAGCGTTTCCAAAATCGGGTTCCCTTTCAGCAGGTCAAAAACGACTGCCAGGACAACCGCTGCTGCCAGGGCCAGGACGCCCCACAACAGGCTGAACCCGTACTTCTCGTACACATACTCCTTCCGACTGATGGGCAAGGTAAAAAGGAACGCATTTCCGTTACCGAGTTCATCGTAGCTGATGGTACTAATCGCAGAAAACGGAATGACAACGGTGATATAGCCGAGAAGAAAGGCGCTGTCATTCATGGAAATCGCCATAATCAATCCGATTGCAATGACGATTATGAAAAGCCTCCGCTGCATTTTCATCAGCCTGAAATCCTTTACCAGCAAGCCGCGCATGATTTCTCCCCCTTTATCATCATCAGAATCACATCGTCTATGGTCACGTTTTGAATCGTAATGCCCGGAGCATTCTCCAGATAATACTGCTTTTGATTGGTCAGGCAGCTATAGCCGTAGGCTTCGTCCTTCGTACAGAGAATATATTCCTTGTCCAGCTCCGCATACTGCTTAGTGTCAACCTTCAGCAGCGCATATGCGCCGAGCAATACATCTGTGTCCTCGTGCAGAATCACCTTCCCCTTGTGTATCATATAAATATCATCGCACAGGGTTTCCAAATCGGAGGAAATGTGCGAGCTGATTAAAATCGCGCGTTCCTCGTCCTGCTCCATATAGTCCCGCAGCATCGAAAGCAGCTCATCCCTTGCCAGAACGTCCAATCCCGCTGTCGGTTCGTCTAATATCAGAAGCTCCGCGCCGTGGGAAATTGCAATCAAAACCTTCAGCTTCGCCTTCATGCCCGTCGAAAATTCCTTGATTTTTTTATCAGTCGGCAGCTGGAACCGGCTTACCTGGGCCGAGAAAAAATCTCCGTCAAAATTTTCGTACAGGTTTTTCAACACGGGAATGATATCCGCTATGGTCAAATAGCCGCTGAACCCGGAATCGGACAGAACAACGCCCAGCTTCTCCTTGTCTCTCGGCGTAAAGTCCCGGATATCCTTACCCAGCAGTTTAACCGTCCCGCCGTCCATCGAAATCAGGCCCAAAATCGCCTTGAACGTGGTGCTTTTCCCCGCGCCGTTTTCTCCAATCAGTCCCGTGATTTGGCCCTTCTTCGCCTCCAGGGAACAATCTAATGAGAAGGTTTTATATTCCTTCCTTAGCCCTTTTACCTGCAACATAGATCAGCCCTCCAATATGAGTTCAAATAAGCTTTTCATCTCCTCGTCGCTAATCCCGCAACGCCTCCCTTTTTGAATCGCTTTTTCCAGGTCTGCTTCCAGCTCCTTTTTCTGTTCCTCCAGGATAAGCTCCGAATTGGTCGCTGCGACATAGGTGCCCTTTCCGTGTACGGTTACGGTAAAACCGTCATTCTCCAAATTGTCATATGCCTTTTTGACCGTTAAGGCACTGATTTTCAGTTCCTTAGACAGGGCGCGCACCGACGGCAGGCAATCGTTTTCCTTTAATTCGCCCTTTCGTATCAACGCCTTGATTTGGTCTATGATTTGTTCATATATCGGAACCATGGAAGAAGTGTTAATGATGATTCGCATTTTTCCGCCTCCCATCTGCATAACAGTATATAACAGTCTATAACGGTTGTCAAGAGGATATTTGCACTTTAGATAAAAAACACCGGGAAGGGCAGAAATACTTTTCCCGGTGTCTTATAGCTTTGCAGCGATACTGTTTTCGATATCCGTGTATTAGAGGCAAGGGGGTGTCGTTTATTCCGCTTCTTCTCCGTCTGTCTCCCCGTCCGACTCCTCCTCCGCCTTCAAGATGCGGCGGAGCCGGCTCAGGGTCACGGAGGTAATGCTCAGATAGGAGGCAATGAGCTTTCCGCTGATTTGCTGCTCCAGGCCGGGATATTCCGACAGAAACCACCGATAGCGGCCCATGGCGTCGCAGGTGGTCAGCACCTTTCGCAGATTCCAGTTGCGAATCACAGCCCGCTCCAAAAGGTCTACATAGACCCGGTTTGCCTCCGGATTTTGAGCGACCAGCTCCATCAACTCAGTCAGCGGCACGGAAAACACCGCCCCACAGGTCAGCATCTCGATGTTCAGCGTGCTGACAAAGCCGTTGTTCAGCGCCCGCACATCCACGCAGGCCGTCCCCGGCTTGTTCTCGATGCAGTCCACATAGAACTCGCCCTCATCGTTGGTGCTGCTCCCCATGATACAGCCCTCGTCCAGAAAGCAAAGCTCATCCATTTGATCTCCTGCGTGTAGGATACATTGTCCTTTTGTCAAATATCGCCATTTGGTCAGCGACACAAGGGTTTGAATCAGCGTCTCGTCCTGAAGCTGTAGAATATCCCTATAGAATTGGTGTGTACTCATGCTCTTATCCTTTGTTCTAAGTTTGCATTGGTATCATTGACAGGCGCCTCGCGCCGTCCCGCTTATTATATCATGTTTTTCCCAGATTTTCACCGTCCATTTTTACACATTTTCCGACCATTTTTACATTTTTGCCTGTGTGGAGCCGGGGATTTAAATCAACACAATGGCGGCCAGCAGCCCCGCCGTGCCGCCCATCACGCAATAGACCCGCCCCATCTGCCGCCGGGTTTCCCGGGCCTCGTCGGTCAGCTGCCGCAGCCGCTTTCCGCAGGCGGTCAGGCCCTCGATCTGCTTTGTCCGGTCATACCGGCCCAGGATGTCCCCCGCCTCCAGCAGAACCGCCTGTCCCTCCTCCGTCAGCGGCGGGGCGAACTCCCGAAGGGCCTCCCGCCAAATCCGTCCAAAGGGCTGCCGATCCTCCCGCTGTAAGCCGCGTATACACGCCCCGCCCCGGCGCTCCAACGCCTGCAACAGCTCCGACAGGGGAGCGCCGTTCCAGCTGAGCAGCCGGGCCAGTTCCTCCAAATCCCCAGCTGCCTGTGCCAGCAGCCGCACCTGTTGGGTCAGTCTCTCCGCCTGGAGCAGCCCCAAAAGCAGCCCGCCTCCGGCCACCAAACCGGCCCCCAGCAGGCGAATCATGTCAGCGCCTCCACCCGATAGCGTCTGACCCCCTGCTCCACGTCGATGCACACCAGACGTTCAAAGCACCGCTGCCGCAGCAAGTCCCGGTACAGCGGTCTGCGCTCCAAATCCGCCCTGTCCAGCCCGTGAGCCGTAGCCAGCAGAGACACGCCGCACCCCGCCGCCGAGGACAGCGCCGCCACGTCTTCCGGGGCCGTGATTTCGTCCACGGCCAATATCTGCGGGTTCATGCTCCGCAGCAGCATCAGCAGCCCCGCATCCTTGGGACAGCCCTCCGCCACGTCGGTTCGCAGCCCCACATCCAGCTGGGGAACCCCCTGATACATAGCCGCCACCTCGCCCCGCTCGTCCACCAGACCCACCCGAAAGCCCGGTGAACCGTCGGAGCAAAGCCGCACCAAATCCCGCAGGAGGGTGGTTTTCCCCCGCCCCGGCGGAGATAGAATCAGCGTGCTGTGCAGCGTCCCGTTCTCCACCAGCTGGGGCAGCACAGCCTTCCCCACGCCGGTTCTGGCTCTGGCGATACGCAGATTCACCGAGGAAATGTGCAGCAGATTCAGCACCTCGCCCCCGCTCATGGAGATGGTTCCCGTCAGGCCCAGCCGGTGGCCTCCCGGCAGGGTCACAAAGCCCCGCCGCAGCTGCTCCACCGCCGTATGAAAGCTGGAGCGGGTCGCCAGCTCCACCATCATCCGCAAATCATCTCCGCTGACATGCAAGGGCTTTCCGGACAACAGCATCAGATGCTCCTCCTGTCCGTCCGACCAGCAGATGCCCCGTCCCGCCCGGAGGTGCAGCTCCTCGCAGCGCTCCCGCACCTCCCGGGGCAGCGACAGCGCCGCCATCCGCAGCTCCCGGGGCAGACAGCTCACCGCCCGGTCAAAGGCCTCCCAATCTTCCATAAGGCGCACTTCCTCTCCGGCGTTTTGTTATCCCCATTCTATGAGGCTTCTCCGCCGAATAGAAGAAAAAGCGCAGCGCAGCCCTTGTAGGGCCACGCTGCACCGGATCATTTCAAATATACATTTAATTCAGGAAGTCCCTCAGCTTTTTGGAGCGGCTGGGGTGGCGGAGCTTCCGCAGAGCCTTGGCCTCGATCTGACGAATCCGCTCACGGGTGACGTTGAACTCCTTGCCGACCTCCTCCAGGGTGTGGGTACGTCCGTCCTTGATGCCAAAGCGCAGCTCCAGCACCTTGGACTCTCTGGGCGTCAGCGTTTTCAGAACCTCCTCCAGCTGCTCCTTCAACAGCGTAGAGGCGGCCACCTCGCTGGGCTCCGAAGCGCCCTCGTCCTCGATAAAGTCTCCCAGGTGGGAGTCCTCCTCCTCGCCGATGGGCGTTTCCAGCGAGACAGGGTCCTGGGCGATTTTCAGAATCTCCCGCACCTTGTCGGCAGGCATATCCATTTCCTCCGAAATTTCCTCCGGCGTGGCCTCGTGGCCCAGCTCCTGCAACAGCTGCCGGGACACCCGGATCACCTTATTGATGGTTTCCACCATATGAACCGGGATACGGATGGTGCGGGCCTGGTCTGCAATGGCGCGGGTAATGGCCTGCCGAATCCACCAGGTCGCGTAGGTGGAGAATTTATAGCCCTTGGAGTAGTCGAACTTTTCCACGGCCTTCAATAGGCCCAGGTTGCCCTCCTGAATCAAATCCAGGAACTGCATCCCACGGCCCACATAGCGCTTGGCAATGGATACGACCAGCCGGAGGTTGGCGTCCGCCAGGCGCTTTTTCGCGTCCTCGCCCACCCGGATGGTTTTCTTCATCTCGGCCAGCACCTCGTCGGGTGCCTGAGCAGTTTCTTCCTGCTCGGCCACCTGCTTCAGCGCGTCCTGCACGGACTGGGGAATCGGCACCTCGTCCGTGGCGACCTGTTCCAGGTAGCTGTTCAGCTCCTGTACCTCGCTCTGCTCCAGCGCCTTGCCCACCTCGGTCAGATACGGCTCGTACTTCGTCAGGGAATCGCAGGCGAACATCTGCTTTGCCAGCATGACCTCCTCGTCCGTGGTCAGCAGAGCCACCTTGCCGATCTCCTTCAAATACATCCGCACCGGGTCGTCAATGCCGAAGGAGTCGCTGAGCGCCGCGGTATCCACCGTCTCCTCCTCCGGAATCTCCTCGATTTTGGGCAATACATCGTCGTCCGTCGTCAGAAGCGTCAAATCATCGTCCGCCACCAGCTCAATGCCGTTGCTGGCCAGGGAGTCATAAAAGCGCTCCATCTGCTCCGCGCTGATGTCCTCCTCCAGCTCCATCACCACGCCAGAGGACAGCTTGTGTGTCTTTTTTCCCCGCTCGATCAGCTCGTTCATGCGCTCCTGAGGGGTTTTGATTTTTTCCTCCTCCGGCTTGGTGGTCTTTTTCTTGTCGCTCATAGGTAAGCTCCTCCGTTCGCTTTTTTATCTCGATATGCCAATAACGTCTCGTCCGATTGCCCGCCAGCCCGTTTCAGCTGTTCGGTGTGTATGATATTGATGTAGTCCTCCAGCGCCTTCGGCCCGTTGGAGATGGTGACCGGCCTTTGGAGCAGGGTCATCAGCTGATCCATCTCCTCCCCGGACAGTTCCTCCGCCAGCAGCGTGGAGTTGATTTCCTTCCCCTGCCGCCATTGCTCCCGGTACAGGCGATACACCTTCCCCAAAAACTCGGAGGAAAAATCCTCCGGCTCCAGGTGGCCCTCCGCCTGCCGGAACAGGCCCGCGTCCCTCTCCATCAGGCGCAGAACGCCTTCCTCCGCCCGGGCGGAACGCAGATTTTGATAGCGCAGCCGCCGGTCTTTGGGCTGCAGCTCACTGACCGGATTCAGGGCCGCCCGCTGCTCCTGCTTTCTGGCCCGGCGGTTTCGCTGGGTTCTGGCCCGCTCCACCTCCTGCGCCATGGCGGCGGGCGAAAACTTCGCCGCCTCCGCAGCCCGGGTGCCGTAAATTTCCCGTTCCACCGGGCTGTCCAGCGCCGCCACCAACGCCGCCGCCTCCTGGAGATACTGCACCTTTTCCTCGTCTTTGGCGAGGTCGTATCGCCCCTGTAGCTGGCGAAGCTGATAGTCGATATGGTTACCCGACTGCTCGATCAGCCGCTCGAACGCCCGGGGGCCGTATTTGTTCAGGAATTCGTCCGGGTCTTTGGCTCCCTTCACCTGCAGCACCCGCACCGTCAGCCCGGTTTTCTCCAAAATGCCGATGGCCCGCTGGGCGGCGTTGACCCCCGCCTGATCTCCGTCATAGGAGATCACCACTTCCTTGGTATACCGGCTGATCAACTGGGCGTGATCCTCCGTCAGAGACGTTCCCAACGACGCCACCGCGCAGTCAAACCCGGCCTGATGGAGGGAGATGGTGTCCATATAGCCCTCTGTCAGGATGATGCGCCCCTGTCGGCTCTTTTTGGCAAGGTTCAGGGCGAACAGGTTTTTCCGCTTGTTGAACACCGGCGTATCCGGGGAATTCAGATATTTTGGTGTGGAATCGTCCAGCACCCGGCCGCCGAAGCCGATCACGTCCCCCCGCAGGTCGATGATGGGAAACATCACCCGATCCCGGAACCGGTCATAGATGCGTCCCTTTTCGCTTTTCACCGCAAGGCCGGCCTCCAAAAGCTCCGCCTTGTCATAGTCTTTGGCGGCCATGGCCCGAATCAGGTTGTCCCAACCCGCCGGGGCCGCGCCCAGCCCGAAATTGGTGATGGTTCGCCGGGACAGCCCCCGGCCCGTGAGATAGGCCATCATATGGCTGCACTGGGGGGTCATAAGCTGCTCGTGAAAATAGTGCGCCGCCTCCCGGTTCAGGGCCAGCAGGCGCTGGCGGCGGTTATAGCCGCCTCCGTTCCGTTCCTCCTCCGGCATGGACATACCGGCCTTGTCCGCCAGCAGCTGCACCGCGTCCCGGAAGGGCAGGTTCTCCGCCTCCATCACGAAGTTGATGACCCCGCCGCCCTTGTGACAGCCAAAACAATAGTATTGCTGCCGCTCCTGGCTCACGGAGAAGGAGGGGGTTTTTTCGTTGTGAAAGGGGCAGCAGCCCCAATAGCGGCCGCCCTTCCGCTGTAGGCTGACGTAGCCGGAGGCCACGTCCACCAGGTCGCTGCGGGCGACCAGCTCCTCCAAAAAAGCCTCGGGCAATGCCACGGCACGTCACCTCCCTGAATGTGCTGTTTCCGGTGGTTTTTCGGTTGTTTTCCAGAGGTTTTTATTTCTTTTTTCATTCTGTCCCCAAAGTGGAGCAAATATGCGGGGCAGCCGTGCGCCCGCAAAACGGTTCCGCTATTTGACCGTCCACGCCTTGGGCAGCGTCAAATCCGAAAACACCTCCACTGCGAAATTATCCGTCATGCCCGCAATATAGTCGCAGGCCGCCCGCTCCACGCTCTCCCGGTAGCGGATATCCTGAAAATCGCCGGGCAAAGCGTCCGGGTTGCGGCAGTAATAGTCAAAGAGGTATTTGATTAAGTCCTGTGCCTTGGACTCCTGGCCCTTCGCCACCGGATTCCGGTACACTGCCTCAAACATGAACTCCCGCAGCTGGGCCATCTGCTCCTTCCGCTCCGGGGACTGGCGGATGGTGTGGCTGTCCGTACTGGCGGCAATTACATCCGCCGTCAGGGTGTTGATACGCTGGGAGTGGGAAAATCCCAGCCCCTGCAGCAGATGCAGCGGAATGTCCATGGGGAAGATGATTTGGGCACGCATGGCGTCGTCGATATCGTGATTGATGTACGCGATCTGGTCGGCCAGATGGATGATTCTGCCCTCCAGCGTCTCCGCCGGGGTGTCCCCGGTATGGCAGAGGATGCCGTTCCGCACCTCCCAGGTCAGATTCAGCCCCTCGCCGTTCTTTTCCAGCAGTTCCACCACCCGGATGGACTGCTCGTTGTGGCGGAAGCCCCCCGGCGCGATTTCATTCAGCGCCCGCTCCCCGGCGTGACCGAAGGGCGTATGCCCCAAATCGTGACCAAAGGCCGCCGCCTCCGTCAAATCCTCGTTCAGCGCCAGCCCCCGGGCAATGGTGCGGGCGATTCGCATGACCTCTACAGTGTGGGTCATGCGCGTGCGGTAGTGATCCCCCTCCGGGGCCAGGAACACCTGGGTCTTGTGCATCAGCCGCCGGAAGGATTTGGAGTGAACGATGCGGTCCACATCCCGCTGAAAGCAGGTGCGGCTTTCACATTCCTCCTCCGGGCGCTGCCTGCCCCGGGTGTTCACCGCAAGACAGGCGTCAGGCCCCAGCAGGGTGCGCTCCCGTTCCTCAATTTGCTGGCGGACGTTCCTCGCTTCGGCCATAACAGCACCTCCGATTTTTCAGCTATTACACGCTACTATTACAATCTACCACACCTTTTGAAAAAATCCTTCTTTTTTGGGAAAAATTCTGCGAAATTTTTTAGATTTTTGGCTCCCGCACCGGCACAGCCCGGAACGTCTCTCCCGTTACCTCCGGCTCCACCGACCCGGCGGTGACTTCAATCAGCCGATGGGAAAACGGCTCCGCCTGTTCCTCCGGAATCAGCACAGACAGCCGTACCCCGGCCCCGTACTCTGTCTCCAGCACCACGCCGCCACAGGCCAGAACCTCCCGGCGAATCAGTTCAAACTGATTGTAGGCGCAGGGAACCTCCTCCGTCACCCAGCGGCGCACCACGGAAACCCCGGCGGCGTCCAGCGCGTCCTTGGCGCTGCGGGAATAGGCCCGCAGCAGGCCCCCGGTGCCCAACAGGATTCCTCCGAAATACCGGGTCACCACACAGACCGCATTGGTCACGCCCTCCCGCTGAAATACCTCCAGCATGGGCTGACCTGCGGTGCCCTGGGGCTCCCCGTCGTCGGAATAGCGGAGAATACTCCCCTCCCGCAGAAGGTAGCACCAGCAGTTGTGCCGGGCGTCGTGATGCTCCTTTTTCACCGACTCAATAAAGGTGCGGGCTTCCTCCTCCGTCTCCACCGGGCAGACCTGCCCGATGAACCGGGAGCGTTTTTCCACGAACTCCGCGCTGCTCAGGTCTGTGGGAATATAATATTCCGTCACCGCCGCCACTCCTTCCGGGTCATCACATAGTATAGCTCGTTGTGGATCACGCCCAGCAGGTCAACCGTCTCCGCAGATGTCACATAGCGAAACCCGCTCTTTTCGATGACCCGTTTGGACTTGGAATTTTCGGCAAAATGGGCGCACCAGATGGCGTTGCAGTCCAAATCCTCGAACCCCCGGCGGAGCAGCTCCGCCACCACCTCCGGGGCATAGCCCCGGCCCCAAAAGGGCTTTCCGATCCAATAGCCGATCTCCTGCTCTTTTCCTCCCTGCGCCACGGCTTCCGGCCTTGTACTCGCCTGTAATCCCGCGCTGCCCACGGGTCGGCCTGTCTCCCTGAGCACCACGGCGTAGGTTTCCGGGGCGCTCAGAACGTCGCGGATGATTTCCCGGCTGTTTTCCGGACTGGTATGCACCGCCCAGCCTGCGGCGGGGCCGATCTCCGGGTCGTGGGCATAACGGTACAGCTCCTCGGCGTCTTTCTCCTCCCAGGGACGAAGCAGCAGCCGGCTTGTCTCTAAAATCATAACGGCTCAATCCTCCCAGGGCTCTTTGGGAACCGGAAGGGGCGGGTCGCAATACGCCCGCACCTGGCCCAGCAGCCGGGGCGTCAGCACACAGTCCACCTGAATCCTGTCCCCGTATTCCACCCGTTCCACCTTGGCCTCCCGGTACAGCAGATCCAGCAGCCCGCCCTTGTCATAGGGCAGTTGGAGCGTATAGGCTTTGGTCTGGTTGTCCAGACGGCGGGTCAGGGCCTCCAGCAGCGCCGGAATGCCCTCGCCCGTTTTGGCGGAGATGGAGACAATATCCTCCCCGTGGGGCATCACGTCCGGGCGGCCCAGGTCGCACTTGTTGAACACCTGGAGCCGGGGCGTTTCTGCGGCCCCCAGCTGGACAATCAGCTCGTCCACCACAGCGGCCTGCTCCTGCCACTCCGGGTTGGAGGCGTCCACCACATGAAGAATCAAATCTGCAAATTCCAGCTCCTCCAGGGTGGCCTTAAACGCATCCACCAGCAGATGGGGCAGTTTGCGGATAAAGCCCACCGTGTCCGAAATCAGCACCGTGCAGGTGTCGGACAGCTCCAACGCGCGGGTCGTGGTGTCCAGCGTGTCGAACAGCCGGTTGTTGGCGGGAATCTCCGCCCCGGTCAGGCAGTTCAGCAGCGTGGATTTCCCCGCATTGGTATAGCCCACAATGGCAACCACGGGAATCTCGTTTTTCTCCCGCTGGGCCCGCTGAACGCCCCGCACCCGCCGCACGTCCTTCAGCTCCTCCTGGAGCTTGGTGATTTTTCTGCGGATGTGGCGGCGGTCTGTTTCCAGCTGGGTTTCGCCGGGGCCGCGTGTTCCGATGGGGCTTTTTCCGCCGGAGGCGGTCTGCCGCACCAGATGGCCCCACATGCCGGTCAGCCGGGGGAGCAAATACTGATACTGGGCCAGCTCCACCTGGAGGCGGCCCTCCTTTGTCCGCGCCCGCTGAGCAAAGATATCCAGAATCAGCGCGGAGCGGTCAAGCACCTGTACCCCCAGGATGTCCGTCAGCACCCGGATGTTGGAGGGGGAAAGCTCGTTGTCAAAAATCACCATGTCCGCCTCGGTGGCCTCCACCAGCGTGCGAACCTCGTCCACCTTCCCTTCCCCGATAAAGGTGCGGGGGTCCGGAGCCTCTCTGCTTTGCAGCACGATACCCATACACTGGCCCCCCGCCGTCTCCAGCAGGGCTTTCAGCTCCTCCATCGTGTCCTCATCCGCGTTTTCCTGCCGATCCAGCGCATGGGAGGACAGGCCCACCAGCACCGCCCGGTTGACCTCCTGCGGAATTCCATTGTCCAGCATAACATCCATATGGGGACTTGCTCCTTTCCATGACCGGGATAAACCTTAGAATCTTTAGAATAAAAACCCCGCATCGAAAATGAAGTGCCCCCTGTCAAGTAGACAGTGAAAAAACAAAAAAGTCTTTCCAT
>JAJQBJ010000084.1 GCA_021203345.1 Oscillospiraceae bacterium
CATGGAAAGACTTTTTTGTTTTTTCACTGTCTACTTGACAGGGGGCACTTCAGCGGCAAGGGGTTGGAACGTGTTTTTAAATCACTTCGTAACCAGACCCGCAGGTAACGTAGGCCGATTCCGCTTTGTACCGGCCACGCTTGCGAACGTGGTTGCTCGTTCATCCTTTTTGCTCCGTTCCGTGCGAATCTGGTTACGTTGTTTCTTGCTGTGATGTTGCTACCCCATGTCCCGTTCTCACCGGGGCATGGGAGAGGCGTTTCTTTGGCGGTTCGACACCGTTTCTTTCCGCCATTGAAAGAAATGGGGTTGAGAAACCCCGCAATGAGATGAAAGCCCAATCAAAAGCGGTAGCAACGCCGCAGTTTGTCATGCTGTGCTTTCCAAACAGAAAGCACAGCAAATAATGGTTGACGCAAGGGCGAAAACCCGGTAAAATAGCACTACTTGAGCAACATTTTCTGTGCAGCCTGACGGGAAACAGGCGGGGCATCTTTCAATAAGGGGGGGCATTTATGCCTGCGTATTTTGACAGGGACACCTACCAGTCTCGGCTGGAGCGGTATAAAACGCCCTACGGGGCGGTATCGTCCGGAACAGTGGTCACGCTGAACATCCGGCCCCGGCGGGCCTTTGGGTTCAGCAAGGCCACGCTGACCGCGCGATTTGAATTTGCAGACGATTATATCGAGACGATTCCCATGGAGTGGGCCGGTCTGGACGGGAACCGGGACGTTTTTACCTGCACCCTGGACACCAGCGGCTATGTGGGTCTGGTGTGGTACGGGTTCCGGCTGGAGAGCCTGGACGGGGTCACGGCGGACTCCAAAACCTATCAGCTCACCGTCTACGACGGCAGCGAGGAGGTGCCGGACTGGTTCGGCAAAGGGGTTTGCTATCAGATTTTCCCTGACCGGTTCCACCGGACAAAGCTCCCGGAGCCGAAGGGCCTGGCGGGGAACCGCACGATTCACCGGAGCTGGGACGAGGACCCGATTCCCGGCGCGGTGGGCCGCACCCCCAAGGGGAAGGACATCTGCAACCGGGACTTCTTCGGCGGCAACCTGGCCGGTGTGGAGGAAAAGCTGGATTACCTGTCCGCCCTGGGGGTGGAGACGATTTATTTCTGTCCCATCTTCGAGGCGGCGGAGAACCACCGTTACGGCACGGCGGACTATCATAAAATCGACCCCATGCTGGGGGACGAGGCGGATTTTCGCCGCCTCTGCGACGCGGCCCACAGCCGGGGCATCCGGGTGATTCTGGACGGGGTGTTCAACCACACGGGCTTTGTCAGCCGGTATTTCAACGGGGACGGCTTTTATCCCACGGAGGGGGCCTACCAGTCCCAGGAATCCCCCTACTACTCCTGGTTCCAGTTCAAGCAGTGGCCCGATGAGTACGAAAGCTGGTGGGGCATTTACTCCCTGCCTGCGGTGCAGGAGAACGACCCCGGCTACCGCCGCTTTATCTTCGGCGGGGAGGACGCGGTGGTGCGCCGCTGGCTCCGGGCCGGGGCGGACGGCTGGCGGCTGGACGTGGCCGACGAGCTGCCCGACGACTTTGTGGCTGGGATTCATCAGGCCGTGCGGGAAACCGACCCCAACGCCGTGGTCATCGGCGAGGTGTGGGAGGACGGCTCCACCAAAATTGCCTACAACGTCCGCCGCCGGCACCTGCTGGGCCGCCATCTGGACGGGCTGATGAACTACCCCTTCCGCAGTACCGCCATCCATTATCTGCTGGGTGGCGGCGCGGAGGGCTTTCAGGAGGAAATGGAGACGCTGCGGGAGAACTACCCCCGCTTCGCCTTTTACTCCGCCATGAACGCCCTGGGTACCCATGACACCCTGCGGATTTTGACCTGTCTGGGGACGGGCAGCACCGAGGCCGGGAGCCGGGACAGTGCCTCGCTGTTGACCGATGCAGAGCGTCGATTAGGTCTGGCCCGGCTGAGAATCGGGGTATTGATTTTGTTCACCTTCCCCGGTGCGCCCACCGTGTATTACGGGGACGAGGTGGGGATGGAGGGCTTTCAGGACCCCTTCAACCGCCGTCCTTTCCCGTGGAACCGGATGGATCAGGAGCTTTTGGTGTACTTCCGCACCCTGGGCCACCTGCGGAAAACCCGGGAGGCCCTGCGTACCGGGGAGATTCAGTGGGGGCCGTGTCAGGGCGGCCTGCTGACCTTCTTCCGCTGCGGGGAGGAAACCCTTTGTACCGTGGTCAACGCATCGAACCGGACGGAGCAGGTCACGCTGCCCTGGCCCGCGCCGGTCGCCACGGATTTGCTCACCGGGACGGTCTATGCCGCGCCCCATGGCACTCTTGCGCTGGAGCTGCCGGGTATCAGCGGAATGTTGCTGGTTTAAGGCAAAATAGAGGGCGCGAAAGGTTCGGTCAGAGGAAAACCGGACGGATTAAGCCCATAAAGTATGACCGGTTTGTGAATTTTCAACGAAAATGGCTTCTCGTTTACAAAAAATTCACATTCCAGTCGTAATTACATAAACATTTCGGACTATCCTGATCATAGAAAATTATCGGAAGGGCGAACGGCCCCTCCTGTGAGGACGGCGGGAGCGGCTCCCGCGCGTTCCTACCATATGATAAAGGAGAATCCCTATGAGAAACTGGCTTAACCGCGTGATGTCCGGACGCTATGGCTCCGACCAGCTTGGCCGTATGCTGAGCATTGTCGTCTGTGTTCTGATAGTCATTGCTCTGATCGGACAGAGTACCTGGCTGGTTTATCTGTGGTATCCGGCGCTGGCTTTGCTGATTTATAATTACTACCGGATGCTGTCCCGGAATCTCTACAAGCGCCAGCAGGAGAACCAGTGGTATCTGGACAAAACCAGCCGTATCCGCAGCAGGTTCCGCACCCGCCGGGATCAGTTCCGCCAGCGGCAGGACTACAAATTTTTCACCTGTCCCAAGTGCAACACCACCGTTCGGGTGCCGAAGGGAAAGGGCACCATCAATATCACCTGCCCCAAGTGCCGGGAGCAGTTCACCCGCAAGAGCTGAGCCATGTTCGGCTATGTGACCGCTGACCCCACGCAGCTCAGTCCGGAGGAGCAGGCTCGTTACAGCGGCTGCTACTGCGGACTGTGCCGCCGGTTGGGAAAGCTGTGCGGCCAGCGCACCCGCCTGACCCTGACTTATGACATCACGTTCCTGATTCTGGTACTCAACGCCGTTTACGGCGGACAGGAGCGGGAAACCTCCCGCCGCTGCCTCCCCCACCCGCTGAAAAAGCATCCGGGCTGGTACAGCGAATGGACGGATTACGGGGCGTGGATGAACGTGGCGCTGGGCTATTACAAATGCCTGGACGACTGGCAGGACGACCACAAGCTGTCCGCCCGTCTGGCGGCGGCGGCCCTGCACCGCCCCCTCCGCAGGGCGGAACAGCGCTATCCCCGCCAGTGCGCTGTCATTCGGCGGGAGCTGGACACGCTTTCCGCGCTGGAGCGGGAGGGAATCAACGACCCCGACAAGGCCGCAGCCAGCTTTGGCCGCCTGATGGCGGCCTTATTCGTCCAGAAGGAGGACGAATATGCCCGGGCTCTGGGGCAGCTGGGCTATTTTCTGGGCGAATTCATCTATCTGGTGGATGCCCGCCTGGATTTGGCGGATGACCTGAAAAACGAAGCATATAACCCCCTGACCAGCCTGACCAACCCGGACATGGAGCCGGTGCTGACCATGCTGCTGTCCCGGGCCGCAGAGGCGGCGGAGCGCCTGCCCCTGCAAACAGACGCACACTTGATTTATAATATTCTGTACGCCGGAGTCTGGTTGAAATATCAAAGCTGGAAGGCCAAAAGAGAGGACGAACACAATGTCTGACCCCTATCAGGTGCTGGGAGTGTCTCAGGATGCCTCGGACGAAGAAGTGACAAAAGCATATCGCAAGCTGGCAAAGCGCTATCATCCCGACATCAATCCCGGTCCGGATGCGGAGAAGAAGATGCAGGAGGTCAACGCGGCCTACCAACAGATTCAGGATATGCGGAAAAACGGCGGACAGTCCGCCAGTCAAAGCTATTATGGGCAGAGCGACGGCTATGGCTATCAGCAGCAACAGCGGCAGCAGAACAACGGCTATGGAGGCTATGGACAGGGCGGCAGCGGCTCCTACAGCGACCCGTTCCAGGGGGCCGATCCCTTTGATTTCTTCGGGTTCGGCTTTGGCAGCGGCGGCTATCAGCAGGAGGAGCATCAGGACTTCACCGACGTGAAGCTGCGGGCGGCCTCCAATTATATCCGAAGCCAGAGCTGGGAGGAGGCCCTTCACGTTCTGGCGGAGGTCACAGACCGGAACGCCCAGTGGTATTACCTCAGCGCCCTGGCCAACGCCGGGGCCGGGAACCAGGTCACGGCCATGAATCATATTCAGGAGGCCGTGCGGCAGGACCCCTCCAACAGAACCTATCAAAATCTGCTCCACCAGTTCCAGCAGGGCAATTTTTCCTATCATCAGGCCAGAGAGGATCACGGCTTTACCGTGGTGCATGGCAATTCGCCCCTGTGTACCCTGTGTACCGCCTGGCTTGTGTGCAGCTGTTGCAGCAGAAGCTGCTGCTACGGCGGTTATTATGGCCCGGGGTTCTAAAAGCGAGTATGGCCCGGGGGCCATATAATAAATACAATCAGCCGCTCTGCGGCGGAATGGAGGAATTTATGTCAAAAATCATCGGAATTGACCTGGGTACTACCAACTCCTGCATGGCCGTCTTTGAGGGCGGTGAGCGGGTCATCATCCCCAACGCGGAGGGCGGGCGCACCACCCCCTCTGTGGTAGCGTTTGGCAAGAACGGGGAGCGCATGGTGGGTCAGGTGGCAAAGCGCCAGGCCATCACCAACCCGGATCGCACCATCACCTCCATCAAGCGCAGCATGGGGACGGATTACCGGGTGAAGATCGATGGCAAGAACTACACGCCCCAGGAGATTTCCGCCTTTATCCTGATGAAGCTGAAAACGGACGCGGAGGCCTATCTGGGCGAGCCAGTCACGGAGGCGGTCATCACTGTTCCCGCCTATTTCACCGACGCACAGCGCCAGGCCACCAAGGACGCGGGCAAAATTGCGGGCCTGAACGTACAGCGCATCATCAACGAGCCTACGGCGGCGGCGCTGGCCTACGGCATGGACAAGGAGGACGCCCAGAAAATCATGGTCTATGACCTGGGCGGCGGCACCTTCGACGTGTCCATTCTGGAAATCAGCGGCGGCGTGATCGAGGTATTGGCTACCGCCGGCAACAACCGGCTGGGCGGCGACGACTTTGACATCTGTATCGCGGACTATCTGGTTAAGCAGTTCAAAAAGGACAACCACATCGACCTGTCCCGTGACCCGGCGGCTATGGCCCGTGTCCGGGAGGCGGCGGAAAAGGCCAAAATCGAGCTGTCCGGTATGTCCTCCACCACCATCAACCTCCCCTATCTGACGGTGGGGAAAAACGGCCCGATTCACATGGAATGTGAGCTGACCCGCGCCCAGTTCAACGAGCTGACCCATCATCTGGTGGAGGCCACCATGGGCCCGGTGCGGCAGGCCATGGGGGACGCAGGCATCTCCAACAGCGATTTGTCCAAGGTGCTGCTGGTGGGCGGCTCCTCCCGCATCCCCGCCGTGCAGGATATGGTGAAGTCCATCACCGGCCGGGAGGGCTTTAAGGGCATCAATCCCGATGAGTGCGTGGCCATGGGCGCGTGTCTCCAGGGCGGCGTTCTCTCTGGCGCTGTGACCGGGCTGCTGCTGCTGGACGTAACCCCCCTGTCCCTGGGCATCGAGACGGTGGGCGGCGTGTTCACCAAAATCATCGACCGGAACACCACCCTGCCCATTTCCAAGAGCCAGATCTTCACCACCGCCGCCAACTTCCAGACCAGCGTAGAGATTCACGTTCTCCAGGGCGAGCGCCCCATGGCGAAGCAGAACAAGACCCTGGGCAAGTTCAAGCTGACCGGCATCAAGCGGGCCATGCGGGGCGTGCCGCAAATTGAAGTCACGTTTACCATCGACGCCAACGGCATTGTCAAGGTCAGCGCCAAGGATCTGGGCACCGGTAAACAGCAGGACATCACCATCACCGCCACCTCCAACATGAGCGAGGCGGAGATTCAGCAGGCCATCCGGGACGCACAGCAGTACGCCGCCGAGGATCAGCAGCAACGGGATCAGATGGACGCCCGGAATCAGGCGGAGGCCGCCATCTATCAGGCGGAATCCGTGATGAAGCAGGCGTCCAAGGAGGATAAGGCCGCCCTGAAGGCCGCCGTGAAGGAGACACAGAAGGCCATGCGGAGCAAGGACGGCAGCGGGCTTGCCCCCGCCGTGGAGAATTTGAAGTCCGTGCTGGCCCAGTGCGGGCATCCCATGGGAGAATGACCGAACAAAAATGAGCATAAAACAGAGCTGTTGCAGGACGTAAATTCTGCAACAGCTCCTTTTTTATATTTACTCGTCCGTATCCGGGGGAATCGCCTCGGCCCGAATTTCCAGCACCCGGCGGTTTTCCACCTGGGTGACGGTCACATTTAAATTCTCATAGGTAAAGTGGTCGCCCGGCTCAGGCACCCGGCCGATTTCGGTCAGCACCCACCCGCTGACGGTGGTGCAGTCAAAGTCCGCCTCGGCCAGCTCGAAGCGCTCGAACAAATCGTCCAGACTGGCGGAGCCGGAAATCAGACAGGAGCCGTCCTCCTGGTCCTTGAACTCCTCGATGATTTCGTCATGCTCGTCCCAAATCTCGCCCACCAGCTCCTCCAGAATGTCCTCCAGAGTGGCAAGGCCGTCTGTGCCGCCGTACTCGTCCACCACAATGACGAGGTGGCATTTCTCCTTTTGCAGCACCCGCAGCAGGTCGGAGATTTTGGTGCCGGCGGCGGTGAACAACACCTGAGACATGGCGGCGCTCAGCTCTGTCTCCCCCCGGTGCATGGCGGCGTGAAGGTCTTTTTCGTGGACGACGCCCACCACGTTGTCGATGGTGTCATGATAGATGGGGATACGGGAATAGCCCGTCTCCACAAACAGGTCGTTCAGCTCCGACAGGGAGATGGTGTCCTCCGCCGCGGTGATATCCACCCGGGGAACCAGAATCTCGGACACTTCCAGGTCGTTGAACTCGATGGCGTTGCGAATCAGGTCGCTTTCGTCCTCGTCCAGGCCGCCCTCCGTCTCCGCCTGGTCTACCATGGTAATCAGCTCCACCTCAGTGATACCATCTTGGCGGGACAGGTGGAACACCCGGGTCAGCAGCTTCTGCCACTGGGTAAAGAGGACGGTCAGGGGGGTCAATATGGTCATCAGCCCCCGCACAAAGGGCGCAATCGCCATGGCGAAGCGCTCCGGGCGCTCCTTGGCGATGCTCTTGGGCGTGATCTCGCCAAAAATCAGCACCACCACCGTCACCACCGCCGTGGAAAGCACCGCGCCGTACTGGGGCCAGTACCGCACAAACAGCACCGTGGCTATGGTGGAGGCCGTGATGTTCACAATGTTGTTGCCAATCAGGACGGAGGAGAGAAACCGGTCAAAATCCTCCGCCAGATCCAGCGCGTACTGGGCCTTTTGCTCGCCCTCCTCCGCCCAGCTTTTCATACGGATGCGGTTCATGGAGGAATAGGCTGTCTCCGTGGCGGAGAACAGGGAAGAAAAACAAATACAAATAATCAATACAACAATCAATATAAGACTGTTACTGTCCATAAGGACAAATCACCTCACAAAAGAATCAAGAAATAAAGGAGCAGCGTCCGAAGCTCCGGACGGCGAACGGAACGGGGTCACTCGGACAGGGTTCCCATAATCTGGTGCTGCTGATCCAGCCAGTCCAGCACGGCGGCATAGCCCGCCTCATCCAGCGGAAAGCTGGCCTCGGCCTCCACCTGGCTCAGCTCCAGACACAGCGGGCCGTACCACACCAGGGCCTCCAGCGTGCCGGGGGTTTCGTCCTTGCCCAAATTGGGCTTTACCCGGAACCGCAGGCCGTGAAAGCTTCCCAGATAGCTGTTGTCGTTCAAAAAGGTCGCCAAATTCGGCATATAAAAATCATGATGTTCAGATATCATATTGTACCTCTTGTACCTCACTCCGCTGACTGTATCTGGGTCCAATAGTCCAGCAGCGCCTCCCGCTGGTTGGGGCACCGACCGGCCATCACTGCCTCCAGCAGAGCATCCAGCGCCGCACCCAGCCCTCGCCCCGGGGGAACGCCCAGCGCTATCAAATCCCGGCCTTTGATGTTCAGCTCCTGCACCCGGCAGGGGGCCTTGGCGGCGGCAAGCCGCTCTACCTCCGCGGCAAACCGGGCGGTAGCGGCCCGCACCGGGGCCATTTTGGGGTGGTCGGTGTGGGCGGGCCGTCACAGCGGCGAACCTCCGCCAACCGCCGCAGGTCGTCCAGACCGAACTCCCGCTGCCAGCGCAAAATCCCCGCCGGAGTTCCCGGCGGCCAGGCGTCGTGATACAGCACCAGGCGGCAGACCCGCGTCCGGGTGTCCCGGTCAGCGTGCAGCCGCTGGAAGATGTCCTCCGCCAGCTGTCGGCTGTGGATGGGATGCTCCTTGAAGTGGCCGATGCCGTTCTCGTCCATCGTGAACGTCTCCGGCTTGCCCAAATCGTGCAGCAGCAGCGCCCACCGCACCAGCCGATCCGGCTGAGACTGGGCAAAGGCGGTGAGGGTATGGCTCCACACGTCCTCATAGTGGCAAGGGTTGTGCTGCTGAAAGCCCACACAGGGCAGAATCTCCGGCAGAACCACGCCGATGATCTCCGTATAATCCCGAAGCACCCGCGCCGCCCCCGGCCCCACCAGCAGCCGGTTCAGCTCGGCATAAATCCGCTCGGCGGAGACGAATTGCAGCAGCGCCTTTTGCTCGCAGGCGGCCTGGGCGGTGGCCGGCTCCAGCGTAAAGTCCAGCACGGCGGCGAACCGCAGCGCCCGCAGGATACGCAGCGCGTCCTCCTGGAACCGGGCAACGGGATTCCCCACACAGCGGATGATGCCCTGAGCCAAATCGGTCTGTCCGCCGTGGAAATCCCGAATGACCCCGTCCGACCCCACGGCCATGGCGTTGATGGTGAAGTCCCGGCGGGCCAAGTCCTCCTCCAGACTGCGGACGAACTGCACTTCGTCGGGCCGACGGTGGTCGGCGTAATGACCGTCCCGGCGGAAGGTAGTCACCTCATAGGGAGCGCCTTCCAGGATCACTGTCACCGTGCCGTGGGCCGCGCCGGTGTCCACCGTGCGGAGGTCGGGAAAACAGCGATGTATCTCCGCCGGGGAGGCGGAGGTACAGATATCCCAGTCGTGGGGTGTGCCGCCCCGCAGGGCGTCCCGCACACAGCCCCCTACGGCGTAGGCTTCGTGGCCGGCGCTGTGGAGGCGGTGGAGGATAGTTTGTGTGGCTGGGGGGAGATCCATAGGGCGTTCCTTTCGTTCGTTCTTTAGAGATACCCGCTCCCGGAGGGCGGGATGAAATTACATTTCATTGTACACTGACTTTTCTCCGCCGTCAAACCCTATTTTCAAGAATTAACAGAGATTTTACGTTCTCAGGGGTGGGTTTACATGGCCTGGCGGCTTGGGTTTCAAGAAAGTAACTGCACAGCAAAAACGAACGTAACCAGATTCGCACGAAACAGACCGAAATGGGCCGACGAGTAACCACGCTTGCAAGCGGGGCTACACAAAGCACAATCGGCCCACGTTGCTTGCGGGTCTGGTTACGAGGTAAATATGAAAGCACGTTACAGACCCGTGGCCCG
>JAJQBJ010000047.1 GCA_021203345.1 Oscillospiraceae bacterium
CAAAAGCAACATCCTTTGTCTGCCGGTACAACTGCACTGAATACACTTTCGTCGTTATTTCATGTGGACAATATCTCTTGGCGTGTGTTATACTTGTCATGGTGATTGAGTCCTCCTGTTAATCTAGGATTGTGGTGATCTGATTTTAACAGAACTCAATCACTTTTTCTATCCCTCAGTCTCACATCTATTGTAAAGCTACACTGAGCTATTTTTCCATTTGGAAAAGGTGTTGCTATCAAACAGCTGTTCTGTTATAATGGACGGTACGAGATTTGGCAGACGCCGAAGGAGGGTGGTTCGTCATGCCGAAATTTGAAGTTGTCAGCGAATATTCCCCCAGCGGAGATCAGCCGGAGGCAATCGAGGCCCTGAGTCACGGGCTGGAGCTGGGCCTGAACGAACAGACCCTTTTGGGCGTCACCGGCTCCGGCAAGACCTATACGATGGCAAAGGTCATCGAGCGGCTGCAGCGCCCGACGCTGGTGCTGGCTCACAACAAGACGCTGGCTGCCCAGCTTTGCTCCGAGTTCAAGGAGTTTTTCCCCAACAATGCGGTGGAGTATTTTGTATCCTATTACGATTATTACCAGCCGGAGGCATACATCCCCCATACGGATACCTTCATCGAAAAGGACTCCGCCATCAATGACGAGATCGAGCGCCTGCGGCACTCGGCCACCTCCGCCCTGTTTGAGCGGCGGGACGTGACCGTGGTATCCTCCGTCTCCTGCATCTATGGTCTGGGCGACCCCATCGACTACGCCAATATGGTGATTTCCCTACGGCCGGGGATGGAATACCCCCAGGAGAAGCTGCTGAAAAAGCTGATTTCCATTCGCTACGAGCGAAACGACATCGCCTTCGAGCGGAATATGTTCCGGGTGCGGGGCGACACGGTGGACATCTTCCCGGTGTACGCCCGGGACTACGCCATCCGGGTGGAATTCTTCGGGGACGAGGTAGACCGCATCTCCGAAATCAATGTGGTGACGGGAATGCCCAACCGGGTGCTGAACCATGTGGCGATTTATCCCGCCTCCCACTATGTCACCACCCAGGACAAGATGAACCGCGCCCTGACGGAAATCGAAAAGGAAATGTGGGAGCGGGTGGAATTTTTTAAGGCGGAGGGCAAGGCGGTAGAGGCCCAGCGCATCCGCCAGCGCACCCAATACGACATGGAAATGATGCGGGAGCTGGGCTTCTGCTCCGGCATCGAGAACTATTCCCGGGTGATTTCCGGCCGGCCGGTTGGCTCCCCGCCCCTGACGCTGCTGGACTATTTCCCCAAGGATTTTATCATGTTCATCGACGAAAGCCACGTCACCCTTCCCCAGGTTCGGGCCATGTACAACGGCGACCACGCCCGAAAGACGACGCTGGTGGAGTACGGTTTCCGGCTGCCCTGCGCCTTTGACAACCGGCCACTGAAATTTGACGAGTTTGTGGAGCGGGTCCCCCAGGTGGTCTATGTCTCCGCCACCCCCGGCGAGTATGAGCGCACCCGCTCCGGCCAAATCGTGGAGCAGGTCATTCGTCCAACGGGTCTGCTGGACCCGGAGGTGGAGGTTCGCCCGGTGGAGGGCCAAATCGACGATCTGATACAGGAGATCAACACCCGGACTGCCCGGGAGGAGCGGGTGCTTGTCACTACGCTGACGAAAAAAATGGCGGAGGATCTGACCGCCTATCTGACCAATGCAGGCATCCGGGTGCGGTATATGCACCACGATATCGACACCATCGAGCGCATGGAAATCATTCGGGATCTGCGGCTGAGGAACTTCGACGTGCTGGTGGGGATCAACCTCCTGCGGGAGGGCCTGGATTTGCCGGAGGTTTCTCTGGTGGCCATTCTGGACGCGGACAAGGAGGGCTTTTTACGCAGCGAAACCTCCCTGATTCAGACCATCGGGCGGGCTGCCCGCAATGCCGAGGGCAAGGTGGTCATGTACGCCGACACGATCACCCCCTCCATGAAGCGGGCCATTGACGAAACCGCCCGCCGCCGGGCCCTGCAAAATGAATTTAACCAGGCCCACGGCATCACGCCCAAAACCATTCGGAAATCTGTGCGGGATTTGATTGAGATATCCTCGGTTGCGGATCAGGCGGCCCCGCCGGGTACCGCCGCCCATATGTCGAAGCAGGAGCGGGCCGAGGCCATCGCCAAGCTGGAAAAGCAGATGCGTGAGGCCTCCAGAATGCTGGAGTTCGAGTACGCCGCCGTGCTGCGTGACCGCATCATAGAGCTGCGGGGCGGCGCGTAACAGGAAGATTGACAGATCACACCGTAGCGCCCCGCCAGCGGGCGCGGCGCTGCAACCATAAAGGAACCGGAAAAGCCATGCAATCACACATTGAAATCAAGGGTGCGCGCACCCATAATCTGAAAAATATTGATGTCTCCATTCCACGGGACAAGCTGGTGGTGCTGACCGGTCTGTCCGGGTCGGGGAAATCCAGCCTGGCCTTCGATACCATCTACGCGGAGGGACAGCGGCGGTATGTGGAGAGCCTGTCCTCCTACGCCCGGATGTTCCTGGGCCAGATGGACAAGCCGGACGTGGACTATATCGACGGCCTTTCCCCGGCCATTTCCATCGACCAGAAGACCACCTCCAAAAATCCCCGCTCCACCGTGGGCACCGTGACGGAGATTTATGACTACCTCCGCCTGCTGTGGGCCAGGGTGGGAACGCCCCATTGCCCCAACTGCGGCAAGGAAATCAAGCAGCAGACCATTGACCAAATCGTAGACCAGGTGATGGCGCTGCCCGAGGCCACCCGGATTCAGGTCATGGCCCCGGTGATCCGGGGGAAAAAGGGCGAACACGCCAAGGTGTTTGAGGACGCCCGGCGGGCCGGTTATGTACGCGCCCGGGTGGACGGCCTGCTCTATGACCTGACGGAGGAAATCAAGCCGGAGAAAAACAAGAAGCACAGCATTGAAATTGTGGTAGACCGGCTGGTCATCAAGGCGGGCATCGAACACCGGCTGACGGACTCCATCGAAACGGCCTCTGGCCTTTCCGGCGGGCTGGTGATAATCAACCTGCTTCGGGAGGAGCAGGACTTGACCTTTTCCCAGAACTACGCCTGCGAGGACTGCGGCATCTCCATCGAGGAGCTGTCCCCCCGGATGTTTTCCTTCAACAATCCCTACGGGGCCTGTCCCACCTGTACGGGCCTGGGCAGCCAGCTCAAGGTTGACCCGGAGCTGATCGTCCCCAATCGGGAGCTGTCCATTCGGGACGGGGCCATCGCCGCCTCCGGGTGGAAGAATATCCGGGGTGACAGCATCGCCCGGATGTATTTCGAGGCGCTGGCCGACAAATATCATTTCTCCCTGGATGAGCCGTATGGGGATATCAACCGGGAGGCTCAAAAGGCTATCCTCTACGGCACGAACGGGGAGAAGCTGACGCTGCACTACGACCAGGCCCGGGGCCGCGGCACGCTGTACCAGCCCTTTGAGGGCGTGGTGAACAATCTGGAGCGCCGCTATCGGGAAACGCAGTCCGACTCCACCAAAAAGGAGCTGGAGGAGTGTATGAGCGAGTGCCCCTGCCCCACCTGTCAGGGGATGCGCCTGCGGAAGGAGTCTCTGGCGGTCACGGTGGGCGGGCTGTCCATCCACCAGTTCTGCACCAAGTCCATCTCGGAGGCGCTGGATTTTCTGGACGGCCTGACCCTGACCGAGCAGCAAATGCGGATCGGAGATCGCATCCTGAAGGAGATCCGCAGCCGGTTACAGTTCCTCCGCAGCGTGGGGCTGGAGTATCTGACCCTGTCCCGTCAGGCCGCGACTCTGTCCGGCGGCGAGTCCCAGCGGATTCGGCTGGCGACACAGATTGGCTCCTCCCTGATGGGGGTGCTGTATATTCTGGACGAGCCCTCCATCGGTCTGCACCAGCGGGACAATGACCGTCTGCTGGAAACCATGCGGCACCTGCGGGATCTGGGAAACACCCTGCTGGTGGTGGAGCATGACGAGGACACCATGCGGGCGGCGGACTATATCGTGGACGTAGGCCCCGGGGCGGGGATTCACGGCGGCGAAATCGTAGCCGCAGGAACCGCTGAGGAGATTATGGCCTGTCCCAACTCCATCACTGGGGCCTATCTCTCCGGGCGGAAGCGCATCCCGGTTCCCGCCCGGCGGCGAACGGGCAACGGCCATTTCCTCACCGTCCGGGGCGCGGCGGAGAACAACCTGAAGGATATCGACGTATCCATCCCCCTGGGCACTTTTACGGTGGTGACAGGGGTATCCGGCTCCGGAAAGTCCAGTCTGGTGAACGAAATCATCTACAAACGGCTGGGGGCGGACTTGAACCGCATGAAGGCCCGGCCCGGCCGGCACCGCCGCATGGAGGGGGAGGAATACCTGACCAATGTGATTGCCATTGACCAGTCTCCCATCGGGAGAACGCCCCGCTCCAACCCGGCCACCTATACGGGGCTGTTCAACGACATCCGGGAGTTGTTCGCCTCTACCCAGGACGCCAAGGCCAGAGGCTACGGCTCCGGGCGGTTCTCCTTCAATGTGAAGGGCGGGCGGTGTGAGGCCTGTACCGGCGACGGTTTGATTAAGATTGAAATGCACTTTCTCCCGGACATCTATGTTCCCTGCGAGGTGTGCAAGGGCAAGCGTTATAACCGGGAAACGCTGGAGGTCAAATACAAGGGCAAGAGCATTGCCGACGTACTGGATATGACCGTGGAGGAGGCGCTGACGTTCTTCGAGCCGGTGCCGAAGCTGTTTAACCGGCTGCAAACGCTGAACGACGTGGGTCTGGGCTATGTGAAGCTGGGCCAGTCCTCCACCACCCTGTCCGGCGGCGAGGCCCAGCGGGTGAAGCTGTCCACCGAACTGTCCAAACATTCCACCGGCTCCACCATCTATATTCTGGACGAGCCGACCACGGGCCTGCACACGGCGGACGTGCATCAGCTGATCAACGTCCTGCAACGGCTGGTGGACAACGGGAACACCGTTCTGGTGATTGAACACAATCTGGACGTGATTAAAACGGCGGACTATGTGATCGACCTCGGCCCGGACGGCGGCGACGGCGGCGGCACCGTGGTCTGTACCGGCACCCCGGAGGAGGTGGCGCAGTGCCCCGCCTCCTATACCGGCCAATACCTGAACCGGATTCTGGCGCGGGATACCGGCTGGACGGAGCCGGAAAAAGGGGAAAATTGAACCCTGCGCCCCTTGTCACAGACTGTCTGATTGTGATAGAATGACAAGGAACTACATTAAGAAAGGATGAACCGAAGCATGAACTGGCTCATGGATACCACGGGGGGCAATTTTCTGTTGACGCTGCTTGTCGCCATGGTTCCTGTTGTGGAGCTTCGTGGGGCCATTCCCTTTGGTGTTGCACTTGGGTTGCCGATTCCGTTGTCCGTAATCGCCAGCATCATCGGGAATTTGATCCCCACGCCCTTCATCATCGTGTATGTGCGGCGTATCTTTCAGTTCCTCCGGCGTATCAACCGGAAGCTGAACGGCCTTGTCACAAGGCTGGAAGACCGCGCACACCTGAAAAGTGCATCGGTAGAGAAATACGGGATGGTCGGCCTTTGTATTCTGGTTGCCATACCCCTTCCGGGAACAGGGGCCTGGACGGGGAGCCTGGTGGCAGCCCTTCTGGATATGCGCCTGAAACGGGCCATGCCCGCCGTCATTGTGGGGGTATGTATCGCGGCGGTAATCGTCACCACCATCACCTATGGCGTTACGGCGCTGATTTGACGCGCACCTTCGCCGCCGACCCGGCATAGGCTGGGTTGGAGGTGGAGCTGCATGGTACTGGACTTTGTGGCGGCGGTGCTGTCCGCCGTGGGAATTCTGGCAATTTTGTGGCTGCTGATGGGGCGGCTGCTGCTCCCCACAGGGGTGTGGGAGGAGGCGGCGCTCTATGCCGTTCTGCCCGCCGCAGGGGTCGGCGGGAATCTGGAGCAGGATATCAAGGCCCTGCGCTGGCTGGCGGACAGCCGACTGGTGCAATGGAACATCGTCATTGCGGACGCCGGCCTGACCCCGGAGGGGAGGGCGTTGGCGGCTCGCCTGTGTATGCAGGAGGACACGGCCCTCTGTCCGCTGGAAGAGCTGAGCGCATACATACGCGCCCATTCGCCGGAATAGGCGGCTTGCCCGGCTCCGCAGCACAATTTGACAATCGAAAGGCCCGAACACAGGTGGGGTTATCGCCTGCGTTCGGGCTTTTTTTGTTTATTCAGTTCTGCTCCTGCCGGGAAAAGCTCCCCATCAGCGTGTCGGCCAAAAGGCCGATCAGGGGGTTGTGGTCATTTTTTCTCCACACAATGCAAATCGGTATCATATCGTCCAGCCGGTAATAGGTCAGCCGCGGCTCATCCCGCCAATGCACATACTGGTCAAAGACGGTAAACCCGTCCCCCATCAACACCGCCTGCACAATGGACTCCCGGTCAGGCAGCCAGACCGGATTCACCGTCACCTGCCGGGACTGGAGTTGTAACAGCGCCAGCTCCATGGCCATGGGGGATTCCTCCTCCTGGAGCATAAACAGGGTTTGTCCGTTGAAGTCCTCCACCCGCAGCGGCTCCCCCTCCGGGCGCAGAAGTCCCTTTCGCACATAGGCTCTGGACTCCGGATTGGCGATTTGGCGCACCTCCAGCCCGTCAAAATCCATGACGCTGGTTTTGGTACACATGGTCACATCCAGCTCGTTGGCCTGTAACCGCTGCCGCAGAGCCTGAAAGGTGTTACATTCAAAATGCAGCTCCGCCTGGGGATACTGGCTCAGAACCAGAGAACGGAACCGCCGCAGTTCCTCGCTCAGCTCCCAGCCGGTGCCGATACCTACCCGCAGCCGCAGAGCTGTCTGATTGGACAGCTCTCTGGCGGCGGTTCGGGCCGCCTCGACGCTCTGCGCCGCGCCGCGAAAGCACTCCTGGAACAGGATTCCCGCCGGGGTCAGGCTGATGCGGTTCTTCTGAGTGCGGTCAAACAGCTGAAAGCCCAGCTCTCCCTCCAGCAGCTTGATCTGGCGGCTGACAGAGGGCTGGGAGACAAACAGGGCGTCCGCCGCCCGGGAAAAGCTCATATAGTCTGCAACGGTTAGAAAATACTGGATTTGCAGGGAAGTCATGGCCTGTCACCTCCGAATGGATAGCTTCATTATAGCCAAATGGCTATAACCTGTCAACCGCTTTCGGTATTAGCGCCCGGCGGAAAAAAATGATATGATAAAATCAAATTCAGACGAAAGGAATGTGACACATGAGCCATCAGGCGGAATATTGCCGCAAGCTGAAAACCCTGAGCGACGCGCAGGAGCTGATTCACTCCGGGGATACCATTGCCGTTTCCGGCGCGATTACAGAGCCGACGGTGTTCCTGGGACATTTGCAGGAGATCATTCCCAGACTGGAGAATGTGACCCTGGTCAAGAGCAAGGATAACGATTATGAATACCTCCGTGACCCGGCCACCGCAGGTCATGTCCTGACCGTGGGACATTTCTATCATACGAACTTCCGGGAGGGCCACGCGCTGGGCATTACGTCCTATCTGCCCTCTGACCTGCACAACTACATGCGATTCCGCACCGCATACAAGCCCAACAACGTGTTCATCGCCAAGGTCACGGATATGGACGAGAACGGGAACTTCCAGATCCCCTACTGCCAGATGTTCGAGCGGGAGGCCTATGCCTGCGCGGACACCGTCATTTTGGAGATCAATCCCCGGTTCCGCCGGGTGCGGGGCGGCGTAGATATCCCCATCGAGCGGGTCACCTGCTGCTATGTAGCGGATTCGCCGCTGCTGACCATTCCCCGGTCGGCTCCCACCCCGGTGGATGAGACGATTGGAGTCTATATCGCGGATATGATTCACGACGGCGACTGCTTCCAGCTGGGTATTGGCGGTCTGCCGGACACCATCGGACGGCACCTGTTCGACAAAAACGACCTGGGCATCCATTCGGAGGTGTTTTCCTCCACCATGGCGGATTTGATTGAGAACGGCAACGTCACCGGCAAGCGGAAGCAAATTGACCAGGGTGAGCATATCGCCGCCTTTGCACTGGGCGACGATCATCTGTATGCCACCCTGTCGGAGAATCCGGCCTGTCATATCATGCCCTCCAGCTATGCCAACGACCCCTTTGTGATTGCACAGAACGACAATGTGATCTCCGTGAATACCGCGCTGGAGATGGATTTGACCGGGCAAATCTGCTCGGAGTCCATCGGCCCGGTACAGTGGAGCGGCACCGGCGGCGCGTCGGACTTCGCCTACGGCGCTTTGCACTCCAAGGGAGGTCGGGGCATCATCGCCTTCTCGTCCACGGCGAAAAAGGGCACCATTTCCCGCATCAAGGTCACGCTTACCCCCGGTGCGGCGGTGTCCATCAGCCGAAACCTGGCGGATATCATTGTGACTGAGTACGGTGTGGCGTATATGCGGGGCCGTTCCGTCCGGGAGCGTGCCGCACAGCTCATCGAAATCGCGCATCCGGACTTCCGGGACGAGCTGCGTACCGAGGCGAAAAAGCTGGGCTACATCTAAGGCATTGCCTAAAGCGTCACCACACAACGCTTTTGTAATACAACGTCAAGGAGGAACAACTTATGGCACCTTTAGCAGATTATGTCAAGCTCCCCGAACTGGAGGAGTACAGCGAGTGGTTCAAGGATTTTGCTGACCTGTATCGGGAGGACGGTATTCTCCAGGTCACCTGGCACACCAAGAACCATCCCATGCACCACAGCGGCATGTCCCACCGGGCCATCAGCCAGCTGACCCGTATCCTGTCCATGGACTGGAAGAACGAAATCATCATCTTCACCCACATTGGCCACAGCTGGATGACGGAGTCCGACCCCGACGGCTGGGAGACGTATTCCGAGCTGCCCACCCAGCGGTTCCAGCACCAGTACTTTGACGACACCAACCTGATTAAGAACATGGTGTTCGACATTGACGTTCCCACCATCGGCGCCATCCCCGGCCCCGGCTTCCACTGGGATTCCGCCATGCTCTGCGATGTGACCATCGCCTCTGAGGACACCTGGATGGAGGTTCCCCACGCCCACGGCGGCCTGGTTCCCGGCGACGGCATGGGCCTGCTGACCCAGCATTACTTCGGCACCAAGCGGGGCAACTACTACATGATGACCACCCGCCAGTTCACCGCCCAGCAGATGCTGGACTGGGGCATGGTCAGCGAGGTCGTGCCCAAGGATCGGGTTATGCCCCGGGCCTGGGAGATCGCCCGGATGTGGAAGAAGATGTCCTATGAGAATCGCTGCATCATGTCCAATCTGGCCAAGCGCCCGCTGAAGAAGCTGTTTGTGGAGGATCTGAAGCTGCACACGGTTTCCGAGCAGTACGGATCCCTGCTCCGTGTCGCCGCCGGCGATCTGGGTGACGAGAACTCCGCCCAGCAGGACGAGAAGTACATCAGCCGCACCAACGACTGGCGTTACACCTATGACTACATGCAGCAGCCCCCCACCAGCGAGGTATGGGACACCTTCCGCAAGGCTCCCATCGAGTGGTTCAAGAAGGTGGAGGCCGGCGAGGAGGTCAACCCCTATGCCGATGAAGGCCCTCTGACCGCATATCGTCCCGAATAAACGATAAGCGCCTGAACTGTAAACGAACAAAACCCGTGAGAATGTCCCGACAACATTCTGAAGTGCCCCCTGTCAAGTAGACAGTGAAAAAACAAAAAAGTCTTTCCAT
>JAJQBJ010000052.1 GCA_021203345.1 Oscillospiraceae bacterium
TGTAGTCTCGAATTTTTGCTTTTTCGAGTGTCTACTCTAAGGGGACTATATCAAGTGACAGTAGGGGCGGTACTTTTGATCCGTCTCCGCGATGGCCTGTTCGTCCCGCGCCCAATACAGGGTGATGATGGTTTCGTCATCCATAGGTGTTGCTCCCTTCATTTGTATCTCTGCTTTGAAAGACGGATTTTTTCCGGGAAGGTTACGGCCTGATTTGAAAAAATGATTTTTCAGAGCCGGAACAGGAAAAGCTCCCAGACCCCAAGAGCGAGGGGCCTGGGAGCGGCTTGTGCCGGGGTCAGCCGGTGATTTTTTTGTAAATCTCCTCGTAAGCGCCGGCAGAGACGTTCCAGGAGAAGTCGATTTGCATATCCTTCTTCATCAGGGCCTGCCACGCAGCCTTGTCCTGATAGAGGGCCACGGCCCGGGATACGGCGTCGATCAGCTCGTCCCCGTTGATGTCGGGGAAGGTGAAGCCCCGCCCGTCGGGATTCTCCACCGGGTCATAGTTGCCCACCGAATCCTTCAGACCGCCGGTTTCCCGCACCACGGGAATGGTGCCGTAGCGCATGGCGATCATCTGGGACAGACCGCAAGGCTCCGCGATGGAGGGCATCAGATAGATGTCCGCGCCCGCGTAAATGGCGTTGGACAGTCCGGCATTGTACATCAGGTTGGCGGAAACCCGGCCGGGATAGCGGTTGGCCGCGTCCCGGAAGAACTGCTCATAGCCCCATTCGCCAGTGCCCAGGAGGACGAACTGAATGTCCTGCTCCATCAGGCGGTTGAACTGGCTGGTAATCAGCTCAAAGCCCTTGTGTCCCGCCAGACGGGAGACAATCGCCACAATGGGCGTATCCGGAGAGGGATTCAGCCCCAGGCGGTTTTGCAGCTCCGCCTTGCAGACGGCCTTCCCGGACAAATCCTCCGCAGAGAAGTTGGCGGCGATGGTGCTGTCCAGCTGAGAGTTGTAAACCTCGGTGTTGATTCCGTTCAGGATACCGGCCATCTTGTTGTAGTTGGCGGTCACAACGCCCTCCAGCCCGTGTGCATAGAAGGCGTATTGCAACTCCTCTGCGTAGGTGGGGGATACCGTGGTCACATAGTCGGAGGCATAAATCGCGCCCTTCATCAGATTGGCGTCGCCGTAGTACAGCAGCATCCCCTCGTTCAGATAGCCGGGATGCAGCCCGAACAGGTTGGAAACCGTGTCAGATCCATAGCGGCCCTGATACTCGATGTTGTGGATGGTGTAGACGGTTTTGGTCTGTGCAAGCTGTCTGACCGTTTTTTTGTCCTCAATCATATAGATGGGGATCAGAGCGGTCTGCCAGTCGTTGCAGTGGATGATGTCGGGGGAGTAGTCCAGCTGGGCGGGCACCTCCATCACGGCCCGGCAGAAGTAGGCGTAGCGCTCTGCATCGTCGTAATGGCCGTAAATGCCGCTGCGCTTAAAGTAATACTCGTTGTCCACGAAGTAATAGGTCACGCCGTCCCGTTCCAGGGTGAACAGGCCGCAGTACACGCTGCGCCAGGAAACCCGGACATAGAAGTATTTCACAAAGGTCACCTGCTCTCGCCACTTGGCGTCGATGCCCTGATACAGGGGAAGAATGACCCGAACCTCGTGACCCCGCTGGGCCAGTGCCGGGGGCAGGGAGCCTGCCACATCGGCCAGACCGCCGGTTTTGATGAACGGGGCCACCTCGGAGGAAACAAAGAAGATTTTCATGGGTGTTATGATTCCTTTCTGGTCGTTCGGCTGTGAGGAACAGGCCGGGGCTTATACCCGGGAGCCTTTTTCCACCACAAACGGGCAATTCTCCTTGCCGGTCAGCCGGGTTCCGCTGGTGACGACCACGTTTTTGTCCGCGATGATGCAGGAGAGCTGGGCATTGGCCTCGATGGTGGAGGATTGCATAATCACACAGTCCTTCACCACAGCGCCCTTGCCGATGCGGACGTTGTGGAAGATGATGGAGTTCTCCACCGTACCCTCGATGACGCAGCCGTCCGCCACCAGGGAGTTGTAGATTTTGGAGGTGGAGGCGTAATAGGTGGCGGCGTCGTTGCGCTCCTTGGTGCGGATGGGACGGGAGGGCTCGAAGATCTGGGCGCGGACCTTGGGGTCGAGAAGCTGCCGGTTGATGTCGTAATAGCCCTGTACGGTTTGGATGCGGAAGGCAACGCTGTCATACACAAAGGGGATGATTTTCAGCTCCTTGACCTGGGGACGCAGAATGCCCGCGGACAGGGAAACCACATCCCGGGAGGCACTGTACTCCGTCAGCTTCAGCAGCAGCTCTTTGGACATGATATAGATATTCAGGATCTCCAGCCCGGCGGGGGCGGCGGGGCCGACCAGAACCTCAGAGGCCCGGCCTGTCTCGTCCGTCAGGAAATAGGTGGAGTCCCGGGGAACGGAGTGGGGGGTGCTGGTGGCGACGGCGGTGATGTCCGCGCCGGAGCTGATGTGCGCGTCCAGAACGGCCTGCACATCCAGATTGATGATGGTGTGCGCGTCCGCCAGGATCACATAGTCCTGACGAATCTCCTGCAAATAGGAGTACACACCGGCCAATGCGTCCATGGTGCCGTGATAGACCGTGGAGGTGGAGCGGCGGTCGTTCTTCGCATAGGCGAAGGGGGGCAGCAGCCGCAGACCGCCGTTGCGGCGGGCCAGGTCAAAGTCCTTGCCGGAGCCAAGGTGATTCAGAAGGGACTGATAGCTCTCGTGCATGATCACGCCCACGTCGGTCACACCGGCGTTGACCAGGCTGGACAGAATAAAGTCGATCACCCGATAGCGCCCGCCAAAGGGCAGCGAGGCCAGGGTGCGGTGAAGGGTCAGATCCTTTAGCTCGGGATTGGTTCGATAGGCAAACAGGATGCCGTGCAGGTTATTCATTCTGCTGCGCCTCCTTTCATGGGTTCGGTACACATAGCGCCTGCGGCGACGGTGGAGCCGGGTACAACGCCCACGTCGCTGGCGACCACGGCGATGTTCCAGCCCTCCTCGCCGGTGGGAGAGGTGCCCACATGGGCGCCGCAGCCGATCTCGGCGTCTTCGGCCACGATGGCGTATTCCACCACGGCTCCGGCCCGGATAACTGCGCCGGGCATGATGATAGAGTATTTCACCTGAGCGCCGGTTTCCACCGTCACGTTGGAGAACAGAATGGAGTTCTCCACCAGGCCGTCCACGTCACAGCCGCCGGTGATCATGGAGTGGGAGAGCTTGGCGTTCTCCCGGATGATATGGGGCGGCTTGATGGGCTTCCGGGAATAGATGGGCCAGGAGTCGTCATAGGGGTCGATGCCGCCGTTCAGGTTGAGCATCTCCATATTCGCATCCCACAGGGAGGCGATGGTTCCCACGTCCTTCCAATAGCCCTTGAAGCGGTATGCGGACAGCTTCTTGCCCTCGGCCAGCATCAGGGGGATGATGTTCTTGCCGAAGTCGTTGGAGGAATTGGGGTCAGCCTCGTCCACGGTCAGATAGTGCTTCAAGTCCTTCCAGTTGAAGATGTACACGCCCATGGAGGCCAGATTGCTCTTGGGGTGCTTGGGCTTCTCCTCAAACTCGTAGATGGTGTCGTTCTCGTCCACGTTCATGATGCCGAAGCGGGTGGCCTCCTCCATTGTGACCTCCAGCACGGAGATGGTGCAGGCGGCTCCCACCTTCTTGTGGTGCTGGAGCATGGCGTTATAGTCCATTTTGTAAATGTGGTCGCCAGAGAGGATCAGAACATAGTCCGGGTCGTACAGGTCGATAAAGCCCATGTTCTGATAGATGGCGTTGGCGGTTCCCTTGTACCAGGAGCCAACGTCGTTCTGGATGACGTAGGGAGGCAGGATATGAACGCCTCCGTCGAAACAATCCAGATCCCAGGGCTGACCGTTGCCCAGATAGCTGTTCAGCTCCAGGGGCCGGTACTGGGTCAGGACGCCCACCGTGTCGATACCGCTGTTCACGCAGTTGGACAGGGGGAAGTCAATGATCCGGTACTTCCCGCCGAAGGGAACGGCGGGCTTTGCCACCTTGCTGGTCAGGGCGTACAGGCGGGAGCCTTGTCCGCCGGCCAGCAGCATGGCGACGCATTGTTTTTTCATTGTAATCACCTCATGCAGTTTATAGGATGGAGAATGTGAAGGAATGGGAAAATGCGAAGAATTACAGAGATATACGGAGAAAACGCAATTCTGATGCGTGATCCGTTTTACTTATGGCGCGGGCCTTAAAACCACCCCGGACAGGGGAGGCAGATCCAGAAACAGGGATTGCTCCTGCCCGTGCCTGGGGATGGGATTTGCCCGCAGAGTCCCGGCGCTGCTTTTGCCCCGGCCGCCCCAGCGGCGGTCGTCGGTGGATAACAGAACCTCCCAGCTCCCGCTGCGGGGAACGCCGACGCAGACAGAGCGCCGATCCAGACCGGAAAAGTTCAGCGCTACCAGCACGGTTTCGCCGCCCGTCGCCAGCCGAAGGTACAGGAGGGTATTCCCGGCGGAGTCGCCGCCCTCCAGCCATCGGTAGCACTGATGGGTTCCCTCCCCGTCCCACAGGGCGGGGGAGGACAGATACAGGTCGCCCGCCGCCTGGAAAAAGGCGAGCTGCCGCTGACACTGGGGATACTGGAGCAGGTGCCAGTCCAGCGACTGGCTGCGGTTCCAGGGGGAAAACTGAGAAAATTCGCTGCCCATGGCCAGCAGCTTTTTGCCGGGCTGGGTCAGAAGATAGAGATAAAAGGTGCGAACGCCCGCCTGTTTATGGGCGTTGTCGTTGCCGGGCATCCGCTCCACCAGGGACTGCTGCTCCGCCAAATCCAGAGAAAAGGGGAGAATGTACCGCTCGTCAAACGCATACCGCAGCGTGCCGGTCAGCTCCTCGTGACAGCTCCGCCGGTAGATGGGGTCCATCTGCTGATAGTGAAGGGCGGTTTCCTGCCAGCGCAGATTCCAGCACAGGTCAAAGCCCAGCGCCCGGCTGTCGCTGAGGGGGCCGGTGACATGGGGCCAGTCGGTTCCGCCCTGGGCGATGGTGGTCAGGGTGGGATACTCCCGATGGAGGGTTCCGTTCCAGTCCCGCAGGAAGGAGATCGCATCGGGATTCTCCTTCCCGTTGACCCAAAGCAGCTCGTCCAGATGGGAGAGCTTCAGCCCGTCGGCGTGATAGACCTCCACCCAAAACCGGGCGGACTCCATCAGGAAATTCCGCACCGCCGGGCGGGAGAAGTCGAAATGTTGGGGACTGTTTCCCTCAAAGGTGGATTCCCCGTCGAACCGATCCAGACCGAACAGGTCTTTGGAAAACCGGGACATCTCCCAGTCCAGAATCACGCCCAGCCCCGCCTGATGGAGCAGGTCGATCAGGCGCATCAGCTCCCTGGGGGTGCCCAGTGCGGGATTCAGGCCGAAGAAGCTGCCTGTGCCGTCCTGGGGATCAAAATCCATGACCGGCAACAGCTCGATATGGGTGGCTCCCAGCCGCTTGGCGTGGGGCACCAGCCAGGGGGCCAGCTTGGAGGCGGGCATCATGGAGCCGTCGCCGTTCCGCCGCCAGGAGAGAAGGTCGACCTGGTAAATGTTCATCGGAGCGGAGCCCGTCCCGGCGGAGTGCCTGACCCGGAGCCAGGGGTCATCCTGCCAGTCGTAATGAAGGTCGTGAATCACTGAGGCCCGCAGCGGCGGCTGCTGAAAGCCGGGGCCGCAGGGGTCAGACTTGCGAAGCACCGCCCCCCCGGCGGTGGTAATGTTGAATTGATAGGCCTGTCCCGGCTGGATATGATCCCGGGTGACGCGCCAGATACCGGAACGCCCCCGCTTCATGGGGATGGGGTACCAGTGGGAGAAATCCCCCAGGAAAGAGACTTTTTCCGCGTGGGGTGCGTAAATGTGGAACAGGCATTGATCGCCGTCCAGGTGCGGGCCCAGCGGGATATACCGGGTTGGTTGTCCGGAGGTATGGGGTTGTGCTGCCATGCATGGCCTCCCTTCGGGAGCAACGAAAAATCCTGCCCGGAAACAGGGAGAATCCATCCTTGCTATTTTGTCTAAATTATACAACGATTATGCACGCATCGTCAAGCTCCCTTGGACAAAAAACTGAATCTTCTCTGACAAATTTGTGCAAAGGAAGTGTTTGAATTCTGAAAATGCCCTGCACAACCCTCTGTCCGGGCGCAAATCGGGAGAATCGTTTGACTTTTATGGGGCAGGGTGGTAAGATAAAGCACATAATATGCAGACCGGACTGGCCGGGCCTGCTCACAGGGAGGCCCACCGTGAATAAAACGCAGCTTTTGAACAAATTGACCGCCGACGGGGAGGAACGGATGGTTCTGGCCCGGGCGCTGGATCAGCTGGAGCAGGCACAGACCCGGAACATTCCCGCCCATACGCCTTTTTTGTCGCCCCACGAGCAGGCGCTGGTTCAGGCGCTGATTGCGGCTTCGGGCTATCCCCGTGCAGTATTCCTGGGAGGCTATCCGGAGGCGGAGCGGCGGGTTTGCCTCTTTCTGCCCGACTGGATGGAGGAGGACACCGCCGACTGCGAGGCGCTTTGCGCGCTGCGGGCAGTCTGGAAGGATGGGCGGACGCTGACCCATCGGGACTTTCTGGGGGCGCTGATGGGAATGGGCATCACCCGGGAAAAGGTGGGCGACATTCTGGTGGGCGAGGGAACCTGTGATATCGTCCTGTTGGGGGAGATTCAGCAGTTCCTCCTGCAAAGCATGGACAGCGCAGGCCGCAGCCGCCTTTCTCTGTCACAGATTTCGCTGGAGGAGCTGCAGCCGCCCCAGGTTCAGGTGAAAACCGTCCGGGATACCGTTGCCACGCTGCGGCTGGACGCGGTGAGCGCGGCGGGCTTTTCCACCAGCCGGAACAAAATGGCGGAGCTGATTTCCGGCGGAAAGGTCAGCCTGAACTGGCGGGAATGTACCAAGCCTGACGCCGCCGTAGAGGAGGGGGCCGTGATTTCCTGCCGCGGGCTAGGGAAATGCAGGCTGACCCAGGTGAAGGGAACCTCCCGAAAAGGCAGGATTTTAATTGAAATGGAACGATATCAATAGCGTGGCAGGAGGAAACGATATGGCGACAGATCGCTTGAACCGCATCAATGAGCTGGCAAAAAAAGCCAAAACGGAGGGCCTGACCCCCCAGGAGGAGCAGGAACGGGATCGGCTGCGGAAGGAATATCTGGCGGCGTTCCGGGCCAACCTTCAAAGCCAGCTGGATTCGGTGGTCATTGTAGACCCCCAGGGCAACCGGACAAAGCTAAAAAAAAAGAACGGGAAGAAGTAAAACCCATGGCGGGGCGCTGCGGAGGGTGAAAAAATATTTTCCACCCCAGGGTTCAGCAGCATTTACGGGTCAAAGTGAATATACTGGTATAATCGGCCCAAAGCAAGGCCGCTGTATGCCGGTGGGAGCACCTGACTGATGAGGCACTCCCGCCGACCGACAGCGGCGATTTTGATGGAAGGAGAACTGCCATGACCCAGCCACAGACAGAACCCGAAACCCAGCCCCCAGTGCGGAGGGAGGAGCCGCGCCCGGACATAGACGACCTGATCTACTCCTGGACGACAGAAAAGCGGGTCAGCGAACGCTGACTTACGCGGAAAATCCCCCTTTACAAAGCTCCGTTCATCCGATATAATGCGAATGTAAGAAAAAAGACTGATAGCAGATAGCGAGTGAGACGATATGATCGAATATGATGAGTATAAGGTAAAGCTGAACAACCTGACGCCCCGGCTGACGGAGCTGGATCAGACCTTTGATATTCCCGCCGCCGAGCGGGAGGTGGATATGCTGACCGCCCAATCGGAGGACCCTCATTTCTGGGACAATATGGAGAAGGCGCTGAAGGTGCAGGCCCAGCTGAAACGCGCCCAGGATAAGCTGGAGAAATCCAGACGCTGGCACAGCGGTCTGGAGGATCTGCTCCTGATGTGTGAAATGGGCAACGAGGAGGACGACGCCTCCCTGCTGCCCGATCTGGTGGACGGCTATGACCGGCTGGTGCGGGATCTGGAGGAGGCCCGGCTGGAGACGCTGTTTACCGGCGAATACGACAAAAACGATTGTATGATTACCCTGCACGCCGGGGCCGGCGGCACCGAGGCCCAGGACTGGGCGCTGATGCTGGAGCGGATGTACACCCGCTGGGCGGAGCGCCACGGCTTTACCTGCACGGTGCTGGATATGCTGGACGGCGAGGAGGCCGGCATCAAGTCCGCCACCCTCCAAATCAAGGGAGAGAACGCCTATGGCTATCTCCGCAGCGAGCATGGTGTGCATCGTCTAGTGCGGGTGTCGCCCTTCGACGCCAATGCCCGGCGGCAAACGTCCTTCGCCGCCGTGGAGGTCATGCCCGATTTACCTGACGATACCGAGGACTTCGAGATTCGGCCCGAGGACTATGAGATGCAGGTTTACCGTTCCTCCGGCGCAGGCGGACAGCATATCAACAAGACCTCCTCTGCGGTGCGCCTGATTCACCATGCCACCGGCGTGGTGGTGTCCTGCCAGACGGAGCGTTCCCAGTTCCAGAACAAGGAGACGTGCCTGCGGATGCTGCGGGCCAAGCTCATCGAGCTGAAAATTCAGCAGCGGGTGGATCAGATCTCCGACATCAAGGGCGAACAGATGAAGATCGAATGGGGCAGTCAGATTCGCTCCTATGTCTTTATGCCCTATACGCTGGTGAAGGATACCCGAACCGCCTACGAGACATCCAATGTCAACGCCGTGATGGACGGCGATCTGGACGGGTTTATCAATGCCTACCTGACCGCCGAGGCCACAGGCAACTGGGCTACAAAGTAAATAAGACGGGGCACCCGGTTTTGTTTCCGAAAAAAGAGGGAGCGATGCAGCACATTCCATGCTGTATCGCTCCCGTTTATTTTGTCTGATCGGTTTTGCCCTGCTATTCCTCTGCGCCTGCCAGCACCATAATGGACAGCCAGGTATTTACCCCGTCGTCCAAATCGCCCCAGGTCAGGGCGCTGTCCATCAGATAGGCCCAGCTGGTGCAGGACAGATTGTAGAGGATCATCAGATGACAGGGGACGATGGATTCAATAATTCGCATCATCCGGGCCAGGTCGGACTGGTTGTAGTACAGACCGGGGAAGTCCACCGCCACCACATAATGCTCGTCTGTCTCGCTGACCACGGCGCTGACGCCGCATCCGGCCAGATTGTCGTTGATGGCCTCCAGAGTGAAGGAGCCTGCGCCAATGCGAAGCAGGGCAATCAGGGCGGCTCGCAGAGATTCGTTATCACTGTATACGGGCCAGTATTTCAGCAGGCTGAGATACCGTTGCAGGCCGAAATCCTTCGCCGTTATCAGGCTCATCTCCCGGGTGCTTTCCTCCAAATGGTCGTTGCACAAATCCAGCTCTGCGCCATAGCTCTCCAGCTCTGCGCCGTTGATGGAGTTTTCCAGCGTGTACAGCCCCAGCGGACGCAGCAGCGCTTTCAGATAGTCGCCATAGCTCATGCGTCACCGCTCCATTCCGTCAGGGTCAGGGTGCCCAGTACGGGAAGTACCCCATGGGAGGCGGCCACATCTGCCCCGGGAGCGGTGATACGGTAGTTTTCTACCCCGTCCACGGCGTAAATCACCGCGCCCAACTGGGCCAGCAGCACCGACTTGCCCAGCAGTGTCCCATCAAAGAATGCCTCCAGCGCCTCCTGCACCCCAGCGGCCACGGTGTCATAGTCCGCATTGTCCGACGCCTGCAACAGAACGGTCACATTCACGGCGGTAGTGGTGGGGGCCGATACCTGCACATCCACGGCAATCTCCCTCGCCTCGTCAAAGCAGGCCTGTACCTCCGCAATCAGGCTGTCCTCCGGCACACCGGAGGTACCGGCGATAATTACATCAACAGTACCGATACCCCGGTGTCGGCCCAGCACCTGCACCGCCGACACCCCCTCAAAGCCCATAGCGGTCTGGTAGTAATAGGCGATATTGGCCCCGTTGCTCATGTTGGCGTAAGCGTCCAGCACTCTGGCCCGCAGCGTATCGTCGTCCTCCTCGTCCACGCCGCCGGTGAACGCGGCGGGATTGGTACAGGCCGAGATGCCCACCGGGGCAGTGGACATGCTCAGAATGGTACCGGCCTCCACATTCCCCGCCGCGCCCGGTTCCACGGCCTGAGCGGGTACATCTATATAGGTATCCCCTGCGGTCAGAACGGCCTCCTCCGTGGTTTCAAAGGCCACCTGTCCCGCCGTCATACAGACTGTTCCGGCGCTGATGGACAAATCAATGGTGGCGGCAGCGTTGACCAGAAAGCGAAGGGTGCCCTCCGCCCGCACCGCCTCCCGGCGGGACAGGCCCCGAAGCGCCGCATGATAATCCAGATAGGTTTCCGCCGCCGTTTGGGGAAAGCATTGCTCCCGCACCCAGACACATTGGCTGTACAGCGCTTCTATTTGAGCCGCCACCGCATAAAAGCGGATGGACAGCTCGGTGGAGCAGTTCCCGGACAGGCCGGATGCCTCCTGAAAGGCGGCGGTCAGCTCGGCATAAATTTCATCGGCAGTCAATTTGTACCCTCCTTCAGCTTACATTGACAAGGACGGACAGCGCCGTACCCTGCCAGGTCAGCGCCACCGTCACCTGGGCGCTGTTGTCCCCGGTGAGGGTGACGGTCACATCGTCCACCTTCAAATCCGTCTCGTCTGACAAGGCCTCCAGCACATACTGCTTGGCCAGCGCGTTCCGGCTTTTCGGGCTTTGATGCAGCAGGAGATACAGGCGGCTCCCCAGCGTCGGCAGCAGGGGAAAGCCGCCGCGCCGGGCAGTCAGCTTGATCAGAACCCGCTGGAGAACCTCTTCCATCCCGGACAGGCTTTTCAGCATCCCGGAGCTGTCAGGCACATAGTCCCCTTCACTGAGCAAGATCGTCACAGGCTGACCTCCTCCTTTACATCAGAATATACCACGGTGCCGCTTACCTCGATGGTTCCGTCATTCCGCAGACACAGTGACGCGCCCCGGCTTTTCAGCAGAAGCTCCCCCGGCTCCAAATCCTCCGGGGGCTGACACAGGCGCCCCGTCACACAGACGGTTCCGCCGCTGTCCGTTGTCAGGGTCAGCACCGTGTCGCCCACCTCCGGCCTCCAGACGATTCCGCCGGGGGAGAACAGGGAAAGCCCCCGCTTTTCCCCCTGTAAATAGACCGCCAGTGTCTCGCCGGACAGGGTGACGGTGCCCGTCTCTGCCGCCGACGGTGTATTCCCGCCGGCGGCTTGTCTTGTGATCCACATTGCGTTTCGACCTCCTAGATCATGGCGTCCCGTTCGCACAGGGTTAGGGCGGTTCGCGCCCCGGTTTCGTCCAGGCACACGGCGCTCTCCAGAATCCGCCAGGTGCCGCTGAGCCCTGCGCGAGGCAGCTCCACCGTCACCAGCTGTCCCGGCCACCCCCAAAAGGCTTCGGCCACCGTCACCGCAAGGCGAAAGCGCTCCCGTTCCGAGGCCTGGAGCTGATATCGCCCGGAGTATCGCAGCGCCTGATAGGCGGCGTTGGTGGGCATTGTGACCACCTGCCGGGCGCAGCCGCCCTGAGCCAGGAACGCCTCGTTGGTGACGGTGGTGGAATAGAGCTGGTTCTTGGCCTGCACCAGCACGGAGGACAGCACGCCATACCGTTTTTCCGTATAGGTCAGGTCGGTGATGGGATTCCCCTCGCCCAGCGTCAGGGGCGTATCGTCGGAGAAAGCGGCCAGAGACAGCCGCCCATACCGGTCAAACCGGGGCGTTATCCCATTGTAGTACCGGGCGAACTCATAAAGGACGCTCCACTCGCTGCTCCCGCTGGAGATGGAGAAGCCCGGAACCGCCGACAGGCTCCCCGCGTCCGCCACAGTGATACCATAGGGCGTCACATGATCCCGCAGAAGCATGGCAGTGGTGGCGGTGGTGTAATCCTGGGCCTGGGCCTCGTTGTCCAGCAGTCGGGCTGCCATGCCCCGGCCGGAAATCTCCACCATGGCCCCGTCGCCGCCCCATTCCAGCGCGTATTCATCCACTACGCCGGTGAATACGGTCTGCCCGTCCTCTTTGCCCACAAAGGTCACGGCCTTGCTCAGGGCGCTCAGGCTGTTGCTGTTCCCCGGATACCGCAGTCAAAAGGAATCACAGGGAACCCCGGCGGTGTAATTCAGCTCCCAGCCCACCAGCACGGGCAGGGTCACGGCGGTTCCGTCGTACAGATTTAATTGTCCCGTCATCACAGCACCCGCAGAACCTGTCCGGTCACAATCAGGTTGGCGTTTTTCAGACCGGGATTCAGGGCTAAAATGGCAGCGACGGTGGTGGAATAGGTGTTGGCAATGGCCCACAAGCAATCCCCGGAGCAGACCGTATAATAGACCGCCTCCTGGGCCGTGGAGGACGCTGTTCCGCCGGTGGAGGACTGGGCGGCGTAGTCGCTGCGATCCTCCCAGAACTCAAAGGCGTATTGCACATAGTTCTCCCGCGGTTCCTCCTCCAGCGTCAGCTTCACCAGATAGGCATTGGCGGCGGTCCAGACGGGATGCACCAGCGCCCCGGCGGTTCCCTCCAGGAACAGGGCGTTCAGCTTGCTGAACTGCTGATAGGCGTCCTCGCCGGTGAACACGCCCTGACCGGTCATGACCTGCCGGGTAATGCCCAGATCCTGTAGGTAATAGGTTCCAAACGGCACCTTGTTCACCGCCATGACCCGTTCCTGGGTGACGGTATAGCTGGCGGGGTTGTTGGGCCAGACAAAGGTTTTAAAACGCATGGCATCCAGCGCCACATGGAGTTCCCCCCTCCTTAATATAAACGAAAGCCGCTGTCATACCGCCGGGCGTCCCGCTCCAGAATACGGTCAATGGAGGAAACATCCGGGGCCGCCGTGCGGCTGCCTGCGGCGGCGGACAGGCGGACATAGGTGGTTCCGGTGGATATAGCCCGGTCTGCGGACAGGTTTTTCCGGGACGATTGCCCCGGACTGCCCGTGGAGGCTTCATTCCGAACGCTGCCGGAGCCTTCCTCCGCAGAGGGTATAGAATCACGCCGGGACAGAAGGCTCGCCGCGCCCTCCTGTTGGAGCAGGTCGGCCAGCACCGCCTGAGCCTGCTCCCCCAGCGTCGGGGCGGGAGACGGAGATTGGCCCTCCGCTTCTTCGCCCTCTGTGCGTTTCGCCGCCGGACTGGTGAGCTGCTCCCGCCGCAGAGTGTTCAGCATGGCTCCGACGGCTTCCTCCTGCTCCTGGGTTTGCCGGAGCAAAGCGGTCAGCCAGTCTGCCATTGCGCCGCCTCCTGACACAGAGCGCGGAATCTGGCCCAGTCAAAGGCGGGGTTCTCCCCGGCCTGGGTGGAATTTAAGGGCTTTCCGCAACAGGCGCAACGGGACTGGGTAGCCTTTTCCCGGCAATCCGGGCAAAGCTGCTCCAGCGCCTCCCGCCGATCCAGAATCAGGTTCAGGGCGCAGTAGAGATAGTCCCGGCCTGTCATATTCTGCACCCGCTTTTCGGTGGGCAGAGCGTGGAATTCCCGCTGTACCCACCACCGCAGCCGGGCCAGGCTGTCCTCCTTTAAGGCACTTAAATAGTCCTCCAGCTCCTCATCCGGCGTCCACAGGCCGGGCAGGGTTTTGTCCTGCTCTGACAGGGCCTGCGCCAGCCGGTCAATCTCGCCGGGGGTCAGGGCGGACAGCACCGCTGTTCCGTCCGGGAACAGGGGTGCGCCGCCGCTGTACACGGCCCGGGCCAGCAGACAGGCGTTCCGCTGGAGGGGCGTATTCCCCAGCAGCTCCGCCTCAGCCTGGGCCTCGGTCAGGGCGGCAGCGGTGGGAACCCGCAGCTCCACCGCCGTATTACGCAGACGGCCCTCGGCGGGAACCGCCGGGGCAAACAGCGCCGCCAAAAGCTGATCCATCAGCTCTGCACCTCCACCCGCTTGGCGGCGATCAGACTGACCTTCTCCAGCACCATTGCGCCCAGCTCGCCATTCTCCTGAATCGAGGCCCACCGGCACCCGGAGTAGATGATTTTCCGGTCGGGCTTGACGATGACCAGAGAGAAGTCGTCCAAATCGTAAAAATTGATGCCGTCCGCTACGGCGCTGTCCGTGGCGTACAGCCGGGACAGCTCAACGGTGTGGGTGTCCGCGCCGCCGATGGTGGCGACAGGCTCCGTCTCGCCAAAAGCCTGAACCGGGACGCTTTCCCGGGTGCTTTTGGCGGTGTAGCTCTGCACCACCGCCACCTTTACGCCCTCCACCTCCAGATAGATGTCGCTGCTGGTGGGAAATCCAACTACATTCATGTTTGTCTCACCTTTCTCATACGCATTTGCCGCATATTCCGGCGCTTACACGGTGATATGTGCGGCAATGTGGATCTGATTCAGCCCGTGGGCCACGGCAAAGTTGAAGTCCACCAGGCAGACGGTGGGGTCTTCGCTGTCCGCCGTCACCGTCACCGAGTCATAGCTGTCGATGATCTGCCGTTGTACCTTGTCCTCCAGCAGGATCACCACCTGAGAGGCAATGGCGCTGCGAACCTGGGCAGTGTTCTTGGTGCGGACAAATTTGGCCTTCAGGCTGTTCCGCACATCCGGAATCACGTTGTCAATGATGCGGATGGTGGTCAGCTCCCGCCAGGTGGTATCCGCCACCCCGGAGGTGGTGGTGCGGGTGGTCACGCCCCGCACGACGCTGACGACCCCGCCCACGGATTCCAGCGGGGTCACGCCGCCCGGAATCAGCAAATCCAGCACATCGTCGGAATAGGCGCGGACAGGCCGCTCAGTCCGGACAGGGCAGCCCCGCCCAGCGGGATGGCCGGGTCGCTTTCGTCCGCAATGGCGCCCGCCACGGCGGCTGCCGCCAATGCGCCGGTTTCCATCGCCGCGCCGTCGCTGTTCGTAGAAACCGGAGCCACCAGCACCATGCGCTCGCTGTTCAGCGCCAGCGCCCGTTCCAGCAGCTCGGCGGTACCGTCGGAGGCCGTGCCGCCTACCACGGCAATGCGCTCCTTCCGGGCGGCGGAACACTCCGTCACATGGGTCAGCAGTGCGGCGTGAACGTCTGCGTCCCCGGTGTCGCAAATCACGACGGAGATATCCTCCCAGCCCGCCAGCACCTCCAGCGCGGCAGTATAATCGCTCACCGCAGGCGAAGTGCCCACGGCGGCGGGCACCGCCACCACGGAGGAGGCCCCGTTTTTCAGCGCCATCCGCACAATATCGGGCAGCGAGGTTTCTGCACTGCTGTCCGCGCCGTACAATGCGTCCGCATCCGCCGCGGCGGTGAATTGGGTGGCGGTCAGGGCCTCGCCCTCGGCTGCATAGCCCACTGCGCCCACCACCAGAGTACCCGTGCCGCCGTATACCACGGAGGAAGCGTCATACGAGGAGTATACGCCGGGCCGTTCATGGGTCGTACTCATGAGATCAGCTCTCCTTTCACAACAAAATCGGTAAATACCTCGCCCTCCTCGGTTTGATAGAGGGCGCATCCCGCTTGGCAGGACAATCGGGCGGGGCAGGTCAGGGTTCTGCTGTCATTGTCATAGGTCAAATCGCCGCAGGACAGCTCCCCACAGGTCAGGCCCTCCGGCCCGCCCAGACATACCGCCTGCGCCAGCCGGTCAAACAGGGTCAGACACACCTCCGGCTCCCCCATGGGGGCGTACAAATCCAGACTGAAAACCAGCTCCAGCCGTCGGATGTATACGGCGCACAGGGCGTTCTGTTCCTCCACATACCGCTGGCCCAGATAGTCCTGATTCCCCAGGGGGCGCAGCTCAGGCTTTTCAGCCCCACAACTGCCACCCCGGCGGGGTGGGTCAGCCGCGCATCCCCGGCCCAGGCCCCCAGGGCGTGAACGCCCTGGAGGTTCAGGTAATCAATTAGGCTTTGCCGCACTTCCGTCAAGGTCATGTGCAATCATCCTCCTCGTCAGCACAGGTCAGAATCCCCCACCAGTAGACCCGCTGCTCCTGAAGGTAAACGGGCTGTACCTCCTGAAAGAGAAACCGCCTGCCCAGACAGAGCAAAAGAGCGAAGTCCCCGGTGCTGTCTGCCAAATCCGCCTCCCCCAGAAAGCGGAACCTGGCCCCGTCATAGGTTCCCAGCTTGGAGGCGGTCTGCCACTGATATTCTTTACTCTCGGACATGAGGGGCTGGACGAAGCCATAGCCGTCGGCCACGGCAGTTCCGTCCCCGTCCAGCAGCGTTACCCGCTGGCCGTACCGCCGGGCCAGGGCGGAGAAGCGTTCCGCCGCGCTCATGCCCGCACACTCCGGAAGGCAAAGCCCTCATCGGTGAGATAGGGCCGCAGCAGCGTGTAGGCTCTGGCCCGCAGAGAGGCGGAATCGTCCGTCTCCCCGGCGGAGCGGCTGATGGTCAGGCTCCCGGCGGTGAAGGAGGCCGCGCTGCCGCCGGCCTGTACGGTGTCCGCCTCGGCCAGCATCAGCAGCGCCACCGCCAGGGCAAAAACCTCGGGGCAGTCTGTCTCCGGATTCACGCCAGGTTTCAGCCGGGACAGCAGCGCCTGTTCACAGGCGGTTCTCAGCGGTGTTTCCAGCGCCTCGTCCACCGAGCCGTTGATGGAGAGATAGGTTCCCACCAGCGCGGTCATGTCCTCTGTCATGCCAGCGTCAGCACCTTTCCCGCCTCCTGGAACAGCTTGGCAAAGCCGGAGATGGAGGTGATGGCGGCCCGTTCCAGCTGCCGGTCGATGAGCTTGTCATACTCCACCATAACGGAGGAGCCCTGCACCATCTCCAGCGCATAATTTCTGTCCAGACCGATCAGGGTGTCGGCGGGAACGGCGGAGGAGCGCAGCAGTGTCGCACCCAGCGGGGTGGTCAGCTTGCCGGTGCCCTGGAAGTTCAGGCCGGTCAGAGGATTCTGGAACTCGGACAGGCCCAGCAGCTTGACCATGACCCCGGTGGGTACCAGCAAGGTGTTCATCTCATACGGCTCAAATTGCGCCCAGAAGTTGATCAGATCCTCATAGGTCAGACTGCCGGCAGTGCCGCCGATGGTGCTGTCTCCCACCGCAAAGGTGTCCGCCGGGTTGCTGTTGCCGTCGCCGTTCATCAGCACGTCGATGGCGTCCTCCAGATGCATCCGGTTGATGTATGCGCCGATCTGCTTCAGCGTGACGGAAAACAGGTCCAGCTTCTGGAACCGAATGGCCTCATAGGAGCCCACCAGCATCCGGCCCCGCTTGTGGAGCTGAACCAGATTCTCCTGGGTTCGCACAGTGGTCTGAGGGATCTCTGCGCCCTCGTCCACCCGCTTCAGGGATTTCTCATCCTCGCTGGGGACGGAGGCAATGGAGCGATAGTCCATCCCGTCAAAGGTGGTGATGGTGGCGGTGATGGCGGGCAGGATGTTGCTCTCCTCCATGCCTGTTTTGATGGAGCGGGCAATGTACTCCGGGAACAGGACGGAGGAATCCGAGGTGCGGAAGAACTTCTCCACCGGGTCGGAGCCGGCGCCCTTCACCTTGATGTCAAAGCGCTTGAGCTGGCGCTGATAAGCGTCCAGGCCCTCCAGCGGGGTGCCGCGGTAGTTCTCGGAGGGGTCGCGCTCCTCCAGAACCTGGGTAAAGCTCTTGCCGCTCTCGCCGTACATCCCTTTTTCCAGTCTTACAGTCTCATAGGTATAAGCCATCGTAATTCCTCCTTGCTTACAGATAAATCACAGCGGTCAGGTTCGTCTCATCCACGGCTGCCACCTGGACGGCGGTGCCGGAGGCGGCGGTTTTTACGCCGCCATTGCCGTCGGCGCAGAGGGTGACATACCCCAGGGCGGGCACGCCGCTGTCACAGTGTACGGTCATAAACCCGCTTACCTGCACGGCTGCGGCCCCGTCCGTGGGAACCAGCGCCACGCCGAAAAAGGCGTCGCCCTCGCTGCACAGGCCCACAGTCCCGTTGTCCGTGACCTTGACCACCTCGCCGCCGGTCACGCCCTCCTCCGTCAGGAAGGTGGCCATAACCGCGCCAATTCCATCAAATGCTACATTCATACCGGATTCTCCTTTCAAAGCTGGTTGTTGGTTTCTATGCGAACTGATTTCTTAAATCAGGAACGCGCCGTCAGATTCCATCGGAGCTGCCGCCTTTTCCTTGCGGTAGAGCTGACTGACCGGGGGATATCGCTGCTCCAGCTGGGCCTCGTAGCCCTGTTTCAGGGCCAGAAGCTCCTCCTCCGTCAGCTTCTCCGCCATGGAGCTTCGCAGGCCGTGATCCATGGTGGCGTCCAGCAGCCCGCCCAGGCGAACGACCTCCCGGCGCAATGCGCTGAGGTATTTCCGCCCCAGACGGCCCTCCTCCTCCAAAGCCTCCAGCTCCCGCAGCAGGTCTGGACGCTCGGCCAGAAAGTCCTTCAGGGTGGAACCGTCCCGATGAAAGCCCTTTACCACCCCGGCCCTGGGCTGGGCGGGCACCGCCACAAAGCTCCACTCATATGCATCGGTGGGCTGCTCCAGAATCCCGTAGCACAGCTGGTCGCCGTACCACCGCCCCTTGGTGTGGACACAGGCCTCCCGGTCGTACAGGGACTCCCCGCAGATGGAGCAGCGGGTGTCCGACACCGCGCAGGAGACGGAAACCTCCTTCTTGATGCCGCCCTCGATTTCCCGAATCAGGTCCTCGTTGCTGCCGGTTCGCACCATATAGGCATAGCCCTTTAAACAGGTGTACGGCTCCCCGGCGGAGGTGGTCTGCGAGGTGTCCGTGAGGATCTCCGTGCGGTAAATACGGGCGGCCTGCCCCGCCGCGGCCCAGTTGTGGTCAAACAGACCTGTTTTCCCCACAAACAGCTGACCCAGCCGTTCCAGGGCGGCCACGTCAAACCGCTCAAAGTCCCGGTCTACCTCGTTGTCGCAAAGGCGCACCTCAAAGGTGTATACCTCCTCTGCGGTCAGGGGCCTGCGGGACAGGGCGTTGATCTGTTCCAGCTCGGCCTCGTCCGGCAGACAGCCGCACTCCGTCCGGGCCTCCTTGTTGATGTTCATAGCTTCGCCTCCAATAGCTCGTCGATGGTGGAGCCGCGCCCCTGCTCCAGCCGGTCGTTCTCCAGCTTTAGTTTCCGGGCCTGCTGGAGATACAGCGCGGCTTTCGCGTCGTCCACCTGATCCTGCAAGTTGATTTCGGCCCACTGAACCTCCACCCGGCTGTCATAGCCGCGGAGCCGCAGCCACAGGCGGCAAATGCGCTCCAGCGTCGGCTCCAGTGTCCGGTGGATGGCGTACAGCTCACTGGTGAGGATGTCAGCCTGCTGGGTGCTCATCCGTTCCGTGGTAGACCAGCTCAGCCCCAGCATAAAGGGCGGGATACCCGTTCGGGCAATCAGCTCCTCCAGAATCAGCCGCACCGGAACCTCTGCGTCCAGCACTTGGTTGTCCGCGCCGATGACCTTGATATCCACATCTCCCACAGCCACAAAGTCCCGGACCCGGCCGTTCTTCGTATCCTGCATGGCGGCGGCCCACTCCTTTGCAATGGCGGCGCTGCGCTCCTGGGCGGAGTCCATGTCCGGCTCCCCGGAGCCGGGCTTACAGGTAACGGCAAACCGCAGGTTGCCCACTCGCTCCCAGTTCTGTCCCACAGCGGTATAGACCTTCATCAGAATGTCCGTCAGAAAGGGCATACTCCGCAGCAGGGAAACGCCATAGGGGCTGTCCGCCTCCGGGTTCAGCGGGGTGAACAGCAGAAGATCCTGCCGGGGCAGCTCCACAAGCTGACCCTTCTGATCCCAGCCGCAAATCGTCACATCCAGCGGGGAATCCCCCTCCTTTAGCTCCACCCCGGCGGGGTTCCCGTTCAAGACGGCGGCGATCTCCCGCCCATTCTGATTCAGAACGATTTCACCGATTCCGTGCCCGCAGGTCAGCATGGAGTCCAGATACCCGTCCAAAAAGGACTGGATACCCTGTTGCCCCCAGCCGGTGGGGACATGGCGGAGAAATTCATCCAGCTTCCGCTGGGCGGCGGCATTTCCGCATTGGACTTGCACTCCGCCCACCAGCCGGATCAGCTTCAAAATGGCCGCATCCACGGCGGGAACGGCCTCCCGGATGCCCCGATACAGCCGGTACTCCGCCTTTTGCAGGGGAACGTAGCTGTCCAACATCCCGAAGGGGTGCCGGGTTCCGTCCCGAAGCTGTACGGTGGCGGCCCCGGCGGAGGGGGCGGGCCGCTTTGTCTGCTTTCGCTTCCAGTTCATGTTGTGTTCCTTTCCCGATTTTGTGCGTTCAGCGCCAGGCGCCCCGTTCTACGGTTCCCGCCGCAATGGGCAGCGCCCGGGCAGGGGCGGCTACCGTGGCGGCGAAATAGCGGATATCGTCCATGGCATGATCGAACTCCTTCCGCACCTGGTCCCGGCTGCCGAACCGGTCGTCCCAGCAGTATTGCCGGAACTCCCGAATCGCGTCGGTGCAGTCGGGGCTGATGACCAGCTTCCCGTCCCGGAGCAGCCCGGCGGTGATGCGGATACCCTCCAGCACGTCGTTTTTGGCCCGGCGCACCTGCCAGCCCCGCTGCCGCAGCAGCGTAATAAAGCTGGCGGCGGAGGGGTCTACTACCACCAGCCGGATGCTCCGGCCACCGGCCAGCCGGGCCAAATCGGCCTCGTATTCCGCATCCGTTTTCTGGCGGCCCTCCTGCCGGGAGCTGTAGTAGAACTCCTTCACCCGATACCACACATCGCCCTTTCTGCCCCACAGGCCAAAGGAGGCGGGGTTCCGGGTTCCGTAGTCGCAGGAAATGACAAATTCCTCCAGCCACTCCGGCGGCGGGGCAATGCACCGCTCGTCAAAGAAGTCGTACACCAGCCCCTCGGCGGCTACCCACTCGCCCAACACAAAGCGCCGGTAAAAGTTCCCGGAATACTGCTTTTGATACCGTTGGAGGGTACGCAGGGACAGGGAGGGGTTGTCCTCCATGGTGAAGTGCAGGTACAGGACGTTGCGCTGACGGGCCTTCTGTATCCACTCCTGGAAAAACCAATGCTCCGGCCCCTCCGGGTTACAGTTGAACCACAGCTTTGCGCCCTCTACGCTGCACCGGGCGCAGGCCTGCTCCACAAAGGAGCGGGGCATCAGCGCGGCCTCGTCCAGCAGCACCCCGGCAAAGGTCGCGCCCTGAATCAGGGCGGCGGAGCCTTCGTCCATGCCGCCAAAGAGGTAGAACCGGTTCCTGTGCCCGCCAAAGGCCACTTCAATCAGGTTTTCGGACAGCTTTTCCCGGCACTGAAAGTGCAGGCTTTCCAGCATGGGCAGCAGAGGAACGGTCAAATTTCGCCGCACGGAGCGGATGGTTTTGCCGCAGAAGGCGAATTGCCGCCCGTCAAACCGGCGCATGGCCCAGCACACAAAGGACAGCCCCATGCACAGGGTTTTGCCGCTTCTGACCGCTCCGTCGCAGATGATACCGTCCCGCTCCCGTTCCGGGGAGCGGTCACACCACCAGGTCATCACCTGGAGCTGACGGGGGGAGAATTGCTCAATCATAGGACTGCTCCCCGGCGCGGCGTTCCAGTGCCTGATACAGACTGTCGGCCTGCGTCCGGGCCTGGGCCGCATCGTCCTCCGGCGGGGTTGACCGCTCCAGCAGAGCGGCCAGCTCCCCCAATGCCTTCACCCGGTCGATCAGCTTGATTTCCACCGCACCGTTGGCGCTGCGCTTAAATTCGTTGAGCAGGGACAGATCCAGCCTGTCCAGCTGCTCGCTAAGGGTATCCCCCTCCAGATACGCCAGCTTCACAACGTCGTTGGATTTTCGCAGAAGTCTGCGGGCCAGCATTTTGGCCCACTGCTCCACCTCGGTCTGACGGCCCGCCTTGTCGCCGCCGCGTTCAGTCTCCATAACAACACCTCCTCCCGTCTGTAGGAAAATATGGGGGCATTTCGGCCCATTGAATGGAACCTGATTCGCATTGGAAATTTTAAAATCAGGGCACTTCTCCCTTTTGCACAAAATCACCTGTCAAATATGCACAAAAAATGGCCGCGTTGCGCGGCATTCTCGCAGAGCGGTTCCCCCTCCAAAACGCATCTCATCCCGGAGAAAATTTTCGGATAATTTTTCTGGGAGGTTGAAAAAGATTTTCACAAATGGTAAAATTAGATGACCTCTTACAGGAGAGGCATCACACCAGTCTATGTTCTACAAGAGAAGGGATGATCGACAATGGATATGGTGAAATTTCAACAGACCCATCAGTGGGTCAGGGATGAATTGAAACGAAGCGTGGATTTCTGGCTGAACTACGGCATGGACAAGGAGCACGGCGGCGTGTACACCTGCCTGGATCGGCAGGGCCGGATTTTCTCCACGGATAAAAGCGTGTGGATGCAGGGCCGCTGCGGGTGGATTTTCGCCTACCTCTGCACCAATTACGGCCCGCGCCCGGAGTGGCTGGAGGCCAGCCGGAGCTGCCTGGACTTTTTGGAGGAACACTGCCGCAACTGGAATGCGGAGGGGCGGCTTTACTTCACCGTCACCGGGGACGGCAAGCCCCTGCGCCAGCGGCGGTATTGCCACTCGGAGAACTTCTATTGCATCGCCAACGCGGAGTATTACGCCAACACCGGGGACAGGGTACGCATAGAACGCGCCCGCTGGGCCTATGACATGGTGTACAAGCTGAACAACGGCCTGATTCAGGACCCCACCGGCCTTGGCCCCAAGACCATTCCGGAGACGCGCTCCAGCCGCGCCTTTGGCGATCCCATGATTTTCCTGAATGTGACGGACGTGATGCGCCGCTGTGACCCGGAGAATCGGGAGTACTACGAGGCCATGGCGAAGGAATGTGTGGATAAGATTCTCCGGTATCACTATAAGCCGGAGCTGAACTGCGTCCTGGAGACGGTTGGCCCCAACGGTGAGCTGCAAACCGACACCGTGGCGGGCCGGGTGGTCAACCCCGGTCACGACATCGAAGGGAGCTGGTTCCTGGAGAATCAGGCCAACTACGAGGGCGATGCCGAACTGAGCAAGACCGCTCAGCAGATTTTCCACAATGCGGCCAATGCCGGCTGGGATGAGAAGTACGGCGGCCTGCTGTACTTCATCGACGCGCTGGGCTGGCCCCCTGAGGCGTATGAGCATGATATGAAGCTGTGGTGGCCCCATAACGAGCTGTTGATCGCCTCCATGATGTTCTACCGGGACACCGGGGAGCAGACCTATCTGGACTGGTTCTATAAGGCGGCGGACTATGCCAAAGCGCATTTTGCAGACCCGGAATACGGCGAGTGGTACGGATATCTCCGCCGGGACGGCCTGCCGACGGAGCCGCCCTGCAAGGGCAGCACCTTTAAAGGCCCCTTCCATGTGCCGCGCTGCCTGACCATCGTCGACAAGCTGATGGATGAAATAGAGGCGAAAGCGAACGCCTGATTCATAATACAAATTTGCCTGGGAGGTGAGATGGATGTCCGAGGATGCAAAAGCGCCGAATATTCCGATGCGGGATATCTTTGACACCATCAATGACAATTACTACCGCCTGACCGCATCAGAGAAAAAGGTGGCTGATTACGTTATCATTCACCGCTCTGCGGTTCAGTTTATGTCGATTTCTGAGCTGGCGGAGGCCTGCGAGGTGGCGGAGGCCACGGTTTCCCGCTTCTGCCGTCGGCTGAAGCTGCGGGGATACAATGCCTTTAAGCTGGCCCTTGCCAAGTCGGCGGGAGATCACTCCGCCAGCGCTGCTGGTTTCCCTTTGGAGCCGATGGAGCGGGAAATCCTTCCGGAGGACTCCATCGAGGAGATGAGCCGCAAGCTGCTCAACGCCAACGTGGAGGCGCTGGTGCGAACCAACGAGCTGATTCGCCCGGAGCGCATCCAGCAGGCGGCGGATCTGCTGACCCAGGCAAATATGGTCTATTGCATGGGACAGGGCGGCTCCGTCATCATTGCGGCGGAGGCGGCGCACCTGTTCTCCACCATCGCCCCCAATTACTTCTGCGTGGAGGATTCCCATATGCAGGCCACAGCTGCCGCCCTGCTGGAAACCCGGGATGTGCTGATGTTTTTCTCCTATTCCGGCTCCACCAAGGACATTGTGGATGTGATGGCCCTTGCCAAGGCCCGGGGGGCCAAAACGATTCTGTTTACCCGGTTTACCAAGTCCCCCGGCACCGTCTATGCGGATGTAGTTCTGCAATGCGGCGCCAACGAGGGGCCGCTGCAGCTGGGGTCGGTGGAGGCCCGCGTTGCTCAATTATTCCTGATTGACGTGTTGTTTCAGGAGGTTTGCCGCAGGATGGGCCCGAAAGCCCAGGAAAACCGGGAGCTGATTGCCAACGCCCTGGCGGACAAACATCTGTAAATCGAGGCATCTGATGCTATGCTGAACAAAATTTTTGATCCGGACAACCTTGTGTTTCGTATGCTGGCCCGGGGCGTGGATATCGTGGGCCTGTCGATCTGCTGGGCGATGCTCTGCTTGCCCATCGTCACGGCGGGGCCTGCCACAGCCGCCCTGTACTACACCATGGTTAAAGTGTTCCGGCAGAAGGAGGAGGGGGCCTTCGGCCTGTTCTTCCGCTCCTTTGTGGGGGCGCTGAAAACCGGGATTCCCCTGACCGTCCTCTGTGAGGCGGTGGGCGTGGTTCTGGCCTTCGGCTACAGCGTGATGGCGAACAATATTTCCACCGGCTCCGGGGTCATCATGTATATGGCCTATTATGTGGCGCTGGTGGTTCCCATCGGCATGGCCTGTTATCTGTTCCCCATGCTGGGCCGCTTTGACATGAAGCTGGGGGCGCTGCTGCGAACCTCCATTTTCCTGACGTTACGGCATTTGTTTTCCACCATTGTCCAGGTGCTTCTGGTGCTGGAGGTGGCGGTGTTCATCATCAACAACTGGTGGCCGGTGCTGTTTTGTCCCGCCCTGTTGGTGCTGCTCCTATCCCTGTTTCAGGAGAAAATTTATGCCAAATATCTGACGGAGGAACAGCGCGAGGCCCTGAACCCCAACCTGCAACAGGAAGAAGCGGAAATGGAGGAGCGCAGACAGAAGCGCGAAGCGCGGAAACGCGGAAAAGAGAACAAGTAAGAGTAAAAACGGGACGCATTGCGAATCGCAGTGCGTCCTGATTTCATCTCCGTCCCAGTTGACAATTCCACTGCAATCAGTTATCATAGTAAAGCACGAAAGAAAAGGAGCAGGAACCATATGCGAATCGTTATCAAAATCGGCACCTCTACCCTGACCCACGCCACGGGTCGGCTGAACATCCGGCAGGTGGAGCTGCTCTGCAAGGTCATCAGCGACGTGAAGAACGCCGGGCATGAGGTGATTTTAGTTTCCTCCGGGGCCACTGGCATGGGGGTGGGCAAGCTGTCCCTGTCCCACCGCCCGGAGGATATGCCCACCAAACAGGCCGCCGCCGCCGTGGGCCAGTGTGAGCTGATGTACGTTTATGACAAGCTCTTTACGGATTATAATCATGTCGTGGCCCAGATTCTTGTGACCGGGGACGACCTGCGGAACGAGGCCCGAAAGAAAAACTTCCAGAACACCCTGTTTCGTCTGCTGGAGCTGGGGGCGCTGCCAGTCATCAACGAGAATGATACGGTTGCCACCGATGAATTTTCTGTGGGGGACAATGACACCCTCTCGGCCATCGTGGCGGTCAGCGCCCAGGCGGATCTGCTGGTGCTGTTCAGCGACATTGACGGGCTTTACACCGCCAATCCCAAGGAGGACGCCGGGGCGAAGCTGCTGCCCGTGGTGCTGAATATCACGGATGAGATTCGCGCCCTGGCGGGAGACAAGGGGACGGAGCTGGCCACCGGCGGCATGGTGACCAAGCTGAACGCCGCGGAAATCGTCACCGCCCAGGGGGTTGACATGGTGATTGCCAACGGAAAGCACCCGGAGCAGCTTTATGCAATCTTAGACGGAGACTCCGTCGGAACGCGATTTGTAGGGAGGAAAGTCAAATGACCACACAGGAAATTTTGTATGCGGCCAGAGAAGCAAAGCCCGCCTTGGCGACCCTCAGCGAAGGCGTGAAGAATCAGGCCCTTCTCGCCATGGCGGATGCGCTGGTTGCGGAGCAGGAGGCAATTCTGGCCGCCAACCGGCAGGATCTGGACGACGCAAAGGGAAACATCAGCGACGTGATGCTGGATCGTCTGGCGCTGGATGCCGGGCGTATCGACGGCATGGCGGAGGGAATTCGCCAGGTGGCGGCGCTGCCCGACCCGGTGGGGAAGATTCGCTCCACCGTAGAGCGGCCCAACGGCCTGGTTATTCAGAAGCGTACCGTCCCCATGGGCGTAATTGCTATTATCTACGAAAGTCGTCCCAACGTCACCTCTGACGCGGCGGCGCTGGCTCTGAAGGCGGGCAGCGCCTGCGTTCTGCGGGGCGGCAAGGAGGCGTTTCGTTCCGCCTATGCCATTGTACAGGCCCTGAAGCACGGGCTGGAGACAGTGGGACTGCCCGGCGATTTGGTAAATCTGGTGGAGGACACCACGCGCAAAAGCGCCAATGAGCTGATGACCGCCGTGGGCTTTGTGGACTTGCTGATTCCCCGGGGCGGCGCGGGCCTGATTCGGGCCTGTGTAGAGAACGCCACCGTGCCCTGCATCCAGACAGGCACCGGCATCTGCCATGTGTATGTGGACGCCGCCGCCGATCTGGACATGGCGGTGAATATCATCGAAAACGCCAAGACCAGCCGCCCCTCCGTGTGCAATGCGGAGGAGGTCTGCCTGGTTCATCGGGCGGTGGCGGAGCAGTTCCTGCCTGCACTGGGCCGCCGTCTGACCCAGGAGCGCACAGCCGCCGGAAAGCCGCCGGTGGAGCTGCGTCTGTCCGAGGATGCGGCCCGGTTTGTCTCCGGTACCCCGGCGGGGGAGAAGGACTTCGACACGGAGTTTTTGGACTACGTTTTGGCCGTTCGCCTGGTGGACAGCGTGGACGAGGCCATTGCACATATCAACGCCCATTCCACCGGCCACAGCGAGGCCATTGTCACCGAGGACGCCGAGGCTGCGGCGAAGTTCGAGGCGCTGGTGGACAGCGCGGCAGTGTATGTGAACGCCTCTACCCGTTTCACGGACGGCGGCGAGTTCGGTCTGGGCTGCGAGATGGGTATTTCCACCCAAAAACTCCACGCCAGAGGCCCCATGGGGCTGGAGGAGCTTTGCACCTACAAGTATGTCATTCGGGGGAATGGTCAAATTCGCTAACCCCCATTCACAAATTTATTGCGCCGCGTTCCGGGGAGCTGCCTGGAGCGCGGCGCTTTTGCCCCGGTTGGCCCAAAAAAGCGGACAAAAGGCTGCCCGAATGTGGCTTTACAAAAAGTTCACGGGGAATTTCAGCGTGGATTCAGTTTTATACCATATCCTAAGAATGTTACAATCGTTCTGTGTGCGTACAATTACGCGCAGTGATTATGGAGGGATACTTATGCCACAAACGACACCGGAACAGTCCGGGGAAGAAATCTTTGCCCAGCATCGAAGCGCCCGAAAGCGGCGGAAGCGCAGAATTCTGATTACCGCCATTGTGCTTGTGGTGCTGATTCTGGCGCTGATCGTCGTGGGAATCACGATGTTACGCAGAAGCGTGACCAGTCAGTTCAGCTCGGACAGCACCGACAGCGTGCTTTCCGCCGAGGTGACCACCGGCAGCATCAGCACCACCGTCTCCGGTTCCGGAACACTGACCGCAGAGGACGAGGAATCCGTCGAAATGCTCAGCACGCTGGAGATCGACGACTTTTATGTAGAGGAAGGGGACGCCGTGGAGGAGGGCGACCTGATTGCCACTGTGACCAGCGCCTCCCTGAGCACGGCTATGTCCGATTTGCAATCGTCTCTGGATGCTTTGGATGAGGAAATCGAAAGCGCCAGCGAGGACGAGGTCAGCGACACCGTCACCGCCAGCGTCTCCGGCCGGGTAAAGGCTGTTTACGTTACGGAGGGCGATGACGTTGTTACCGTGATGTACAACAGCGGAGCACTGATGCTCCTGAGCTTGGACGGTTACATGGCCGTGGACGTGGAAACCGATACGCTGGCCGCCGGAGATACCGTCACCGTCACCGCCAGCGACGGAACCGAGTACACCGGCACGGTGGAAAAGGTCGTCTCCGGGGTAGCTACCGTACTGGTGACGGATAACGGCCCCACCTACGGCGACACCGTCACCGTGGGGGACAGCCTGACCGGTACGCTTTACATTCACAGTGAGCTGAAAATCACCGGCTATGCCGGTACAGTGGACGAAATCGAAGCTTCAGAGAACGAGGCCGTAGACGCGGGAGACACGCTGCTGACCCTGACGGATACGGAAACCTCCGCCAACTATGACTCCCTGCTGGAGCAGCGGGCCGAGCTGGAGGAGCAGCTGGCCGAGCTGGTGCAGATTTACAAGGAGGGCGGTATTCTGGCTCCCTCGGCGGGCGTGATTGAAAGCCTGACGGAAACCAGCAGCAGTTCAAGCTCGTCCTCCACCGGCTCCACAGCGTCCGCCGACGCCATGTCCGGCGGCTCCACTGACACCACCGCAGCCACCACAACCACTACGGCCTCCTATACGGAGATCGCCACCATTTCACCGGATGTCAGTATGTCCGTCACCATCAGCGTGGACGAGACGGATATCCTCTCCCTGGAGGAGGGTCAGACCGCCACAGTTACCATTGACTCCCTGAGTGATGACAGCTATGAGGGCACCGTGACGGAAATCGACACCTCCGCCTCCAGCAGCTCCGGCGTGACCTCCTATACCGCCACCATCACCATCGACAAGGTGGAGAATATGCTGGCGGGCATGACCGCCTCGGTGGTCATCACCATCGAGGGCGTGGATGATGCGCTGCTGATTCCCGTGGATGCGTTGCATCAGACCAGCTCCACCGCCTACGTTTACACGGAGTATGACGAGTCCACCGGCGAGTATTCCGGCATGGTGGAGGTCACCGTGGGCCTGTCCAACAGCTCCTATGTGGAGATCACCTCCGGCCTGTCCGAGGGCGATGTGGTGTATTATACCGATTCCTCCTCCACCGAGGACAGCATGGCCGATATGTTCTCCTCCATGGGCGGCAGCTCCGGCGGCGGCTTTGATTCCGGAAGCAGCGATATGGGCGGTATGTCCGGCGGCAGCGACGCAGGCGGCGGTATGAGTATGCCCTCCGGCGGCGGCCCGAACTAAACGGAGGCGCACTATGATCGACATCAAAAACATTTGTAAGATGTACCTGGTGGGCGACGAGGAGGTTCGCGCCCTGGACCACGCCACCATGCACATCGACCAGGGGGAATTTGTCAGCATCATCGGGCCGTCCGGCTCCGGCAAGTCCACCCTGATGAATATCATCGGCTGTCTGGATATGGCGGACGCGGGTACCTATCTGCTGGATGGAATTCCCATCGAGGATTACACAGAAACGGAGCTGGCCCATATCCGCAACAAAAAAATTGGCTTTGTGTTCCAGAGCTTCAACCTGATCGCCAAGCTGACGGCGGAGGAAAACGTGGAGCTGCCCCTGATCTATCAGGGGGTCAAGCGTGCCGAGCGAAAGGCCCGTGTGACAGAGGCCCTGAAACGGGTGCAGCTGGAAAAACGGGCCAAGCACCTGCCCACGGAGCTTTCCGGCGGCCAGCAGCAGCGCGTCGCCATTGCCCGGGCCATTGTCACCCGTCCCTCCCTGATTCTGGCGGACGAGCCGACGGGCAACCTGGACTCCCACACTAGTGGGGAGATTATGGATATCTTTCACGAGCTGCATCAGCAGGGGAATACCATCGTCCTGATTACCCATGACGACGAGGTGGCAATGCAGGCCTCCCGTATCATCCGGATTCGGGACGGCAAGCTCTCCGACGGCGTGACGGATTTGGGCAAACAGCGTTCTTCGATGGAGGTGCAGTCATGATTCAAACGCTTAAAATGGCGATGAAGTCCATCTCCGGGAACAAGATGCGCTCCTTCCTGACGATGCTGGGCATTATCATCGGCGTGATGGCGCTGGTGGTGCTGGTCAGTCTGGTCAACGGCGCCACCAGCACCGTCACGGACACGGTGAACAGCCTGGGCACCGACCTTTTGACCGTGACTGTCTCGGACGATTACGGGAACCTGGTCACGCTGGATACCTTACAGGAGTGGGCCACAGAGGACGGAATCGGCGATATCGCCCCGGCGGAGACGACCTCCGCCACGGTGAAATATGACTCCGACAGCGACACCGCCACGGTGTACGGCACTACCGCCTCCTATTACGATGTGGAGGGGCTGGAGCTGTCCCTGGGCCGCTTCCTGAAAACCACGGATGTGGACAACAACAACTATGTCTGCGTGGTCAGCCAGAGCCTTGCCGAGGATCTGGTGGGCTATCTGGACTGTCTGGGGGAGGAAATTTCTCTGGACGGCATGAAGTTCACTATCGTGGGCGTGCTGGCCGACGATGACAGCTCCCTGACCAGCGTATTGACCTCCGGCACACTGGCGGTCTATATCCCCTATACCACGCTGCTGCGTATCTCGGATTCCATCAGCTCGGATATTACCACCTTCTATGTCAGCGCGGCGGAGGACAGCGACACGGACACCGCCGAAAGCGTTATCACCAGCCTGCTGCTGGAGCGCTTTGAAGAGGACAGCGACGCATTCGAGGTTTCCAACTCCAACGTGCTGGAGGATACCATGAGCAGCATCACCTCGATTTTGACCATCATGCTGGGCGGCATTGCGGGTATCTCCCTGCTGGTGGGCGGCATCGGCATTATGAACATCATGCTGGTTTCCGTTACCGAGCGCACCCGGGAAATCGGTATCCGCAAGAGCATCGGCGCCAGCCGCGGCGTGATTCTGCGCCAGTTCCTGATGGAGGCCGTGGCGCTGTGTATGATGGGCTGTCTGATTGGTATTTTCATCTCCTGGGTGATATTGAAGCTGGCCTCCGTGGTGGTTTCCAGCCTGAGCATGAGCTTTGATATGAACGGCCCTGTCGTGCTGATTGCCGTGGTGTTCTGCTTTATCATCGGCCTGATTTTCGGCCTGTACCCGGCCAACAAGGCCGCCAAGATGAAGCCCATCGACGCGCTGCATTACGGCGGTTAAGGAGGGGCAAACATGAAGAATATTGGAATGAAATTCAAATCACTGACCTTTTATAAGAAAAAGCCCCTGTACATTGTCCTGACCGTGCTTTTCTCCCTCCTGCTGTGTGCAGACCTGGTGATCGGCATTGCCCTTCCCGTCCAGACGACCATGGGCGGCATGGATGGAATGTCCACCATGGGAGGCCGGGCGGACATGAGCGACATGGGCGACATGGCAGACAGGGACGATACCGATCTGACCGACATCATGGGCGGCGAAGAAATGACCGCCGAATCCGCCACCGGGGAGGAAATGCCCTCCGAATCGTTCTCTGCGGACGGCGAAATGCCCTCTATGGGTCGGGAGGAAGCCACGGACGGCGAAATGCCGGATACCAGCGGCTCTGCGGAGTTTGACGCATCTGATTCTGAGGCAACTGACTTCGATGGAGCATCGTTCGACAACTCTGATTTTGACATGAGCGGCGCGACGGCGGGCGACTCCGGCGTGATGGGCTTCCTGCAAGGGGTCAAGAGCCATTGGGTGCTTCTGGCCGTGATCTTCGGCGTTTTGGACGCAGCCAGCATTGTGATGCTGGTGATAATCTCCCGGCGGGAGAAGAAGCTCCGTCTGCAAAAGGCTAAGGAAGCGGCGGAGGCCGCAGCCGCCGCAGGCGAGGTGGTGCATCCCATCCAGAAAAAGCCCGTGAAAAAGCATCACCAGCACTCCGGGGCGACCTGGGCAGTTGTGCTTGTGGGAATGATTCTCCTGGTCGTAGTGGTGGAGGGCGTCAGCCGCTTCAACACCGGCACCACCACGTCAGAGACGGAGGCCAGCATTATCTCCGGAGAAGCGGAGGTCACGACCCTGAGCACCACCCTCCCCGGAGCGGGAACACTGGCCGAGGAGGACAGCGAGGAATTGACCGTACCCGACGGGGTGGAGATTTCCCAGTGGTATGTGTCCGATGGGGACACCGTGACCGAGGGCGACGTGCTGGCCGCGGTAGACAAGGTTTCTGTCCTGTCTGCGGTGGAGAATATTCAAACCCTGCTGGACACCCTGGACGAGGAACTGGCCGAGCATGAGGATGACGAGATTTCCGACGAGCTGACCGCCACCGCCTCCGGACGGGTGAAGATCATCTATGCTGCCGAGGATACCGCCGTGGTGGATACCATGTATGAGTCCGGAGCCCTGATGCTGATTTCTCTGGACGGAACCATGGCGGTGAGCCTGGAGACGGAGGCTGAGCTGTCCGCCGGCGATACGGTTGTTGTGACGCTGAGCGACGGCACCGAGGTGGACGGCAAGGTGGAGAGCTACCTGAACGGAACCGCAGTCGTTACCCTGTCGGATGACGGCCCGGCCTATGGCGAGGAGGTCACAGTCACCACCTCTGACGGCGATACCGTGGGAACGGGCACCCTGTACATCCACAGCGAGCTGAAGGTGACGGGCTACTCCGGTACGGTGGAGTCCGTAGACGTGGCTGTGGATGACGAGGTGGAGGCTGGGGACACGCTGTTGACCCTGACCGACACGGAGTACACCGGGGACTACGAGACACTTCTGGCCCAGCGTGAGGCGCTGGAAACCCAGATGAATACCCTGTTCCAGCTGTATCAGGACGGGTATCTCTACGCCTCCTGTTCGGGTGTTGTCTCCGGCATTGACGGGGACAGCGCCACCGCCACCCTCAGTACCGGCACAACCGCCAGCGTTAGCCTTCTGGCCAACGAACCGGAGGAAACCGACGAGGAGGATTATCTGGACTTCCTCTGCCTGGTGACTGCGGTGGACGAGGAGAATCAGGTTCTGACCCTCAGTATCACCGCCGAGCCGGTGGAGATAGAGGATTATGCCGAACTGAGCAGCCTGGATTTGACGGAGGAGGCTCTGGCGGAAATCCTGACGGAAACCGCCACGCTGGACATCAGCGAGTCCGTGCTGGTGTACACCTATACGGATGAGGAATGGGTTTCCAGCGATATGAGCGAGCTGAAGTCGGGGGACATTCTTCTGCTGACCTGCAACCGCACCAGCGAGGAGGATATACCGGTCTGGATTGTCTACGTCGGCTCCACCGAAGCCGATGAGGAACCGGAAGAACCCGGCAACGCCGAGACGGAGCAGCCCTCTGAAACGGAGAACGCCCAGGCCGGCGAAGCCGGAACGGAAACCGCCGGAGGAACCTCCACAGGAGATTCTTCCGCGCTGACCGGCTCGACCGGCTCCACGGGCACAGACGCCACTGGCAGCACGGCGACTGCGGAGGATGCCGTTGCAGCCACAGACGAGACTGCAACGGAGGAGGAAAGCAGCACCAGCTACGGCGTTTCCGAGACGACGCTGCTGTCCATCACTCCCCAGGACAGCATGACAATCACGATTACTGTGGACGAGCTGGATATTCTGTCCCTGGCCGTGGGACAGGAGGCACAGGTGACGCTGGACGCACTGCCCGGACAGTCCTTTGACGGCGTTGTGACCGCCATCGACACCAGCGGCAGCAACTCCGGCGGCAGCAGCAAGTATTCCGTGGAGGTCACCATTGACCGCAACGAGTCCATGCTGGTGGGGATGAACGCCTCGGTGAAGATCACCATTTCCACCACAGAGGACGTGCTGACCATCCCGGAGGCAGCTCTGGTGGAGGAGGATTCCATCGTCTATGTCTACACCAGCTACGACGAGGAAACGGACACATTGGGCGACCCCGTGGAGGTGACCACCGGCCTGTCAGATGGGGAGAACGTGGAAATTCTATCCGGCCTGTCCGAGGGCGATGAATATTGGTACAGCTATCTGGATACGGTGAACTATTCCGTAGCCAGCGTTGGCAGCAGCTCCAGCAGCTTTAGCTTCAGCTTTGGCGGCATGGGCGGCGGCATGTAAGCGACAGATGGTGCGGGCGGCACACTGCCGCCCGCACCGGAGGCCAAAGCAGGAAAAACCCGGCTTTTTCAAGAAAAAAAGTATTGACAAACTTCTCAAACCTGATATAATATCACTTGTCGCTTGACGGTCGGCGGAGCGAAGGGCGACAAACGCGAGGAACGGGAGCATAGCTCAGCTGGGAGAGCGCATGCCTTACAAGCATGATGTCACAGGTTCGAGCCCTGTTGTTCCCACCATGTGGCCCGGTAGTTCAGTTGGTTAGAACGCCAGCCTGTCACGCTGGAGGTCGTCGGTTCGAGCCCGATCCGGGTCGCCACATTCCTTGCCTCTGTAGCTCAGTTGGTAGAGCAGGGGACTGAAAATCCCCGTGTCGTTGGTTCGATTCCAACCGGAGGCACCATTTGCGGGCATAGCTCATCTGGTAGAGCGCCACCTTGCCAAGGTGGAGGTAGCGGGTCCGAGTCCCGTTGCCCGCTCCATATTCGGCGACATAGCCAAGTGGTAAGGCGTGGGTCTGCAAAACCCTGATTCCCCGGTTCAAATCCGGGTGTCGCCTCCAGGCCGCGCACGGCGCGGCCATCCCCGCCTCTGTAGCTCAGTTGGTAGAGCAGGGGACTGAAAATCCCCGTGTCGTTGGTT
>JAJQBJ010000096.1 GCA_021203345.1 Oscillospiraceae bacterium
AGAACTCAATCACTTTTTCTATCCCCTCAGTCTCACATCTATTGTAAAGATACATCTGGAATCTAAATCCATTCTCTATTCCCGTTGACACCCGTTCCTTTCTGTGTCATAATAAGTTAGATATATCTAACATTCAAAGAGAACAGAAGGAACATCAAAATGATCGAGCAGTTAGTATTAAGTAACTTCACGGCTTCAGAGCCACACGGGAATGACTGTATACAGCTATGGTTTGGGGACGGCAACAGAAACCGCCAAATGGTTTACACCATATTTCCCGGCATCACAGTACAAAAGTACATCTTTCACATGGAACGCTGCCCCTGTGTATTCTATTACGCGGACAACTCCTTCAGCATCGACTGGTACCGGGAGGGGCGCATTGAATGGATGTCTCAGGACGATACGCTTTCCAGCTTGGGTGAAAGGGAGGTTTGCCTCTCCGCCCGGAGCAGCTATGTTGGCTGCTATGAATTTTCCACGCAAAGCTACTGCAGCATCACGGTTTCTGTACAGGTGGAGAAGGCAAAGCAGACGCTGGAACAGCTGCAACCCTATTTTCATATGAATCCGGAGGCGCTTTATCGGACTTTGAAATCCCGGAACCGGGAGGTCATAATCCGGGCCGAGCCGGAAATGGAGCAGATTTTCCTTGCGTTGGAGGCGCTTTGCGAACAGGAAAACCTCGAAGGACTGCGTATCAAGGTGCTTGAACTGCTCCTGCTCTTGCCCGAACTGGCAAAGCAACCGGGGCAACGCCCGGAGTACGCTTACTTTCCCAAAAGTGTGACCGACAAGGTTCGCGCCATCAAGGAGGAGCTTTGCCGGGATGGGAGCGGGCGAAAGCCACTGGCGGAGATAGCCGCAAGATATCAGCTCTCCGAAAGTATGCTGAAAAGCTGCTTTCGCGCCATGTATGGGAATTCCATTTATGCCTTTGTGAAAAGCCATCGGCTTCGGGCCGCAGCCCAGGCGCTGATGGAAACGAATCGCCCGATCATGGACATTGCGATGGAGGCCGGATACGAAAACCCCAGTAAATTCAGCGCCGCATTCCGAAAGCAATACGGTATGTCCCCAAAGGAATTCCGGGCCACGCACAGCGCAAACCCAGGAGAATTTTTGACCGGATTGGATTAGTCCGAGCGAAATGGATTAGACAGAATCAAGTTAGTTATATATAATCCTTGATGAACGGCTAAAAAGTCGGCTCTCTGTATCAAAGTTAGCTCAGTCTAATCCGAGGACAGAGAGAACAAAATCACTGGTGGAACGGACGACCCGTTTCACGGAAAGGAAAATGATATGCAGAAAAATGTGAAGCGTACACTCAGCGTCGCATTGGCCGGTGCGCTGGCCGTCGGCTGTGCGGTTCCCGCCTATGCCGAGTCCTCTGTCCCGGATTACTCCGGTCTTTGGGCGGAGGCGTATATGCAGGCTTTCGTGGACGACGGATACCTGCTGGGCTACGGCGACAACGTTTACATGCCCGACCAGGCAATCACCCGCGCAGAGATGATGACCCTGATCAACCGGGTCGCCGGCCTGACCGACAAGGCCGACGTGGCCACCGTGGCGACGTACACGGATGTGGAGGCCGATGCCTGGTACTATGACGAGGTCGCCATTGCGCTGGAGGCGGGCTATGTGGATGGCAAGTCCGCTACCTCCATGGCTCCCGACGACACGATTACCCGGGAAGAAACCATGGCCATGATCGGCCGTATGATTTACGGTACCGATTATGAATACACCGGTGAGGACGTGCTGGCGGAGTATACTGACAGCGGCACGATTGCCGACTATGCAGAGGACTATGTCTCTGTGCTGATTGCCAGCGAGGTCGTTGACGGCTATCCCGACCAGACACTTCGGCCCCAGGGGTATTTGACCCGCGCGGAAGCGGTTAAGATGCTTTACTACGTCATGGATGACCTGCGCGTAGACACGAATTACATTTACGCCACTATGAACGTCCCCTATGCGGACTACTTTGAGGCGGCTACCGATGCGGATGAGTATGTGGATGTCGTAGCACAGGCCACCACGTCCAAAATGGCAGGCACCACCGGTCTGGCTAAGGGCACCTACAACAATCTGGAATATGAGTACGACGAGGAAGGCAACGCGACCCTTATCACCGCTGCCGAGGACGCCAAAATTCTGGGCGTGACCTGCACCGTCGCCATGACCGAGGCTACCTACAACAAGATTAAGGATCTTGCAACCAGCTCCACAGAGGACTATTATTTCACCCTGCTGGAGACGGAGGAAGCCCCCAGCACCTATCTTGTCGTATCCTATAACGCCCAGACCGGGTACCGCTTCACCTCCGTTTCTGAAACCGTTGAAGTCGAGGGCGTGACCGTTGGTGAAGCCTCTACCTCCAGCAGCTACGGCGACTACATGATCGAACTGGAGGGCGTGCTGACGGACGGCGGCTGCACCATCGGCGAGGAAACCTAAACCATCTATGCCGCCGTCCTGGAGGACTCCACCGGGAACACCTACGGTATGGTCTGCATGGAAAATATGTGGTGGGGCACCCGGGTTGAAAATCTGGAGATTGCGTTCTCCGTCACCGGCGGCGCCAACAAGAGCGGTCACGGCGGCGTGGCGTTCTATCAGTTCAGCGAATCCCTGAACGGCGCGACGCTGACCAGCGTGACCCTGTACACGGACAAGGGCACCATTGCCATTCCCTGCGAGGTGAGCCTGGCCCCCTACTACACCGGCAAGGTTACGGTGGAGCATACGATTGGCACCACCGCCCTGCAAATCAACGGTCTGCCTGAGGGCGAGGCCACGGTGACCGTTTCCTACACGGTTGGCTCCGGCCGGAATGCCACCACGGTTTATCTGGCACAGGACTATGTGACCAGCGACGGCTCTGTTGTTTTGGATACGGCAACGGAGGATGGCGTTCAGTACACCGTAACCGTCACCCTCGATGGGTATGCACCCATTACCGCGACCTTTGGCAGCACCTCCATGACGGACGAGCAGCGGGCAACCCTGGAAAGCCTGATTGCCGAGGCCGAGGCCCTTTTGGAGCAGGTGGAACACGCCTCTCTGGAGGAACACGTTGCCGAAGCCAAGGAGCTTTTGGAGAACGAGGACGCCACCTACAGCGAGGCTGCCGAGCTGATTGAGGAGCTGGAAACCTTCATTGCCGAGGCGAAGGCCCTGCTGCCCGCCGGGGACACGACCTACACAGGCACCCTGACCGGCACGGCTGTGACCTATCCGGATGACGATGAGGATTTTGACGCCTATACCATCACGGTGACTGTGGTGGTGGAAAGCAACCTGATTACCGAGGTCACCATGACCGGCGCAACCGGCGACAATGTGACCTATGCAAACAAGGCGCTGAACGGCAAGGGCAACAAGACCGGCCTGGCAACTCAGCTGGCGGGTCAGAATATCACTGAAACCCTCGCTGTCGATGCGGTTTCTGGTGCGACCTGCTCCTCCAACGCAATTCTGGAGGCTGTCCAGAACGCAGTTGCCACTGTAGAGAACTAAGCCCTAACTGGGAAAAAAATAAACTGACATGCGCGATTGGTGGGGGACAACTGTCTCCCACCAAAAGCCGCAAATGGAGATTTGACATGAAACACTGGTTTACTCTGGCATTGACGGTCTGTCTGGCCCTGGGGCTGGCGGGCTGTGCATCCGATTCAGCTTCTACCGCCCCTGCAACCTCCGCGTTGGAGACTGCGGAAGGTGAATCGGAATCCTCCGCAGCGGCGGAAACCGCATCCGCTGAAATCGCAGAGGACGAAGCCTTTACCGTGCAGGTTTTTGCAATGGATACCTACATTGACCTGACCGCCTACGGCCCCAACGCCGAGGCCGCCCTGAACGAAATTGCCGATGAAATTGAGAATCTGGACGCACTCCTGTCCGTCACAGACGAAAACAGCGAAATCTACGCACTGAACCACGCCGAGGGGCAAGCGGTGTCTGTCTCGGGAACCACCCTGAGCCTGATTGCCTTTACCCAGTCCTTCAGCGCACAATGCGGCGGGGCGCTGGATATTTCCGTGTATCCGCTGGCGCTGGCCTGGGGCTTTACCACGGAGGATTATACGGTTCCCTCGGATGAGGAAATTTCTGCTCTGTTGGCGAATGTGGACGAAAGCCTGATTGTCCTCGACGAGAACGCCGGAACGGTCACGCTCCCGGCGGGTATGGAAATTGACCTGGGTGCGGTAGCGAAGGGCTACGCCTGCGATTTGGCCGGGGAGAACACGCCCTTTTGAACTTCGGCGGCAGTACCATTGACCTGTGCGGGGACAAAACCGACGGCAGCAGCTGGCGGGTGACGGTGCAAGACCCGGAGGACGACAGCTCCTACGCGGGGATTCTGGAGGTAAAGGACTGCATCGTGGACACCTCCGGCGGCTATGAGCGCTATTTCACCGACGAGGACGGCAACGTCTATTGGCACATTTTAGACCCCGAAACCGGCAGACCCGCGGATTCCGGGCTGATTTCCACCACCATCATCAGCGAGAGCGGCCTGAACGGTGACGCGCTGTCCACCGCCTGCTTTGTGATGGGGCTGGAGGATTCCATTGAATACTGGCGCACCTACGGGGGCTTTGAGTTCGTGTTTATCACCGAGGAGCATGAAATCTATGTTTCCGAGGGGATTGCGGACAGCTTTACCCCGGTGTACGACTACGAGGACGCGGAGGTGACGGTGGTGACCCAATGAAAACGCGAACCTGGATCCTGCTTTTTGCGGCACTGTTTGCCGCCCTGTGCGGCGGCGCTTTTGCCCTGTACCATGGACGAACCGCCGGAACCGTTGCGAATATCTATCAGGACGGGGTATGTATCCTGTCCATCGACCTGTCCGCTGTGACCGGCACGGAAACCTATACCGTCACCGATGAGGACGGTCACGAAAATGTCATTGAAGTGACGGATGGCCGCATCCGCATGGTCGAGGCTAACTGTCCCGATCAGATTTGCGTGGATACGGGCTGGGTTTCCAGCAGCCTGAAGCCCATTGTGTGTCTGCCGGCCAAACTGGTCATTCAAATCGAGTCAGACCCGGCCACAGAGGAATTAAATCTGGACGCGGTCAGCGGCTGAACGGAGGGTGATATTGATGAAGCGAACAACAAAACGCCTATGCTATCTGGCGGTGCTGACCGCTGTGGCCCTGACGATTTTCGTGATTGAGGCGCAAATTCCCCTGATTGCCCCGGTGCCGGGGATGAAGCTGGGCCTGGCTAATATTATCACTGTATACGCCATGTTCCGGCTTGGCCCCAGAGATACGCTGCTGATTCTGGTCGCCCGAATCCTGCTGGGGAGTATGTTTGCCGGGGGCTTTTCCGCCATGCTGTACAGTCTGGCCGGGGGCCTGATGTGCTATCTGGCTATGCTGTTTCTGCGGAGATTTCTGAAGGAGAATCAAATCTGGGTGGCCGGTATTGTAGGCGCTCTGTTCCACAATGTAGGGCAGGTTCTGGTTGCCATTCTGATGGTGGGCAGCTGGCGCATTGCCTTTTATCTGCCGTTCCTTCTGGCGGTGTCCATCCTCACCGGCGCTTTTACCGGCCTGTGCGCCCAGGTGCTGAACCGGCGGCTGCGCCGCATCTCCTTTCAGGGGTAATTCATAAATAACATCCGGGCTGCTGCCCGAAATATAGGAAAACGAGGGAAAACGTATGAAAATGATACAATCCTTTGGGGTACGCCTGCTCCCGGCGCTGCTGGTGATTGCGCTGATGATCGGCTGCGCCTCCATGCCGGAGTTGGCCGATATCCCGGAGCGTCTGACGCTGACGGAGGTCAGCGCGGAGGAACAGAAAACCGACAGCGAGGAATCAAATCCCGCCGCCGAAGCAGACGAGGAAGCGGATACTGAGGAAGAACCGGTGCAGGCCGTGGGAAATTACACCGACGGCGTTTATACCGGCACCGGAACCGGCTACGGCGGGGAGATTGAGGTGCAGGTCACGGTGGAAAACGGACAGATCACCGCCATTGAGATTCTGTCCCACGCCGGGGAAACGGAGTCCTTTTTCAATCGCGCCATTGCGGTTGTGGATTCCATTTTGCTGAGCCAGAGCTGGGAGGTGGACGCCGTATCCGGGGCCACCTACTCATCCAACGGCATTAAGAACGCGGTGAAAAATGCCCTGACCGGCGAGGTGACAGAGACGGAAACGGCGGATACCTCCGGCAGCGGCAATTCCGCCGCCCTGACCACCGTTGCTTATACAGACCCCTCCGGTTATGCGGACGGAACCTATACCGGGTCTGCGGCGGGCTATGGCGGCACGATTACTGTATCTGTGACCGTTTCCGGCGGCGTGATTACCTCCATTACGGTGGTCAGTACGTCGGGGGAAACGTCCAGTTATCTGGCAAAGGCCCAAGGCGTGATTTCGTCCATCCTCAGCGCCCAGTCCCCCAATGTGGACGCGGTTTCCGGGGCCACCTATTCCTCCAATGGCATCATCAACGCCACAAAAGCCGCGCTGAAACAGGCCGCTGCGGAGGACGGGGAAGGTCAAACGTCTTCCGCAGAGGACGAGACAACGCCCTCTGTTGACTTCACCACCCTGCCGAATTATGGCTACACAGACGGAACCTATACCGGCACCGGTCTGGGCTACGGCGGAGACGTAACCATGACCGTCGTTGTGTCCGGGGGACAAATCACGTCTGTCACCACCGTTTCCGCAGAGAACGAGACATATGCGTACTGGACCCAGGCAGTCACCCTGACGGATACCATTGTTCAGGCCCAGACCTGGGAGGTGGATGTGGTCAGCGGCGCGACCTTCTCCTCTGAGGGAATCCTTGAGGCGGTGCAAAACGCACTGGCGGAGGCTCTGCCCGACACGGACAGCACAGACGACGAGGAAACGGAAACGCCAGCACCGTCCGACGATGAGGAGGAACCAGAAAGTCCTGCACCCTCCGACAACGAGGAGCAGGACGAACCGGAAACCACGGTCACAACGACAACGGAAACCTGCACCGGGACAGCCACGGTGTACCCGGATGAGGACGAGGATTTTGACGCTTACACGGTAAGCGTGACTCTGACGGTGCAGACGGTCGTCACCACGGTGACGGAGAATGGAACCGTGACAACCACCACCGTCCGAACCCTTTCCGGAGCAGAGTATTCCGCCGATACCGACAGCATCAATCTGCGCTATCTTTCCAGGGCGTGGAATGGGATGTCCGAGGGACTGACCGCAGGAGAGGCTGTGGATGCAGTCAGTGGGGCCACCTGTTCCTCCAAGGGGATTCAGGAGGCGTGGGACAGCGCTATGGCCTGCGCTGCCCTGGGAACGACGGTAACGACGGAATCGAAGGATGACGAAGCCGCTGACGATGCGGGAGACGCATCGCAGGATGAAGCTGCAACCACGGGCAGCGGCACAGAGGACGCGATGCTCCCGGAGGACGAAAAGGAGGAGGAACCATGAGTTGGGTCAAAACCCACAGCAACTTTCTTGCCAAGCTGCTTTGTCTGGCCGTGATTCTGGCGGCGCTGGCCGTGTATCAAACGACTGCCGAGGGCTGGGCTGAGGAAAAGGCTGCAAACGAAGCCGCGATTGCCGAGGTAGAGGCCTACAATGCGGAAATTCTGGCGCTCCAGGAGGCGGCGGAATCGGAGCAGGAAAGCGCCGATGCAGCGGATGAAACGCCTACTTATCTGGATGGAACCTATACCGGCATCGGCACGGGCTTTGGCGGGGAAATTACGGTATCCGTCACCATTGAGGGGGATACCATCACGGCAATCACCATCGACGCCGCAGACGGCGAGGACAGCAGTTATCTCTCCACGGCGCTGTCCATTGTGGACGATATTCTGGCGGCGCAAAGCGCTGAGGTAGATACCATTACCGGAGCGACGTTCAGCTCCACGGGAATCCGGGAGGCCGTGGCTGCGGCGCTGGAACAGGCGGTGATTTCCAATGACGGATGAAAAAACGGCGGCAGTTGACCGGCAGGCGGACAGCAAGGCCAAAAAGCCGCTGACAAAGGCGCAGCTGAAAAAGCGGCAAAAGCGTATCCACACCTGGGTGCGGGCCGGGATTCAAATCCTGTTTTTCCTGCTGGCCCCCAGCCTGTTTGCCGAGGCGTTCAACGGCATCAAAAATCTGTTCCAATCCATTGCGTCCGGCGGCGTGCTGGAGTGGAACGCATTTCTGCGGACGCTGGTGATTCTGTGTGCCTTCACCGTGCTGTTCGGGCGGTTCTTTTGCGGCTATGCCTGCGCCTTTGGCGCTGTGGGCGATTGGATTTACGCGCTGTCCGATTTGATTCAGCGCAAGCTGTCCAAAAAAAGGAGGAAAAACCTCCGGCTGCCCGCGATTCCTATGAAGGTGCAAAAGCGGCTCCAGCTTGTTAAGTATGTGGTGCTGGCGGCCATTGTGATTTTATGCGCCTGTGGCGTGTATGGCTCCCTGACCGGGTGGAGTCCCTGGGATGTGTTCTCTATGCTCCGGGCCGGGAATCTGCACCTGTCCGGTTATGTGCTCGGTCTAATTCTTCTCGTGCTGATCGTGCTGGGTATGGCCTGGAAAGAGCGCTTTTTCTGCCAGTTTCTTTGCCCCATGGGAGCTGTATTTGCACTGCTTCCCGTGCTGCCGTGGACAAGTCTGCGGCGGGAGCGGGAAAGCTGCCTGCCCCGCTGCTCCGCCTGTCAGAACCAGTGCCCGACCGCAGTAGACCTGAACCCGGATTCTCCCGATTCCGGAGAGTGTATTCGCTGCAGCAAATGCGTGGGCACCTGCCCGAAGGGAAATATCAAAACCGGCGTGCCCCATTGGAAGGGGGACGAGTGGTGGAGCGTGCTGATCGAAGCGGTGGTTTTGCTGATTCTGGTGGAGGTGTAAGTGTTCGTGCTGTAATCGGTGTCGGAAAAGAAGAACCGTTTTGTTGTGAGTGGAACGTTAATTTATAAAGCTGCCCTGAACTTGCAAAAATACAAGTTCAGGGCAGCTTTTTGCTTTTCTACATCGTATACTCAAGTGAATAGTTCCATGACCACTTTACACTGTAGATAGCCCGGCGATGGATAAGTGGTGTATCAAGGAAGTGCCGCCTATGAGAGCAGTGAATATATAACTTTCCGATTGCTCCAAGTTGCAGCTTATAAAAACCTATTAATTACTCGGAGTCTCAACCTTTGTAGTGGTACAAAAATGTAGAGCCCGCCCTGTCTGCTGAGCTTTACTGTACTGTCCCGGTTTTACGTTGCGGCAGGAGAGATGACTGTAGGTTTGTCAATCATACTTTACACTCCGGAAAAGAAGAAAGGACATCTTT
>JAJQBJ010000013.1 GCA_021203345.1 Oscillospiraceae bacterium
ACTCTATTGAAGCTTTTCGCGGATGTGTTCAACTTGCACTTGCAATTTTCGATTTCTTTCTTGACGAACACAGTTTGGTATGATGTAGGGAGGAACCAATATGATTTTAGTCAACGCAATGGGCGATGCCTGCCCGATTCCCGTGGTAAAAACGCTGAATGCGATCCGTTCCATAAAGGGCGGGGACGTGGTGGAAACGCTGGTGGACAACGATATCGCCGTCCAAAACCTGACCAAAATGGCCAACAACGACGGATATGCCGTAACATCCGAGCAGTTGGGAGAAAAGCAGTATAAGGTCACGATTACCGTGGGCGAGGGCCATGCGCTCCCCCCGGAGGATGAAGAACCGGTCTGTAGTCTCACCCCCAACAAGAGGAAAAACGTGGTGGTGGCCGTTTCCTCCGACAAGATGGGCGATGGCAGCCCGGAGCTGGGGACAAGTCTGATGAAAGCGTTTCTCTACGCCCTGGGCCAGCAGGAGACGCTCCCTGAAACGATTCTATTTTATAACGGCGGCGCAGCCCTGACTTGCGAGGGCTCCCCCGCTCTGGAGGATTTGAAGGAAATGCAGGCCCGTGGGGTGAAAATCTTCACCTGCGGCACCTGTCTGAATTTTTACGGTCTGACCGATCAGCTTCGGGTGGGCGAGGTCACCAATATGTATTCCATCGTGGAGCTGCTCACCGGGGCCGACCTGGTGGTCAAGCCCTGAGCCATGCGGAGCAAGGCCCTTTCTCTGGTGGTCACCTTTGACACAACCGTACAGGCCATGGCTGCGGAGACGCACCTGACCGCCCACCGGATTCCCGGACGGCTGATTCCCGTCCCCCGGGAGATTACCGCCGGCTGCGGGCTGGCCTGGAAAGCCCCGCCGGGGGCCGGAGACGAGATACTAAACGCAATGGGGGAGGGCAAACTGGACTGGGCCGCCATGTATGAGCTGGAGATATGAGAGCTTGCCTGCCCGCGCGGGGAAACTATATCGCAGGAGGCAGAACCCATGATTTACCTTGACAACGCCGCAACCACCCTCCAAAAGCCCCCGGAGGTGATTCAGGCGGTGGTGAACGCCATGACCACCTTTGGCAACGCCGCCAGAGGCGCACATAGCTCCGCCCTGTCCGCCTCCCGGACAATCTACGAGGCAAGGGTCAAGGCGGCAGCCCTCTTTGGCTGTCCCAGAGCAGATCATGTGGTTTTTACTGCCAACTCGACGGAGGCACTGAACATCGCTCTGTTCGGGACGCTCTCACCGGGAGATCATGTGATTTCCACCGACCTGGAGCATAACTCCGTCCTGCGCCCTCTCTACGCGCTGGAGGCGGAATGTGGTGTGGCCCTGAGCTTTCTCCCGGCGGACAGCCGGGGTTGTATCGACTACGAGGATTTTACCCGCCTGCTCCGCCCGAACACCCGGGCAGTGGTCTGCACCCATGCCTCCAACCTGACGGGCAACCGGCTGGACTTGGCCCGCATTGGGGCCTTTGCCCGGGAAAACGGTCTGCTGTTTCTCGTGGACGCTTCCCAGACGGCGGGGTGTACGGAAATTAACATGGAACGGTGGGGAATCGACCTGCTGTGCTTCACCGGTCACAAGGGGCTGATGGGCCCCCAGGGAACCGGCGGCCTGTGCATCGGGACGGACATTGAGGTGCGCCCCTGGAAACGGGGCGGCTCCGGCGTCCACTCCTACGACACCAGCCAGCCCAGCGCCTACCCCACCCGCCTGGAGGCGGGAACGCTGAACAGCCATGGTATCGCGGGACTGTCCGCTGCATTTGACTACATTCAGCAGGTGGGTCTGACTGCCATTGAGGACAAGGAACACCGCCTGATGCAGCGCTTTTATACGGGCGTGTCGGGCATTGACGGCGTTACCGTCTACGGCGACTTTACGCAGGAGAACCGGAGCGCCATCGTCACCCTGAACATTCGGGACTATGACTCCGGGGCGGTATCCGATGAGCTGGAGCAGGCCTACGGCATTTGCACCCGCTCCGGCGCACACTGCGCGCCCCGGATGCACCGGGCGCTGGGGACGGTCAATCAGGGAGCCGTCCGGTTCAGCTTTGGCTGGTTCAATACGGAGGATGAGGCAGACCAGGCCATTGCGGCAGTCAGGGAGATTGCGGAATGACCCGCCGCAAAACCGAAACGGAACAGAAGGGAGAAAGCCGCATGGAACAGGATATCAAATTGACCAAGCTGGCTAAATGTGCCGGCTGCGGCGCAAAGGTGGGCGCTGGCGTACTTTCTCAATTATTGGAGGGCCTGCCTGTGCGGCGGGATGAAAACCTGCTGGTGGGCTTTGACCGCAGTGACGACGCCTCGGTCTACCGGATTTCTCCGGAGCTGGCGCTGGTGCAGACGGTGGATTTCTTTCCGCCCATCGCCGACGACCCTTATACCTATGGAGCCATCGCCGCTGCCAATGCCCTGTCCGATGTCTACGCCATGGGCGGTGAGCCGAAGCTGGCATTGAACGTCATGGCAGTGCCGGAGGACATGCCCAAAGAGGTCGTTCATCAGATTCTCCGGGGCGGCTATGAGGAGGTCTATGAGGCTGGGGCCATGATTACCGGCGGTCACAGTATTCTGGACCCGGAGCCGAAATACGGGCTGGCCGTTACCGGCTTCGTCCACCCGGACAGGGTCATCACCAATTCCGGGGCAAAGCCGGGGGATGTGCTGCTGCTGACCAAGCCCGTGGGCATCGGCGTTCTGACCGCCGCCATGAAGGGAGATTTGGCGGACGAGGAGACGCGGGCGTATGCCTATTCCCTGATGATGACGCTGAACCGGGCCGCACGGGACTGCATGGTAAAATACCGCGTTCACGCCTGCACCGATGTCACCGGGTTCGGCGTGCTGGGACACCTGTTGGAGATGGCCCAGGGCAGCGGCGTAGAAATCCATCTGTCCCTGTCCGGGGTGCAGTTCCTCCCGCAGTCGGTAGCGTTTGCCCGGATGGGACTGCTGCCTGAGGGCATGTACCGCAACCGTGCCTTTGCGGAGAGCGCCGTTGACCTGGGCGATGTTCCCATGGAGTATCAGGATTTGCTCTTTGACCCGCAAACCTCCGGCGGTCTGTGCATCGCCGTGGACCCCAACGACGCGCCAGCCCTCCTGTCCGAGCTGGAGGGGGCGGTTCCCGCCGCGCAGCGGATCGGCGTTGTGGCGGAATATCGCGGCGGCAAACGGATTTTTCTGTCTGCCGCGCCCAGACCGGCGGGAAATGTATTTTCTGCGGCGTTGGCCTGAGCAAGCTGAGTAAGATACTCCCTATAATCATCGGATATAGAAAAGCAGGGGATACAGAGCGGCCTTTTGACCGCGCTGTGTCCCTTTTTCATGTTTCATGCTCGATCTTCATCACCCTCTAAAGAACAGACGTGCTTCAATGAATATATTGCAGCGAGTTGTACCGCCCAAAGCAAGCCTGATATGGTTTTTTATGAAATGATTCCTGTCAAAATGCACAGAATACCCCAGCCTCTTTAAATAATCCCCCTTGCGAATCTTACAGGGGTTTGGTAAAATTCAAGTAAGAATTTGATGATTGTATGGTGAGTGGACATCATCAAATGCTCTTTGGGAGAATGATATTTTTGGAGGCCGCCGCGGTTCGGCGAGCCTCCGGGAGAGGAGACAAACAGCTACTATGAGCAAACTCTATCTGACTGACCCGGACAACTGCGACGCCAAGATCGGTTTTCTGCTGGAGCGGTTCGTCAGCAAGGTAAAAAGCTATCCGCCGGGGACGTGCCCCCTGACGGTGCAGTATTCCCTGCTGAACGCCTCCATGAACCAGACCTGTGGCAAATGCGTTCCCTGCCGGGATGGACTGCCCCAGCTGGCCGAGCTGCTGAAACGGATTCTGAACGGCGACGCCACCATGGAGACGGTGGACGAAATGAAGGCGCTTGCCACCATGATTCGGGACACCGCAGACTGCGCCATCGGCTATCAGTCCGCCGCCGAGGTGTTGAAGGGCCTAACCAACTTCAAAATCGAGTACGAAAGCCACGTTCAAAAGCACCTCTGTCCCTCCGATGTGGGACAGAAGGTTCCCTGTATCAGCCTGTGTCCCGCCCATGTGGACATCCCCGGCTATATTGCCCTAGTGGGCGAGGGTGACTACGCCGGGGCCATCAACCTGATTCGCAAGGATAATCCTCTGCCTACGGCCTGCGCTATGGTCTGCGAGCATCCCTGCGAGGAGCGTTGCCGCCGCCGTCTGTTGGATGATGCGGTCAACATCCGGGGGCTGAAAAAATACGCCGTGGATCAGGTTGCCGCCGACAAGGTGAGCGTTCCCCCGCATCTGCCCTTCACGGGCAAAAAAATCGCCGTGATCGGCGGTGGTCCTGCGGGCCTGACCTGTGCCTATTTCCTGGCCCTGATGGGCCACAGCGTCACTATTTTCGAGCGCCATAAGGCCCTGGGCGGTATGCTGCGCTACGGCATCCCCAACTATCGGTTCCCGAAAAACCGGCTGGACGAGGATATCCGGGCCATTCTCTCCGTGGGAGACATTCAGGTGAACTACGGTGTGCAGGTGGGACAGGATATCTCCGTGGCGGAAATTCATCAGGCGTATGACGCCATGTTTGTGGCCATCGGCGCACAGGTGGGCAAAAAGCTCCGTCTGGAGGGCGGCGAGGCCGGCAATGTGGACTCCGCCGTGGACATGTTGGATCACATCGGCAACGGCAATCCCCCCGATTATCGCGGTAAAACCGTTGTGGTCATCGGCGGCGGCAACGTGGCAATGGACGCAGCCAGAAGCGCCATGCGCTGCGGCGCGGAGGATGTTCGCATTGTATATCGCCGCCGTCAGGAGGACATGACCGCCCTGGAGAGCGAGATCGAGTCCGCCGTGATGGAGGGCATTGAGCTGATGCCTCTGATGGCCCCCAGATCCATCGAAAAGGACAGCTTTGGCAAATGTTCTGCCCTGATTGCCCAGCCCCAGATGATTGGCCCCTACGACAGAGCAGGTCGCCCCAGCCCGGTGGACGCGAAAAAGGACGCCATGCGGATTCCCTGTGACGTTATTCTGATCGCCGTGGGTCAGGATATCGTCAGCAAGCCCTTTGAGGAATTTGGCATTCCCACAAATCGTGGCGTATTCCAGGCAGGGCTTGACACCGCCGTTGCATCGCTCCCCGGCGTATTTGTCGGCGGCGACTGCGCCACCGCCCCGGCCACCGCGATTCGCGCCATTGCCGGCGGCAAGGTTGCCGCACGGAACATTGACGAGTATCTGGGCTATCACCATAAACAGCCCTGTGAAGCCACCGCACCCCTTCCCAAAGAGAACAACCGCACCCAGACCGGCCGCGCTAACATCACCGAGCGCCCGGCCTACATCCGCAAGCACGACTTTGACCATGTGGAAAACCCCTACACCTTCGAGGAGGCCATGCAGGAAGCCGGGCGCTGCCTGCGCTGTGACCACTTCGGCTGCGGAGTTCTGGAAGGAGGACGCGACCTATGATTCATCTGACCATCAACGGAAAGAAATATCAGGCCACAGAAGGCTCCACCATCTATGCCGCCTGTGAACAGAACGGGATTGAAATTCCGACCCTGTGCTACTTGAAGAACGTCAATCATGTCGGCTCCTGCCGGGTCTGCGTGGTGGAGGTAGAGGGCATGGACAAGCTGCCAACCTCCTGCAACACCATCGTCCAGGAGGGCATGGTGATCCAAACCATGAGCGATCGGGTGGTGGCGGCCCGCAGGGCTGCCCTGGATCTGCTGCTGTCCAACCATCATCAGGACTGCTTCTCCTGTGTCTCCAACGGCGTGTGTGAGCTGCAAAAGATCTGCAACGACCATGCGGTCTATCACTCCTCCTATGTGGGCACCCGGTACAAAATCGAGGCCCCGGAGAAGAACAGCCATCCCTTCCTGGGCTATCGGCCCCGGCTGTGCATCCAGTGCCAGCGCTGCGTCAGCACCTGTGCCAAGGTTTCCGGGCGGCACTCCATCTCCCTGGACAAGACGGGCATGTTCACCGTCATCAACACTCCCTTCGGGGAGGATTGGAAGCAGACCAACTGCGAGTCCTGCGGCAACTGCGCTGAGGCATGTCCCACCGGCGCACTGTACAAGAAGGAGGCCAAATACTACCGCTCCTGGGAGATCACCCGCACCCGCACCACCTGTCCCCACTGTGCCGTGGGCTGTCAGCTTGACCTACTGGTGAAAAACAACCAGATCGTCGGCGTGGAGGGCGCAGACGGCCCCTCCAACCACGGGCGGCTGTGCGTCAAGGGCCGGTTCGGCTCCTATAAATTCGTCATGTCCGGAGATCGAATCACCGACCCCCTGATTAAGGATCGCGCCACAGGCCGGTTCCGCAAGGCAAGCTGGGACGAGGCGCTGGATCTGGTGGCCTCCAAATTCATGGAGATCAAAAAGAACTACGGCCCGGACGCACTGGCGGGCTTCGCCTGCTCCCGCTCTCCCAACGAGGATATTTACATGGTACAGAAGATGGTGCGCTGCTGCTTCGGTACCAACAACACGGACAACTGCGCCCGGGTCTGTCACTCCGCCTCTGTGGCCGGTCTGGCCAAAACCCTTGGCTCCGGCGCTATGACCAATCCGATTTACGATATTACCCATGACGTTGACGCCATTATGCTGGTGGGCTCCAACCCGGAGGAAGCGCATCCCGTGGTTGGAATGCAGATTCGGGAGGCCGTTCGCAACGGGGCCAAGCTGATTGTGGTAGACCCGCGGGATATCGACCTGTCCGAGCAGGCGGATGTACATTTGAAACTCCGCCCCGGCACCAACATCGCCTTTGCAAACGGTATGTGCCATATCTTCATCGAGGAAGGGCTGATCGACGAGCAGTTTATCGCGGAGCGCACTGAGGGCTTTGAGGAGCTGAAGGAGATTGTCAAGGACTACACCCCGGAACGGGTGGCCGAAATCTGCCACATCGACCCGGATGACCTGCGTACCACCGCCCGGATCTATGCTACGGCAAAGAAGGCCCCCATCATCTATTGCCTGGGTGTCACGGAACATTCCACCGGCACTGAGGGCGTAATGTCCATGTCCAACATGGCCATGATGTGCGGCAAGCTGGGCCGCCCCGGCTGCGGTGTGAACCCCCTCCGGGGGCAGAACAACGTGCAGGGTGCCTGTGACATGGGAGCACAGCCCAACCAATTCCCCGGCTATCAGAACGTCACCGACCCTGCCATTCGGGAGAAGTTTGAACGGGCCTGGGGCGTGAAACTGCCCGGTGAGATCGGTCTTCACGCCACGGATGTATTCCCCGCCGCCATTCGCGGCGACGTGAAGGGCCTGTATATTTATGGCGAGGACCCGGTGGTCACAGACCCGGACACCTCCCATATTCTGAAAGCGCTGAAAAGTCTGGACTTCTTCGTGATACAGGAGCTGTTCATGACGGAAACTGCCCAGCTGGCGGACGTGATTCTCCCTGGCCGCGCCTATGCGGAAAAGGAGGGCACCTTCTCCAACACGGAGCGCCGGGTTCAGCGGGTGCGTAAGGCCATCACCGTCCCCGGCAATATGCGGCTGGACACGGACATCATCTGCGACCTGATGCGCCGCATGGGGTATCCTCAGCCCACGCTGACCGCTTCGGAGATCTTTGACGAAATGGCCTCGCTGACACCCTCTTTCCATGGCATGAGCTATGAGCGGTTGGATAACTCCAACGGTCAGTTCCTCCAGTGGCCCTGCCCCACGGCTGACCATCCCGGCACGCGCATTATGCATGTTGGGAAGTTCTCCCGCGGTCTGGGCTGGTTCTATCCCACGGTGTACGTCCCGGCCGACGAGCTGCCTGATCAGGAATACCCCATTCTGCTGTCCACAGGCCGTATTCTGTATCACTACACCACCCGGGCCATGACTGGGCGCACCCCCGGCCTGATGGAGATTTCCGGCAATTCCTTTGTGGAGATCAACTCCGAGGATGCCAAAGCTCTGCACATTGTCAACGGTGAGCGGGTACGTCTGCGCTCCCGGAGAGGCACTATCACCTCGGAGGCCAGAGTCTCCGAAAAGACCAGTCCCGGCGAGTGCTGGATGCCCTTCCACTTCCCCGATGGAGATGTGAACTGGCTGACCAACGCTGCCCTGGACAAGTTTGCACGAATCCCGGAGTACAAGGTCTGTGCCTGCCGCATTGAGAAAATCCCCGATGAGGAAGCCTATGACGAAAACGGTGTTTATATCACCCAGGCTATGGTCGCACAGCAGCGCCATGCCGAAATTGAAGCAACCGTTGCATCCCTGCTGCCGGCGGATGCGGAATGATAACATTCATCTAAAATAACGATCAGGCGGGAGCAATGAAAAGCTTCCGCCTGGTTCTTTTTGTGAAAAAGATAATTTGCGTTTTCCTGGTCAGAGAATCAATGGGTACTGGCTGGGATGGGGCGCTGTAAGAAATTGAATTATCAAGGTAAAATGAGCCTGATGGAGAGCATGTAGTTAAAATGATTCTCTGTCAGGCATTTTGCCCAAATGGTGGTGGCTGCCGATGACGGAATCATGCCACAGACGCGGGAGCATCTGGATATTTTGAAGCTGTTGCACATCCCCTCCGGGGTGGTGGCACTGACCAAATGCGACCTGGTTTCTCGTGAGCGACTGGAGCAGGTTCGGGAGGAGCTTGCTCTGCTCCTCCGTGGCAGCTTTTTGGAGGGCGCAGTATCCACCGGCACTCTGACAGACGGTGAGATTGCGGTGGGGGATACCGTCATGATTTATCCCCAACAGCGCTCCGCCCGTGTGCGTGCGCTTCAAACCTATGGCGTTCCTCGGGAGAGCGTGTGTCGATTGCGGCTGCTGGACGCGGATACCCTTTTTGTCGGACAGAGCGGCTGTGCCCAGTTGAAGCTGTCCCGGCCCATGGTTGTACGCAACCAGGACAGGTTTATTCTCCAATTCTTTTCTCCCATGGTTACAGTGAACCTGTTGACAAAGTCCCTAAAATGCCCCAAAAGATGATATAATAGAAGAAAAAGCGCAAAGAAAGATGAATATGCAGTTAAAGCTCCACATGGTTACAATAGAGGATTTCGTTATAGTTGGTTAAATTGCATTATTTCAAAAAAGCCCGAAATACCGGGAAAAGCAAGGGGATGGACACTATTCGTTCGTTCTCATTCAATTTTGTGAAATCCCGTGCTTTTTGGTGTGAAGTGCCCCCTGTCAAGTAGACAGTGAAAAAACAAAAAAGTCTTTCCATGA
>JAJQBJ010000036.1 GCA_021203345.1 Oscillospiraceae bacterium
GTAGTCTCGAATTTTTGCTTTTTCGAGTGTCTACTCTAAGGGGACTATATCACACCGCCTTTACCTGGGGCTTTGTCAGCTCCCTGGGCGAGATGATTACCCAGGCGGAGCTGGACAACATGGCGCTGGGGGCCTATGACATCACGGTGGAGCTGGCCTCCCGCTTTTTGGACGACTACATCACCGGGGACAAATATTTCGCCACCCGGTATCCCGGCCACAATCTGGATCGCACCCGCTGCCAAATCGCACTGGCGAAGGACATGGAGCGGCAGCTGGACGAGATGCAGGCCATCGTAAACGAGGCCTACGACCACCGGTGCTGAATGGGGAGGCCCATGAAACCAGTTTATACACAGCAGAAAGGAAGTATGGATCATCATGACATCGAATCGAGTCGCCGTTTTAATTCCCTGTTACAACGAAAGCAGCACCATCGCCAAGGTCGTCTCCGATTTCAGGCTGACGCTGCCGAAGGCCGATATCTATGTCTATGACAACAATTCCACCGACGGCACCGACGCGGTTGCCCGGGCGGCTGGGGCTATCGTCCGATATGAACGGCGGCAGGGAAAGGGGAACGTAATTCGCACCATGTTCCGGGAAATCGAAGCGGATTGCTATATCATGGCGGATGGGGACGACACCTACCCTGCGGAAAACGCCCCGGAGATGGCCCGGCTGGTGCTGGAGGAACAGGCGGACATGGTGATTGGGGACAGGCTCTCCGCCACCTATTTTACGGAGAACAAGCGCCCCTTTCACAATTCCGGGAACCGGGTGGTTCGGGGATTAATCAATCTGCTGTTCCAGTGCGACATCCGGGACATCATGACGGGCTATCGAGCGTTCAGCCGCCTGTTCGTCAAGAACTTTCCCGTTTTGTCCAGAGGGTTTGAAATTGAGACGGAGATGACCATTCACGCGCTGGACAAGAACTTTTGTATTCAGGAGATTCCGGTGGAATACCGGGATCGTCCGGAGGGCAGCGTTTCCAAGCTGAACACTGTGAAGGACGGTGTTCGCGTTTTGGAAACCATTTTCCTCCTGCTGCGGGACTACCGGCCCATGCTATTCTTTGGCGTGGCGGGCAGCGTGTTCTTTCTGGCGGGGGTTGGCTTCTTCCTCCCTGTTCTGTTTGAGTATTTCCGAACCGGGCTGGTTCTGCGGTTCCCTACGCTGATCGGCTCCATTGGGCTGATCGTCATTGGCGTATTGCTGTATATGGTGGGTCTGATCCTCAGCGTAATAACCAAGAAGCACCGGGTTCTTTATGAACAGCTGCTCAATATTCAGTACGGGCAGGGATGAGCGGATAAAACCGAATATCATCAAAGGCAGCCGGGACGTTGCAAAACGCCCCGGCTGCTCTGCGTTTTCGACATTTTGTAAAAAAGATATTTTATTTTTATGAAAATATTGACGGTTTTCGTCGTTCGATGTAGAATAAATATAGGCTGGTTTAATCGCCCTGAAAAGGGATTTTATGGCGCATGGATGATGCGGAAAGTGGGAGAATCAGGATGGAGCTGACAGACGAGCTGGTTCGTATCAATTTGAAAAAGGTTTTCCAAACGTTTCTGCGCTTTGCCTGGCTGCTCGTTGCCATGCCGATTTTGTGCGGCCTTGTGGCCGGGAGCTTTGCCGGGCTTTGTCTGACTCCCTTATATGAAGCGTCGGTGATGATGTACATCAACAACGTGGCGGACAGCTCTGACAGTGCCACCCCTATCACAAGCTCCGATTTGAGCGCGGCGCAAACCTTGGTGGACACCTATGCGGTTGTGCTGAAAAGCAAATCCACGTTAAATCAGGTGATTGCGAACTGCGGTCTGGAATATACCTATTCAGAGCTTTATGATATGGTCACGGCGGAGGCAGTCAACGGCACGGAGATTCTTCAGGTGACAGTGACCGGCAGCGACCCGGCAGAAATCACGGAAATTGCCAACGCGTTGACACAAATTGCAGCGGAGGATGTGGCGGAGCTGATTCTCGGCAGCTCCGTGCAGGTGATCGACTATGCGGATGTCCCGCAGGAACAAACGTATCCGAATGTGCTGCAATTTGCAGGTATCAGTGCGGCGGTCGGGCTTGCGTTGAGCTGTGTTTTCGTTTTGCTGGTTTGTATCCTTGAAAATCAGGCCCCGGTGGAGGAAAAAATAGCCGCCACCTATGCTATCCCGGCGCTGGGCGTTATTCCGAACATTCTCCCCTCTGACCGGAAAACCGTCCATCGGAAAAGGAACCGAACATCCAGCCCAGCCAAGGCCCAAAGGCTGCTGGGTGAGCAGTTGAAATCTGCGCCATTGGAGGCTTATAAGCTGCTTCGGGCCAATCTGATGTGCATCCATTCGGCGGAATCCGGCGGTCAGGTCATTGGCGTGACCAGCGCGGACGATGGAGAGGGCAAAAGCACCACAGCGGTCAACCTTTCCTATGTTCTGGCAGAGGATGGGCAAAAGGTCTGTCTGGTGGAGGCAAACCTGAGAACCCCCGGTTTGGCAAAATGGCTTCGCCTTGCCCCCGAAGTCGGCCTGACGAACCTGCTGTATGGCGAAATCACCGGAGAGCAGGCGCGGCAAACCGTCCACTTCCCTGCCGCGCATGTTCAGGTGATGGCGGCAGGAAAATCGCCGCAAAAGCCCTCCGAGCTGCTTGGCTCAGCCAGAATGAAAAAGCTGATTTCCGTTTTACAGGAGTCGTTCGACTATGTAATTGTCGATTTGCCGCCGGTGACAGGTGTTTCCGATTCCGCCGTCTCTGTCCGGTTTTTGACCGGGATGCTGCTGGTTGTCCGGGAGGATACCTATGACCGCAAGCGGCTGGCGGAGGCAATGCAGCAGCTGCGCCTGTCCCATGCAAATCTGCTCGGCTTTGTCATGACCCGCTCCACCACCCGGGAGAAGGAGCGCCGGCAGCAAAAAAGGGGACGTTGAGAGATGAACCGCTTTTTCCACTTAAGAAGCAATCCGCCGCCGGTTGATAATAACCGGCGGCGATTTTGCATTTTTTGAAAAATTCGTCGAAAATCAGTTGACAAGTCAACCATTTACGCTTATACTGATATTAGTTGACTACGCAACCATTTTTTCAGGCGTAAAACAGCCCCCTTTGCGTAGCAAAATTTATCAACCGGAGGGAAATACGATGGCAATTGGAACCTATGAACAGTATAAATCCAGGCTTCTGGCCATGAAGCCGAACGTCTATCTGCGCGGCAAGTGCGTAGACCGTTCCAACGGCAAGCAGGGCGAGGAGCGCGACCTGGCCGACTGGATTGTGGGCGGCACCTATGTCATGAAGCAGTGCTATGACACGGCCAACGACCCCGATTATGCAGATGTCTGCGTCGTCACCGAGGCGGATGGCTCCGTTCACAACCGCTGCACCCACATCAACCAGTCTGTGGTCGACCTGCTGAAAAAGCAGCTGATGACCCGCCTGATTTGTCACCGGGTAGGCGGCTGTATGCAGCGCTGCATGGGCACTGACGCGATGAACGCGCTGTATTCCGTCACCTACGACTGCGATGCGGCCTGCGGCACCGGGTATCATGCCCGCCTGCTGAAGTACATCAAATACTGTCAGGACAATGATCTGGTCTGCAACTGCGCCCAGACCGACGTGAAGGGTTCCCGGAACAAGAAGTATAAGCGGGCGCATCAGCAGCCCGACCCCGACCAGTTCCTGCATATCATCGCCACCGATGTGGACGGCGTTGACATCGACGGAACCCCCACCAAGGGCATCATTGTCCGGGGCGCGAAAATCTGCAACTCCAACGCCCCCTATGTGGATGAGATTATCGCACTGCCCACCAAGTTTATGGACGACGAGGATCGGGACTATGCCGTTGCCTTTGCGCTGCCCGCGGACTGGGAGGGCATCAAGCTGATGGCGTTGCCCGGACAGCATCACAAGCGCGTCCATCTGGACGCTCCCTTTGCCAAAATCGGTGATGTGGAGTCCCTGACCATCTTCGACGACGTGTTCGTGCCCAACAGCCGCGTCTTTATGAACGGACACGAGCAGGAGGGTGTCTGCCGCTACGCCGGTTATCTGGCCCTGATGTTCGCCCATTACCACCGTCATTCCTACACCGGCTGCAAGACTGCCGTTTCCGAGGTCATTGCCTCCCAGGCCGCTCTGGTGGCCGAGGTCAATGATATTGCCAGGGAGTCCCATGTCCGCGACAAACTGTGCGATATCATCCAGACCGCCGAACTGGTGTTCGCCGCCGGTCAATGCTCCGCCTATAAGAGCCAGAAGTTCCCCTCCGGTCAGCAGGTGCCGGATGAGATTCTGACCAATGCGGGCCGTCGTCTGGCCGGTCATAACATTTATCACGAATATGAGACGATGGCCGACCTGACCGGCGGCATTTGCGCCTCCCTCCCCACCGAGGAGTCCTATTATGCGCCCGAAACGGCGGAGCTGTGCAACAAATACATTCAGCGCAACCCCGCCTGGACGCCGGAGAACACCCATCGGGTGATGCGTATGATGGAGAACAAGCTGTGCGACTCCTTCGAGGCGGCGCAGGCTGTGGCCGGCGTTCACGGCGGCGGCTCCCCCATGATGGAAACCATTTGCATGATGCAGCGCTATCCCCTGGAGGAACTGAAGGGTATTGCCAAGTATCTGGCGGGTATCCCCGGTTATGAGAAGTGTCCCCGTTTTGAACGGGAGTATCAGTCTCCCCGCGCCATGCTGGCAAAATTTGACGCCTCTGTGGCCGCAAAGAAATGAGTGATAACATGATGGAACAGCAGGACACCGTGAACAAAAGTCTGGGCCGCATTATCACGCCGCTGGCCCGGCTGATGATGCAGGAAATTGCGGAGGTTCTGGTTCCCTTCCGTCTTACGCCGGGGGAACAGCCGTTTTACATCGCGCTGGCAGACCGGGACGGTATCACGCAGGAGGAGCTGACCGCCATCGTCCGGGTCGATAAGTCCGCCACGACCAGAGCCTTAAAGTCTCTGGAGGCAAAGGGCCTTGTCTATCGGGAGCAGAACAAAAACGACCGCCGCAGCAACCTGATTTATCTTTCCGAGAACGGAAAAGCCATGCATGAGGATGTGGTGGCCGCGCTGCTTCAATTCAACGAACAGTTTGTTCGCCTGCTCAGTCCGGAGGAATATGAGACGGTGTTCTGTGCGCTGAATAAAATGGACGCCTTTTTGCAGCAGCAGCGGAAAGCGCGAAAAGAGGAATCGTAAAGACTGCATCATGAAAGCAAAAACACAGGGCGGAACCCGGATGAGGTTCTGTCCTGTGTTTCTTTTTCCGTTTCGGGCTATTACCCGTTCATGCCTTTTAACAGCTCCAAAAAGCGCTCCACATCCTCCTCACGGGAGGCCCAGGAGCAGACAAACCGCACCACCGTATGATGCTCGTCCGCTTTTCCCCAAACCTCATAGCGGCACAGCGCCTCCAGCGGCTGGAGCCAGCCGTTCGGCACCACGGGGAAAATCTGGTTGGTGGGAGACTGCACCAGCATCGGGATTCCCAGCGCGGTCAGCCCGGCCTGGAGCTTTTGCGCCAATGCGTTGGCGTGGCGGCCCAGCTCCAGATAGAGATCATCCCGCAGCAGCTCCTCGAACTGGATTCCCAACAGGCGGCCCTTCGCCAGCATCCCGCAATGGCGCTTGATGTAGTGGCGGAAATCCGGTTGGAGCGCAGGGTTCACGATCACCAGCGCCTCCCCCAGCAATGCGCCGCTTTTCGTGCCGCCGATATAGAATGCGTCACAGAGCTGCGGCAGGTCGGAAAGGGTCAAATCGCTGGCCGCCAGGCCGCAGGCCAGCCGCGCCCCGTCCAGATACAGGTACAGACCATGACTGCGGCAAAACCGGGAAAGCGCGGTCAACTCCGCCTTGCTGTACACCGTCCCAAGCTCCGTGGACTGGGAGACATACACCAGCCGGGGCCGAACCACATGTTCATCGGTGTACCCGGAAATGACCTCCTCCACCAGCGCAGGGGTCAGCTTGCCCTCCGGCGCGGCGCAGGTGAGGATTTTGTGGCCCGTGGCCTCCACCGCACCCGTCTCGTGGGTGTTGATATGGCCGGTGACAGCGGCCACCGGGGCCTCATGGGGACGCAGAAACGCGGAAATCGCCGTTACGTTGGCCGGGGTCCCGCCCACCATAAAGTGAACCTGCGCCTGCGGACATTGAATCTGCTCCCGCACCAAATCCGCAGCGGCCTGACAATGCTCGTCCAGACCATAGCCCACGGTGGCGTCCAGATTGGTTCGGCTCAGCGCCTCCAGAATACGAGGGTGACAGCCCTCGGAATAGTCGTTCAGAAAATTAATCATGTGTTCTTCTTTCTTTGTCTCAGGGGCGGTTCACTTCCCCGCCTTAAAGCTATCCTTCAGGGACACTGCCCGGTTGAACACCAGCGCGTCCGGACGGGAATCCCGATTGTCCACGCAGAAATACCCCTGCCGCATGAACTGATAGGACTCCGGGAACTGAGCGTCGGCCAGCGCCGCCTCCACCTTGCAGCCGGTGAGGACTTCCAGCGAATCGGGGTTCAGGCAATCCATAAAGTTCTTGCCCGCCGCATCCGGCTCGGGGTCGGAGAACAGATTATCATACAGCCGCACCTCCGCATCTACGGCGGTGGCAGCGTCTACCCAGTGAATCGCCGCCCCCCGAATCTTCCGACCATCGGCGGGGTCGCCGCCCCGGGAATTCGGGTCGTACTCGCACAGAACCTCGGTCACGTTGCCGTTCTCATCCCGGACACAGCCAGTGCAGCGGATGATATAGGCGCCCCGCAGACGGCACTCCAGCCCGTTGGGGGACAGGCGCTTGTACTTCTTCACCGGCTCCTCCATAAAGTCCTCGGCCTCGATATACAGGTTCCGAGAGAAGGTGACGGTGTGGGTTCCCATTTCCGGGTGCTTGGGATGGTCGTCCAGGACAAAGGTTTCGCTCTGCCCTTCGGGGTAGTTGGTGATGGTGCATTTCACCGGACGGAGAACCGCCATGACCCGCCGGGCGGTGTCGTCCAAATCCGCCCGCAGGCAATGCTCCAGGAAGGAATACTCCACCGTGGAGTCCGCCTTCGCCACGCCGATCTGCTCGGAGAAGGCGCGAATGGAGGCGGGAGTATAGCCCCGGCGGCGCATCCCGCACAGGGTCGGCATCCGGGGGTCGTCCCACCCGGAAACCTTGCCCTCCTCCACCAGCTGGCGGAGCTTCCGCTTGGACATGACCGTGTAATTGATGCCCAGACGGGCGAACTCAATCTGCCGGGGCTTGTGATAGGGAATGGAAACATTCTCCACCACCCAGTCGTACAGGGGCCGGTGGGCCTCAAACTCCATGGTACACAGGGAGTGGGTGATTCCCTCCAGCGCATCCTCCAGCGGATGGGCAAAATCGTACATGGGATAGATGCACCAGTCATTGCCCGTGCGGTGGTGGGCCATATGCTTAATACGGTAGAGCGCCGGGTCACGCAGATTGAAATTGCCGCTGGCCAGGTCGATTTTGGCCCGCAGGGTCATGGCCCCGTCCGGGAACTCCCCGGCCCGCATCCGCTGGAACAAATCCAGGCTCTCCTCAATGGGCCGATCCCGATAGGGCGAGACGGCGGGGGTGTTGATGTCGCCCCGGTTGGCGCTCAGCTCCTCCGGCGTCAGCTGGCAGACATACGCCTTTCCTGCGCGAATCAGCTCCACCGCAAACCGGTACATTTCCTCAAAATAATCCGAGGCGAAGTAGAACCGATCCTCCCAGTCATAGCCCAGCCAGTGAATGTCCTCCTTGATGGCGTCCACATACTCCTCGTCCTCTTTCGTGGGGTTGGTGTCATCCATCCGCAGGTTGCAGATGCCGCCATACTTGGCGGCGGTGCCAAAGTCCACATAGATCGCCTTGGCGTGGCCGATGTGCAGATAGCCGTTCGGCTCCGGTGGGAACCGGGTGTGAACCCGCTTTCCCTCATATGCGCCGCCAGCGGCAAGATCCTCGTCAATAAAGTCATGGATGAAATTTTGCGCCATAGCGGTGGTGTTTTCAGCCATGGATATCACTCCTCTGTTTCTTTTCTCTTGTTATGGTATGGGATAGTATGCCCATTATATCAGATTTCCGCAAAAATGCAATGCACAAGCGGGAACGATTTCACGCCTTTTTATCCGCCAAAATCAGGCGTTTTAACGCCTCCGTCGCCACGTCAATGGCCGCGGAGGGGTCGCAGCTCTCCGCCTGATCCAGCCCGGCGGCCTGGCGCTCCTGGTTCCAAATCACATGGAACACAGAGCCGCAGCGCACCCCCAGCGCATTTGCCGCCACGAACAGGGCGGCGGACTCCATTTCGCTGGCCAGCACGCCCAGCCGCTTCCACGCCTCCCATTTGTTCAGCAGCTCATAGGACACCGGCATCCGCCCGGGGGAATGTTGCCCGTAGAAGGAATCCTTGCACTGCACCACGCCGGTATGCCAGGGCTTCCCCAGCGACCTGGCCGCCTCCACCAGCGCGGACAGCACCGCAAAATCGGGCACGGCGGGGTATTCGATGGGCGCATACTCCCGGCTGGTTCCCTCCATGCGGATGGCCCCGGTGGCAATCACCACGTCGTCGCTCTTGACCTGTAATGCAATACCCCCGCAGGTTCCCACCCGGAGGAAGGTGTCGGCCCCGATCTGCGCCAGCTCCTCCAGCGCAATGGAGGCGGACGAGCCGCCGATGCCCGTGGAGACGACGCTGACCTGCTCCCCCAGCAGCGTCCCCGTCCAGGCGGTGAACTCCCGATTGCTGTGAAGGAACCGGGGATTGTCAAACCGGGCGGCAATGGCCTCGCACCGCCCCGGATCTCCGGGCAGCAGCACATACCGCCCCACATCTCCCTGAGAGAGCTGGATGTGAAATTGTACCTCGCGCTTTGTGTTGTCCATCCTGTAACCGCCTTTCTTTGTTGCTGCCCCCATTATAGCAGGCTTTGAAGGAAAAATCACCGTTCCGGACGGATTTTTCATGCTGCGTCGTTTCATTCGTTCCGGGGAGTGGGAAATGTTTCTTGCGCTTTCGGCTCAGCCGGGATATAATTTGGGTGAAATAAAATACATCAGACAGAAGAACAAAAATTTTTAAAAATTTTGCCGATTGTGTTTGCTACAATAAAACTACAGCATAGGGCGCCGTAAAAATGCAGCACTGA
>JAJQBJ010000143.1 GCA_021203345.1 Oscillospiraceae bacterium
TTGGTGCTCACATTCTGGGGGCCTTTTGCGCTACTTTCATTTTACCGAAAACAGATGTACGGGATGGGCTAAATAAAAGGACGCTAAAGCGCAAAAAAATGTTGCATCTTTCCGCAAATCTGTTAAAATATAAGATAGGTAATTATATTTTCAAAAAAGGAGTGCTGGATGATGGGTATGAAACTGGAAAATCTGGACGGCGGCTGGAAGATGATCTATTCCGAAACACCCGCCGGGCGAAAAATCATTTGGGATATGAGCGGGGACGGGGAAAGTCTGGTTCTTCCTCCGAATGTCGAGGAGGTTCGGAAACGGGCCATTTCCCGGAGCAACTGTCCCAACCTGAAACGGGTCTACATCCCGAATTATGTGGAGACAATTCGGCAGGATGCGTTCGACGGCTTTGACCAAACGCTTGAGATCAGCTGCCAAAAAAGCGGAAAGCCTTACGGCTATTTTGAGGGCGAGTATGTGGAGCGCTTTATGGAGGACGGTGCGCCGTACTACATGACCCATTACGGCTGCTGGCTGCATCGCTCCGTCATGCTGCGGAGCGAGGACAGCGAGGGCCGGCTGACCTGGAGTTCTCAGGACGTGGAGAGAATCTGCGCCGTCAAGCCCACCGTGAAGTGGGATGTGTCTCCGGAGGAATTTCATCAAAACTGAGTAAGCTGAACAAAGAACCGCCATGGCGCAATTTTTACGCCATGGCGGTTCTTCGTTTGATTTCAATTTAATCTGTGGTGTCGGAAAACTGAATCTGAATCGTGGTTCCCACGTTCTCCCGGCTGTCCAGGGTCAGCTTTGCATTGTGAAGCAGCGCCCCATGCTTGACGATGGACAGACCCAACCCGGTGCCGCCGGTGGCCTTGGAGTGGCTCTTGTCCACCCGATAAAAGCGTTCAAACACCCGGCCCTGATGCTCGATGGGGATACCGATGCCGGTGTCCGCCACGGAAACCACCGGGCCGCCCGGCTGCTTTTGCACCGTGACGGTGACGGAACCGTTGTCCTTGTTGTACTTGATGGCGTTTTCCACCAGGTTATAGATCATTTCGTCCAGCACCTGCGTATAGCCCTCAATAGTGCAGGGCTCGCCCGTCACCTCCAGATGCACGCCGTGCTGATAGGCCGCAGGCTCCAGCCGTCCCGCCACCTGCTGAGCCAGCCCCAGCAGCTCCACCGAATCCTGATGGAAGGTCGTCTCCCCCTCGTCCAGCTGGGACAGCCGCAGGATGTCCTCCACCAGCTGAATCAGCCGGGTGGCCTCCTGATAAATTTTCCCGGCGAAGGAAACCATGTCCTCCTGCTTCACCAGGCCGCTTTGCATCAGCTCGGCGTACCCGGAAATGGAGGTCAGGGGCGTTTTCAACTCGTGGGATACGTTGGCGGAAAATTCCCGGCGAAGCTGCTCCGCCTGGTGGCTCTGGGTGATGTCCAGCAGCAGCACAACTGCGCCGCTTTTCTCATCGGCCAGGGAGACGGGCGTTCCCAAAATGGAATATTCCCGGTCGTTCAGCGCGAATTCCTCCTGGGAGGCAATTCCGTTCAGGCATTGCTTCAGCACATTGATGACCTTGACGCTGCGGCCCAGCGCAATACAATGCTGACCGACGCAGGACTGATTCACGCCAAAGATCTCCTCACCCCGCCGGTTGATGGAGAGGATATTCCCCTTGTGGTCAAGCACCACCAGTCCCTCGTCCATCTGATAGGTAATGGTGTCAAACTCATCCTTTTGCTCCTTCAACGCCTGAATCTGCTCCCGTATCTGGCGGTTCTGGCGCTCGATCCGGGTCAGGAAGGGGGCCAGCTCGTCATACACATCGGGGGATTCCAGCGGATGCTCCAAATCCACCTTGTTCAGCGGCTCCACAACCCGCTTGGACGTGCGATAGGCCAGCAATCCGGACAGGGCAATGGCCACGGCCACCACCAGCAGAATCGGTTGGAGCATCCCGCCAATCAAGGCCCAAACCGTCATTTGTGTACCGGACAAACGCAGCACCTGACCGCTCTCCAGGAGGACGGCGTAGTTGACGGTGCGCTCGGACAGCGTGTTGGAGTAGCGCACGCTCTGTCCGGTGCCGGATTCCAGCGCCTCCTGCACCTCCTCGCGGTCGCTGTGATTCTCCATAGAAGATGCGGTGGCCTTGCTGTCATACAGCACCGTGCCGTCTGCGTCGATCAGGGTGATGCGGGTGGAACCGCTCTGGTTGGACAGACCGGAAAGGTAGTCCTCTCCCCCGGCTTCAAGGCCCTGGGCCACATATTCTGTCTCATTCTTTAATTCCTGGGTCAGCTGCTGGCTGAAATAGTTGTACAGCACCCCCATAATCAGCGCGAGGCTGGCCGCCAACACTGCCAAAGCCACCAAAAAGGTGGAACGAAAAACGCTCTTTTTCAAATTTTTCCTCCATTCCGCCGCAAAGCGCGGCACATGAACATATCGTATTCAATCAGGTATCCCTATCACGGGGGAATTTGGCTCATCCGATTTTATAGCCCACGCCGCGAACCGTCTCGATATATGCGCCGCAGCTGCCCAACTTTTGCCGCAGCGTGCCGATGTGAACGTCCACGGTGCGGGTTTCTCCGTCATAGCCATAGCCCCAAATCTCATTCAGGAGCTGCTCCCGCCCTACTACGGAACCGGCGTGGGTCAGCAGCAGACGAAGCAGCTGAAATTCCTTTAACGTCAGGGAGATATTCTTGCCGTTGGCTGTGACACGATGGGCGGCGGCGTCCAGCGTCAAATCCCGGTAGCACAGCGCCGTATCCGCCGTGGTGGCTGCATGGGGCGCAGCCCGCCGCAGAACCGCCCGCACTCGGCTGAGCAGCTCCATCACGCCGAAGGGCTTGGCAATGTAATCGTCTGCGCCCAAATCCAGGCCCAGAACCTTGTCGTATTCCGCGCCCTTGGCAGTCGCCATAATGACGGGGATATCCGCCGTGCGGGGGTTTGCCTTCAGCTTTTTCAAAACCGAGATGCCGTCCTCACCGGGTAGCATGATGTCCAGCAGAATCATCTGGGGCAGCGTTTCACTGACAGCACGCCAAAACGGGGCGGCGTCCTCGTAGCCCTCGGCCTCGTAAACGGAGGCCCGCAGCGCATAAATCACCAGCTCCCGGATACTGCTGTCGTCCTCCAACATATAAATCATGTCGTACTCCTTCTTTACCTTTACAAAACACATTACAAAACGTTCGACACATTACAAAACGTTCGATGTTTGTTCTATCCCTATTATAATCTTATTTGCGTAAAATGGGGGTGTAAAGTCTGTAAAATCTTCGTAAAGTCGAATTGTAAAATAAACAGGTAAAGACCTCCGCACGCTGGCGAAGGTCTTTACCTGTATGAAAGGAACGTAAATTCAGGAAATTTCCGGAAACACACCGGTGATGGAAAAGGCCACCCACCCGGCAACCCGGGCGGCATGATCTCCGATTCGTTCAAAGTATTTGGCAATCATCAGCGCATCCAGCGCCTCTTGTCCCTGTTCGGGATGCTGTGCGATATAGCTGATGATCTGATCCTTCACCTGATAGAACAGGCCGTCCACCACATCGTCATAGGTGATGACCTCCTTCGCCTTGTCCAAATCCTTATCTACATAGGCGTTGACGCTTTCCGTGACCATGTGAATGGTGCTGCGGGCCATTTCAGAGATAAGGGTAATTTGCCGGGGCAGGGCGGAGCCGGATTGGTGATAGGAGATGATCTCCGCAATATCGGCGGCCTGATCCCCGATGCGCTCCAGGTCGGTGACCATTTTCAGGGCGGCGGAAATCTGTCTCAGGTCCCGGGCTACGGGCTGCTGCTGGAGCAGCAGCTTCAGGCAGAGGCTTTCAATATCCCGCTCAAACTGGTCGATCTCACCGGAAAGGGCGATGGTATTTTTGGTCAGGCTCTTGTTGCCCTTGTTCAGGGCCTCCGCCGCAGAGCTGATGGCGGTTTCGCACAGCGCGCCCAGCTGAATCATCTCTTTGTTCAGATTGGCGAGCTGTTCGTCAAAATTGCTACGCATTGTGCTGTCTCCTTCTCGCTTATAATCAGCCGAAACGGCCGGTGATATAGTCCTCGGTGCGCTTGTCGCTGGGCATGGAGAACATTTTTTCGGTCATGTCGAACTCCACCAGATCGCCCAGCAGGAAGAAGGCGCACCGATCCGAGATACGGGCGGCCTGCTGCATATTGTGCGTAACCATGACCACGGTGTATTTTTCCTTGAGCTGAACGGCCAGCTCCTCGATTTTGCCGGTGGAGATGGGGTCCAGTGCAGAGGTGGATTCGTCCATCAGCAGGATGTCCGGCTCCACCGCCAAAGCCCGGGCGATGCACAGCCGCTGCTGCTGACCGCCCGACATACCCAGAGCGGAGGTTTTCAGCCGATCCTTGACCTCGTCCCAGATGGCCGCGTCCCGGAGGGACTTTTCCACAATGTCGTCCAGCTTGGCCTTGTTGCGGATGCCGTGGGTGCGGGGGCCATAGGCAATGTTGTCATAGATGCTCATGGGGAAGGGATTGGCCTTTTGGAACACCATGCCGATGCGCTTCCGCAGCCAGGTCACGTCCACCGATGGGTCATAGATATTGCAGCCGTCGTATAGAATCTGACCGGTGATTTTGACGCCGGGCACCAGATCCTGCATCCGGTTCAACGCCTTTAAAAAAGTGGATTTTCCGCAGCCGGAGGGGCCGATCAGGGCGGTGATCTCGTTGCTGGGGATGTTGACCGTGATATCGTGAAGGGCGTGATGGTCGCCGTACCACAGGTTCAGATCCTTGATTTCCATCACATTTGTTTGAGACATATCGAAGAAACTCCTTGCTTGATAGAGGGGCCGCGCCGGTGGGCCCGTCCGTATTTCTGTCCGGTTGAGGGATGTGCGGGGATGCCTTAGCTCTTTTTGAGCTTTTTCGCTGTAAAGCTGGCCAGGAAGTTGATCAGGAAGGTCAGCAGCATCAGAATCACGGCGATAGCAAAGGCCACGCCGGTTTCGCCCCGCTCGCTGGCGTACACATACAGCGCCACGGTCAGGGTGGCGGAGGAGGACTGCAGGGAGGCGAAGAAGTCGTTCAGCACCAGCCCGAAGCCCGCGGTGAACAGCAGGGCGGCGGATTCACCCACAATACGGCCAATGGCCAGAATACAGCCGGTGACAATGCCGTCAATGGCGTTGGGCAGAACCACGGTGCGAACCATATGCCACTTTCCGGAGCCGAGGGCCAGGGAGCCCTCCCGGTAGGACTGGGGGACGGTTTTCAGGCTCTCCTGGGTGGTGCGGACGATGGTGGGGAGGATCATCATCACCAGGGTCAGGCCGCCGGCCAGAATGCCCTGCTTCAGCCCGAACAGCTGGGTAAACAGCAGCATACCCACCAGACCGAAGATGATGGAGGGGATACCAGTCAGCGTCTCGGTGGCGAACTCGATCACGGCCACCAGCTTACGGCTGGAGGCGTACTCCGTCAGGTAAATGGCCGCGCCCACGCCCAGAGGCAGGACGATCACCATGGTTACGATGATAATATACAGGGTGTTCAGCAGGTTGGGCAGGATGCCGATGGTACCCCGGATATAGCTGGTCTGGGTGGTCAACAGCTCGGCGGTGATGTTGGGAATCCCCCGATAGAAGATATAGCCGATCAGGAACAGCAGCAAAGCGCAGGTCAGGAACGCACAGAAGTACATAAAGAACTTGACTGCACCGTTCCAGACCTTCCGGCGAACAGCAAAGGAGCCCTCTGTCCGGGTGTCCTCGGCGGTTTTGGCGATTACCTTTTCCATATCAGGAATTCTCTCCTCTCTTGACAAACACGTTCAGCAGCACATTGATCAGCATAATAAAGAGAAACAGCACCAGTCCGATGGAGAACAGCGCCTGCCGCTGGAGGGAGCCGACGGAGGCGTAGCTCATCTCCGACGCAATGGCGGTGGTCATAAACCGGACGGATTTCAGCAGGCCGGGCATATTCGCCACGTTGCCGGAAACCATGATGATTGCCATGGCCTCGCCAATGGCGCGGCCCACGCCCAAAACGACGGCGGTGGCAATGCCGCTGCGGGCGGCGGGCAGGCTGACCCGGAAATAAGTCTCCAGCTTGGTAGCGCCCAGGGCCAGAGAAGCCTCCTCATACTCCTTGGGGACGGCCCGCAGGGATGTCTCGGACACATTGATGATGGAGGGCAGAATCATAATCGCCAGCACGATGATAGCGGCCAGCAGCGTAGCTCCGGAGGACAGATGAAACAGCTTCTGAATGCCGGGCACCAGAACGATCATACCCACCAGGCCGTAAACCACAGAGGGAATACCGGCCAGAAGCTGTACAGCGGTACGAATGACAGCGGCCAGCTTCGGCGGCGCCGCCTTCGCCAGAAACACGGCGGTCAGCAGACCGATGGGGATACCGATGAGAACCGCCCCGGCGGTGCCGTAAACGCTGGTGAGGATAAAGGGCAGGATGCCGTAGGAAGGCTCCGTAGTGGACGCGGTGGGCGCCCAGGTGGTTCCGAACAGGAACTTGATGGGGCCGATCTTAAAAATAGCGGGCAGGCCGGAAACCACCAGATAGATGGTGATGCAGAGGACAAAGCCCACGGCGATAATGCCGCAGATCAGGAACAGCAGGTTCATGCCGTTTTCCAGAACCACCTGCCCGGCGGACTGCTTTTTGACCGCCGGTGCGCCCGGCGCAGCCTCTGTCCGGACGGAGGCTGCGTCCGCTGTTCCGTTCAATTCTGTATTTTGACGCATAGTTTTCTCCTTTTATGCGGATTGGTTCAGAGGGAAATGCCGCCCGCAGGGGCTGCGGGCGACATCAGAAGGGGTTTGATCTTATTCGGCCACAGGCACCGCGCCGGCGCTGAGGATCAGCTCGTTGGCGTCCGTGGAGGTCATGAAGTCGAAGAACGCCTGCGCGGCCTCGCTGAGCTCCACGCCATCCTTGGTAACCAGATTGAAGGGACGCTGAATCACATAGCTGCCGTCAGCAATGTTTTCCTCGGTGCATTCCACACCCTCGACGGTCAGAACCTTGATGCCCTCCTGACCCTCGACAGCGGCGAAGGAGGCGTAGCCGATGGCGTTGCTGCTGCTCTTAACAGCCTCGATCACAGCGCCGGTGGAGGTCAGCTCCTGCGCCAGAACGCAGACATCGGAGGTGCCAGTGATGGATTCAAAGCCGTCACGGGTGCCGGAACCGGCCTCACGGCCAATGCAGGCAATCTCGCCGTCGCCGCCGTACTCAGACCAGTTGGTCACTTCGCCGGTGAAGATGGCGGCGATCTCCTCCACGGACAGGTCGTCCACAGGGCAATCCGCATTGACGATAATGGCGATGCCGTCCAGCGCTACCGTAGTAGCGACCAGGCCCTCGGCAGTCTCCTCGTCCTTCAGGGCGCGGGAGGACAGGCCGATGTCGCAGGTGTCGTTGTTTACAGCCTCGATGCCGGTGCCGGAGCCGGTGGCGTCATAGGTAATGCTCACGCCGGGGTTGTCCAGCATGAACTGCTCGGCCAGGATGCCGATGACGGACTCCATGGAGGTGGAGCCGTTGGTGGAAACAGAGCCGCTCAGCTCAGCGGCAGTGGTTTCCTCCTCTTCCTCCTCAGCCTCGGCGCTGGTTTCAGCGGACTCGGAGGCGTCAGCGGATTCGGAGGTTTCCGCCGCAGTGGTGGACGCAGGGGTGGTGCTTTCCTCTGTGCTGGAGCTGGAGCTGCTGCCGCAGGCAGACAGAGCGCCCAGCATGGCGATCGCCAGAAGTAAGGATAAGAACTTTTTCATAATAACGCTATTCTCCTTTTGAATTCATTTGCATTTCTTTTGTCTCTCGACAGATTCATTCTATCCGGCGAATGTAAAGTCGGCTATCTGTTGTTTGTAAAGAGTGGGTAAAGTCTGTAGAAAGGTGGATGAAGGGGAAAAGGATTGACAAAGGCGGGGGAATGTGACATAATCAGGTCACAAAGGTTAAATATTCGTTTATTTTAAGGAGGATGAAATCTTGAGGAAAAAACTGTTGGCTCTGGTTCTTGCGTTGGCGATGGTTGTGTCGCTGATGGTGGTGCCGGTTAGTGCAGACACCACCACGGGTACATACGGCTACCTGACCTATGAAATCGAAGATGGAGCAGTCACAATTACCGACTGTGATGGAAGCGCCAGCGGGGAACTGGTAATTCCAGATACCATTGAAGGGTATCCGGAAACCAGCATTGGCGATTACGCGTTTTATTACTGCTACAACTTGACGGAGGTTTCTCTCCCTTCCGGGATTACCAGCATCGGTTCGTATGCGTTCTTTTGTTGTTTCGGGTTGTCGGAGCTTCCTCTGTCCTCTGGCATTACCAGTATCGGAGTGGCTGCTTTTTCCGGCACAGCTTATGCATCGAATGAGGATAACTGGATAGACAGTGTACTGTACATAGGTGAATATCTGATTGACTATTCCGGCTCCGGAACCTGTATCATGCGGGACGGAACAACGTTGATTGCAGGCGGAGCGTTTGCCTGGGATGATGGCGCACTGACAGCAATTGTACTTCCTGATAGCCTCCTCTATATTGGAGAACGGGCCTTTGAGGATTGTGCAGGCCTGACAGAGATCATGATTCCAGCTAGTGTACGCGTGATAGGGGAATCTGCCTTTAACTACTGCATCGGGTTGACCGCTATCACGTTAGAGGGAAGCGACTTCACAACCGGAGCATTTACTTTTTATGGATGCAGAAATGTGACAACATTGACTGTCAACGGAACCATGGATATTTCCTGGTCATTCCTGGATGAGTTGACAGGGTTGACGACTGTCGTTTACAACCGTGAGTAGCTCCAGTATGGCATTGCGGACAACACGAGCAATCAGGTAAACTACGCCAGCAGCCATACCCTATCCCTGGACAGTGTAAACTACAGCACCTATTCTGACAACACAGGCGTCAACAACGGTTATAAAAACACAGATAAGCTCCAAGAGGCTATTGAAGTGCCCCCTGTCAAGTAGACAGTGAAAAAACAAAAAAGTCTTTCCATGAA
>JAJQBJ010000029.1 GCA_021203345.1 Oscillospiraceae bacterium
TGTAGTCTCGAATTTTTGCTTTTTCGAGTGTCTACTCTAAGGGGACTATATCAACCTTTGCCCTGGCCTTTATCCTGTGCTTTTTGCTGAGCAGCAAGGTGGTGGCCTTTGCGGAGGACTGCGGCACCACCATGCAGATTCTGGAACCATTTATCTGGACGTTTGGGGACAGCAATTCGATTCTCCTGTCCAGTCTGCTGCTGGTATTTCTGTTTGCGGATATGCCCTTTCTTTCCAGCGGCACGCCCCTGTATCTGGCACGAACCACCCGAACCGTGTGGCTGGTGGGGCAGGCGATTTACATCGCCGCCGCAACCACCTTGTATATGCTGTTCATTCTGGCGTCCACCGCGCTGGTGTGCATAAAAAATTCCTTTGTGGGGAATTTGTGGAGTGACACGACGGCCATGCTGGGCTATTCCAGCGCCGGGGAGGTGATTTCCGTCCCCTCCTCCGTGAAAACCATGGAGATGTCCACGCCCTACCGGTGCGCGGCCACCATTTTGCTGCTGATGCTGCTGTACACCCTTCTGATGGTGTTCCTGATGCTGTTGTTCAACCTGTGGCGGGGACAGCTGGCGGGGGTAGTCAGCGTGTTTGCGTTCAGTCTGTACGGGTTTTTGCTCTCCCCGGACATCTTTCAGACCGTTCTGGGGCTGACTGAGGATCAGGCCTATCTCGCCAATGTGATCGTGGGCTGGCTGTCGCCTCTGAATCAGGCCACCTATCAGCGGCACAACTTCGGCTACGATATGCTGCCCCGGCTGTGGCAGAGCTACCTGATCGATCTGGCGCTTTTGGCGCTGTGCTTTGCCGGTTCCGTAGCGGTGATACGCCGGTATAACTTTGTATTTACAGGCACCCAGGGCAGTCCGTGAAGGGAGGGAATCATCATGTCGGCCATCATTCAGGTAGAGCAGCTCCATAAGTCCTTCGGGCAGGAGGAGGTTCTAAAGGGCATTGACCGGACGTTTGAAGCCGGCATGATCCACGGCATTGTGGGCAACAACGGCAGCGGAAAAACGGTGCTGATGAAGTGCATCTGCGGCTTTCTGCGCCCTGACCGGGGCAGAGTTCTGGTACAGGGCCAGGAGGTGGGCCGGGACGTGGATTTCCCGCCCCGGATGAGCATTATCATCGAAACGCCAGGCTTTCTGCCCAACCTGACGGGCCTGAAAAACTTGAAGCTGCTGGCCTCCCTGAATCGTATCGTTGGGGAGCGGGAGATTCGGGCCGCCATTGAGCGGGTGGGATTAGACCCTGATTTGAAAAAGCCGGTGAGCAAATACAGCCTTGGGATGCGGCAGAGGCTGGGGATTGCTCAGGCCATTATGGAGAACCCAGACCTGCTGATTCTGGACGAGCCGTTCAACGGCCTGGACAAGCACGGCGCAGCGCAGATGCGGGAGCTGATCTGCTCCCTCCGCACGGAGGGCAAAACGATTCTGCTGGCCAGTCACAACCAGACGGATATTGACGCGCTGTGCGATACGGTGTGTGAAATGGATGATGGGAGGATGAGCATATGGCGAACATGAGAAAAATCGGGAGCCTGCTCCTGAGTCTGGCCCTCCTTTTTGCGCTGGCAATGCCGGTTCACGCCGAGGGCGAGGCGGAGACAGCAACGGAAACGGAAACAACGACGGAATCGGAACCCGCCTCCGCCGGCACGGTGGTTCTGTCCATCGAAAATCAAAACGTCTACGAGGGCATGAACACCGCCTACAAAAGCGGCTACGCCCCTACGGTAGCCAACGGCGTTGCCACGGTGATTCTGCCGCTACAGGCTAGCGGGCCTTTGCAAAACGACCAGCTCACGGCCACCGTGGATTTGGGGGATACCAGCTCCACCGCCTTTGTGTTCCTATCCTATGAACAGAGCTTTTCTCTGGAGGAACATACCATCAACGGCACCGAGGAAACGGCGGCGTGCTATCTGGTGCGCTTTGACCTGACGCTGGCCTTGAGACGGCATAACGGGGTGTATCCGGTGACGATCACCGTCACCGCCCGGGACACGGCGGGGAACGACATTTCCCAGAGCTTCACCTGCTATGTGACCATCCAGGACGGCATTGACCCCAACGCCACGGAAGAAACCACGGTGAGCGCCGCTGTAGAGGAAACCACGGAGGAAACACCCACCTCCAAGCCGGTTGTGCTGGTCAGCGGCTCCGTTATCAATCCCGACCCGGTGAACGCCGGTGAGAGCTTTACCGCCCTGATTACGCTGCAAAACACCAGCACCCTCAAGGCAGTGCAGAATATGGTGATTCTGGCCACCTGCGAGAGTGCGGACTTCACCCTGCTCAGCGATTCCAACGCCATCTATGTGGCCTCCCTGGGTGCGGGAGAAACCATGCAGCTGGAGCTGAAATACCGGGTCAGCACCAACGCCGCCGCAGGACAGTACACCATCAGCCTGGCGCTCAGCTATGACAACCCGGATGCGGTCACACTGTCCAGCTCCGGCAGCATTTCCGTGCAGGTACAGCAGCCCATTGAGGTGGAGCTGACCATGCCCAACATAGACAGCACAGTAAACGCAGGGGATACCCTCCCCCTGTCCTTTCAGGTGATGAATCTGGGCCGGAGCAAGGTGTACAACGTGCGGGTGACAATCAGCGGCGACGGCCTGCTGCCCACCAGCACCGGCTTTATTGGCGATATGGAACCGGGCACCGAGGGAACCGCCGCCCTGAATCTGTTCATTGGCACCAAGGATATGACCGAGGGCTACACGGGAACGGAGCAGTACGGCTCCACTACCGGCACCGTGACCCTGATTTATGAGGACGAGAGCGGCACGGAATACACCCAGACGGAAACCTTCACCACTTACATTGAAAAATCCGTCACTGTGGTTGCCGCCAGCGACGACAGTGAGGAGGAGGAACAGCGGGCGAGCCAGTGGTGGGTGGCGTTCCTGGTGCTGGGCGGTATTCTGGTGGTAGGCGGCGTCGGCGCAGGCGCCTATTACCTGGGCCGGAGGCGGTCATGATCGGCTATGCAGTCAAAACCTGGCGAAGAATCGGCGTTCCCGCCCTGTGGTTTTGGACGGCGGCGGTGTTCCTGTTCGGCTCGGCCCTCCTCAGTATGCGGGAAATTCAACAGGAGAAAAGCCAGCCCTGCCGCCTGATGGTCACTTCCTCTAACACGCTGAATCTGGACTCGATTGCTCAAATCGACGGCGTGCAGTCCTGTACGGCGGTATACGAGCTGTCTGTGATACTGGAGGTAAACGGGGATTCCGCCGTGCTGACCCTGTACGGCGTGGACAGCCGCTTTGTGGAAGGAACGCTGACCGAGGGAACGCTCTACCCGGAAAGCTCCGCGATGCCCTATCTGGTACTCAATCAGGCGGCGGTAAAGGCCCTAACTGGCGCTGCGGAGGAAGATGAAACCACAGCCTGGACAGGCGTTGCCGTGACCCTGAACGGCACCGCCGTTGCCGCTATCTGCGGCATAATAGAGGATTCCGGTGAAACGCCGATGGTGTATCTGAGCCAGACCTCGGCAAAGGCGCTGCTGGTACAGCTGGGTCTGGAGTCAGGGAATACGGCGTGGCTGGAGCTGCAAAATGCGGGCTATTCGGAATCGGTTGCCGAAGCCCTAATCGCGCTGGGCGCTTCGGCCCAGGCCATGGACAGCACTCAGGCGGAAAACTGGGACGCGGAACAGGCCGTCAATCACTGGCGCATGGCCGCCGGCATCATTGGAACGCTGGCCGGGGTGTTTCTGCTGTCTGGGAGGATGCAGCTGGACGCGGTTCTCCATCGGGAGGAATACACAGACCGCCAGAGCAGAGGAGCGATCAATTTGCTGCGCGTCCTGGTGACAGCGGCCTTTAGCGGGGTGTTGGGGCTTGTTGTTCTGTGGGTCGTGGGCCTGTACGCGAATTGAACCACGGGGCGTTGGAGGTTGGCGCAGACTTTTGCGGAGATGTGAAAAATTCAGTTGACAAATCGGCAAAATACTCGTATAATAAGCTCTGCTGATTTATTGACGCGGGTATGCTGGAATCGGTAGACAGGCAAGCTTGAGGTGCTTGTGGATGAATGTCCGTATGGGTTCGAGTCCCACTACCCGCACCACAGCCGGGCACCAATTTTGATACATCATGTATCAGGATTGGTGCCCGATTTTTTTTACTGGGCGGGACACCACTATGAATCAAGAGGATCGTAAAACAGGGCTCGAAATACACCGTGTCACAGAGCAGATATTTTCGGTTGTCTCCGATGGAGAACCGGTCGGCAAAGTGGAGCTATATTCCAACCCCTTTCACTGTCAAAACCAGTATTTGCGGCTCCGCCTGTCCAGGTACGAACCTTCCTGGGCAAGGCCGCTCTTTTCTCTGCTCCGGGAAACGGTCAGGAGGCCTTTGCAAGTCATGCTATCCTCGGACAATACTGAACAGGCAAACTTTCTGATTTCCGGAGGCTTTCTATGTCGGCGCAGATGCTATGAAATGAAAGTTACCGCCAGGAATTATGCCGCTTCAGGAAAAACGGCTTCTTTGAACGTAGCCAGACAGGGCCAGCCGGAATATACCGCCTGTTGTCGGCTTCTGTATGGTTCTTACCAGGAAACCCACGCCGCAATCAATCCGCTGTCCGCCGATTTTGCCGTCTTTTGTGAGCGTCTGCCCGCCGAGGCTCTTTACGGAAAATCGGATGGAGTGATTCGACACGCTGCCTTTGTCGAGAACAATGAAATCGCATATTTCGCCAGCGCTGACATGGCCGGGGTTGTCCCCTTTGCCGAGGCGGTTGTCACCAGGCTCTTTACCCGGTACGAAACGATACGCTTTGAATGTGACAATTGCGATGCCGCAGCCATGGCCCTGAAAAGCCTGTTCCGCTCCGGGGTTCAAAATTCCTGGGATACTTATGTGCTGAATGGGAAGTGAATATGACATTTCCCTTGCCTCTTGAGTTTTCCTGTGGATTGTCGCTTTAACCCCTGATGTTTCGCTCCCTCGCGGGGGCGTGGATTGAAATTCCGGTTGGGTGACCCCGCCAGGTCACCCGGTGGAAGTCGTTCCCCTCGCGGGAAGCGTGGATTGAAATAACGGAATGTGGGAGGATGTTTGCACCCGTGAAGTCGCTCCCCTCACGGGGAGCTATGATTGAAACAGCAAGCCCCCGGATTACTCCGAGGGTTTGCCGTTGGATGGATGTTTTTTGCGTCAATCCCGATACTGACCGGATTTGACGCGCCCGTCCGGGGGCGGAACCGCGTCAGAGGGGATGGCCCATTGCGTGCCGATTTTGACAGCGGGGATGCGTCCGGCATGAATCAACCGGTTCACGGCTGCGCGATCCTTGCCGTATTTTGCGGCCCACTCCGTCACAGACAGGTATTCCGTAGCAGACATTTTACTTCACCTCCTCATTTGTTTCTCCGCGCAAGATGGAAAACACAGACAGAACAATGTGAATTGCAGACAAGGCCAGGGAAATAAAGGGTCACCCAGCATCAAACCGTGCCCGGAGTGCATCTTGCAACGCCTGAGAGCAGTTAATCCCTCGCTTATCTGCTAATTCGGCCATCCAAGCAGGGAGGGATACATTTTTCCGCACGGCTCTAGTATCAGTCATGGCGCGATAAGCAATCGTATCCACCCGAATAATGGAAAACACACTGCCAGAATCATGCACAAGCTCATTCTGCGCTGTAGCGGAAGGGATTTCTAATCCCTCATCTTCTGCGAATACCAGCCATGAGGCCGCAGCGTCTGTAATTTGTTCTATAGCATCATTAAGATCATCGCCAGTAGTAACGCAACCGGGAAGGTCTGGAACCTGGGCGTATAATTCCGTGCCGTCCTCAGTCGGGATAAAGACTGCTGAATATAAATATTTCATAAAATCTCCTATTTGTGCGGAGGAACAAGGGGCTTTATTTCCCCTTTCCCTTCTGGCTTTGTTTGACTTCCTTTCGGATGTTTCGCAGTGTGTTTTTCTGTAAATTTGTGCCGCTTTACTGCGATCGAGCCAGGCGGGGATAGTCAAGACCCTTTCACATTCCTGTTGTTTACACGGTCACGGATTGATGGCATAAAACATCAATAAGGACAGAATTATCGCCAGGCCCCAACTCCAAGTCCGAAATATCGGACGGTTGAGGGATATCCTCACCACACTGTTCCGAATCGTACAGGTAAAGGCCAAGAGCCTCCTTCGCCCGTGTGATTGCAGTCTCGGTATCGTGGGCGCAGGTGAGGCAGCCGGGCAAATCAGGAAAGGAAACTGAAATGCCATCATCGGCATAGTTCAAGATAGCGGGATAAGTATAGCGGTCTTTCATAAACACCTCGCAGAGAAACGATTGAACGGGCAAGCCCCGGTTAGTTATTCCCCTTGATTTACCTCCTGCTCCCGCTGCATTTTTTCCCGAACTGCCTGCAAGATGTACCCTTGTACACTTCCACCTGTCGCTTTAGCTGCGGCAGCCTTGACTGCACTAAGTTCCTCTGGGTGAAATCTTATCGTAACCGTTTTAAATTTTGCCAAATATCGAGCATTACCCTCTAATTTTGCTTTTGTCGCCATAGTCGCACCCCCATTTTGGTTATTATATCATACCGCGTGCAGTCATGCAAGCATGAATATTTGTGCAAATTCTTTTTTTAATGTACAGAACCTATGTTAATATGGAGCCTTGTAATTCTTCGTCAGGCGCTAGGTGATGGGAAATCGCTGGAAAAGCGATTAAGCTGATTGAAGTGATGTCCCTAAAGGATACGTTGCCAGACATAACTGCATAAAATTCTCTGACAATCCCCTAACTCTCTAATTTCCCACCACCCCCACCAACGTCGGAAAACCCTGCTCGTACAGCCGTTCTCCAATCTCGCGTCCTGCTCTCCCCAGCTCCGGGGTATCCGCCTGATTCAACAGGGTCAGGCCGCCCCGGGGCCAGCGCTGCCAGCCCCGGAGCAAAATCCGCTCCACCAGCGTCGGCGTGACCGGCTCCTCCGGGAACAGGCCCATCAATCCATACCGATGCACCGTCTCTCCCACCGGACGCCCCAAAGCGGACAACCCCGCCACCTGAATCACCAGCCTGGCGGCGGGCGGAATCACCGGCTCCGTTTCCCGATGCACCTTTAGTGGCAGACGGTTTGACCCGTCCGCCTCACACAGCACAAAATCAAAGGCGTTCAGGCCCTCCAGAGGAAAGTCCACGCCCCTCATGCGCTGTCCCTCACAGGGCTGTCCCGCCAGAATCACCGTACCGGGGCAGGCGCAGCCGTTCAGCGTCTCTGCTGTCTCCGGGGTGCAGAAACGCACGGATTTCGGCGGGGGCCAGGCCAAATGCGTGGTCGTTGTCGTCAGAACGGCATATCCCTCCGCCGCCAATGTCCGGGCAAGGGTAAACATCAATGTGGTTTTGCCGCCGCCGCCAATGATGGCGGTGCAGGCGGGCAGGCTGTGACACAGTTCCTCCAGCCAGGGAGCGTTCATCTCTTATCCCCTCTTTCCGTTCGGATAAAACCAGTATACACCCGGCTCCCCCTGTGCCGCAATCCTCAATCAATGACAAAACGCAGAACGACCCGCATCGCAGGCCGTTCTGCATTTGTTTCCTAAGAGATATCCAGGTCAGGGGGTTCGTCGAGCTTCTCCGGTACATACTTCCCGTTCTTTTTCCGCTGGCGAACACATTCGGTGAGAAGATATTCGATCTGTCCGTTCACCGACCGGAAATCGTCCTCCGCCCAGGCGGCGATCTCCGCATACAGCTTTGCGGAAAGCCGCAGCGGAACCTGCTTCTTCTGTTCCGCCATCTTAATACAGGCTGCCGGAGTTCACGATGGGCTGTGCATCGTGATTGCCGCACAGTACCACCAGCAAATTGCTGGCCATGGCCGCCTTCCGCTCGTCGTCCAGATCGACGGTGTGCTTCTCAGACAGACGTTCCAGCACCATCTCCACCATACCCACAGCGCCGTCCACAATCAGCTTGCGGGCGTCCACAATGGCCGAGGCCTGTTGCCGCTGGAGCATGACCGCCGCGATCTCCGGGGCGTAGGCCAGATAGGTGATGCGGGCCTCCACGATTTCCAGCCCGGCCTGCTCCACCCGCTGCTGAATCTCATCCCGGATGCGGGCGGCGACAATCTCGCTGGAGCCGCGCAAACTTCCATCGTCCGCCTGCCCATCGCCGGTGGTGTCCACGTCCGGCGCAATGTCATAGGGATATACCCGCACCACGTTCCGCAGTGCGCTGTCGCACTGGAGCGAAAGGAACTCCTTGTAATTGTCCACGTTGAACACCGCCTTGGCCGTGTCCGTGATGCGCCAGGTGACTGCAATGCCGATTTCCACCGGATTCCCCAGGCAATCGTTGATTTTCTGCCGGGAATTGTTCAGGGTCATAAGCTTCATCGACAGCTTTTTGGAAGAAGCATCCTGGTCGCGGGGGCCGCGGAGCTTCGAGGTCTGTACGTCCTTGCTCTGTCCCAGCTGGGTGTCCGCAGCGGGATTCACCCCGACGCAGAAGGGATTCACAAAGTAAAACCCATCCCCCTTCAGGGTTCCCTTATACTTGCCGAACAGCGTCAGCACCAACGCCTCCTGGGGCTTCAGCACCTTCAGGCCGGGGAGTATCAGCACCGCCAGGCAGAGCAGAACGCCGCACAGAACCGCCATCGCTGCCTCTCCGGGGCTCCCCCAGTCGAGAACGCGCCCCAGCCAATAGACCAGCCCAATTCCAGACCCGACCATAACCACCAGGGACAGGAGCAGCATGGCCATGCCGTTCTTCCTAGTTGTCAGAATTTTTCCTCCATCGTTTGTTCCTCCTTATCTATTTGATATCAAAATCATATCACATAGATTCTTCCCTGTCAAGTCAATTTTCTGTAAAATCCGTAAAACGTTAAAAAAATCCGGAGGACGTTGTTCGTCCTCCGGAGCTTGAAATCCTTATTCGGCTTTTTTCTTGGACGGGGCGTTATCCCGCTTGAGGGCGTGGGCAACTGTCTTGCCAACGCCACCGCCCAGCACCGCGCCGGTCACGGCCTCAATCAGGCCCTGCACCCCCACGGTGGCAATCACGAACATCAGCGGCCCGGAAACGCCCAGGTCACTCACCCGGCTCTGTACATACTCGGAGTTGTAGAAGAACACCACGATGTAGCCCATAAAGAAAAAGGTGTTCAGCAGCGGCGCACACAGGCCCGTGATAAAATAGCTGACGGTATGGGTGCGGTCGATCTTTTTCAGGAGCTTGAAAATCCAGCCGGTGACAAGGCCCACCAGTGTTCTGGTTCCAACGCACAGCACAAAGGTGGAGAAGGGATTGAGCTGGAAAAAGATCCCTGTCATGATGGACGCGCCGGTGATCGCGTCATAAAAGCTGGTAAAGCCGTATATCATGCCCAAAATCGCCCCCGCCAGCGGCCCGGTGAGCATGGCGCCGATGGCAATGGGAATCATGGAAAAGGTCATGACCAGCGGCCCCACCGGGACGCTGGCAAGACCCGTGACCTTCAGCACCAAAATAATGGCTACCAGCAGGGCCAGCTCGGTCAAATAGCGGACGTTGTCGCTTCTGTGTTTCATATTCTTTTACCTCCTGCTGCCATTCCGACCCTGGCCGGATACAGCGCATTTTGTTTTTGGGGAAACCGTCCCTTCCCTGCCCCTGCCATCCGTTTGGTACCGCGGGGCTGCGGAGACGGCTCCGCTGTGTTGCAATATGCAACATGGAGATTATAAGGGATAGCGAAACAAATTGCAACACTCTTTTCAGAAAAAGGGAGAAATCGTGCAGCGGAAATCGCCCGTACATGGCATGAATCAGCGGTGGGCAGCACCGGTTACAAGTGGGCGTTCTTTTTCAGATGAATCGTCAACCCCCACGGCGCCCAAAGCAGGGATTGATACCAGCAGCAATATCATTCGCTTTTTCACACTGTTACCCCTTTCCCGCACAGCTCCTGATGATGATTTTTACAACAACAGCCACCAAAACTACGGTCAGAGCAACGGCCCCATATACAAAAATGCTTGTGTACCAAGGTGCGGATTGCATAGCATACAAATCGGGGTGGGTTTTAAAATCCAAATAGATATAAATCCCGTGCCCAATGAATACACCAACAAATGCACCTATCAAAATGTTTAGGAAATTATTTAGCTTTTTCATTCTGCCCTCTCCTTTGCTGAATAAGCCGCAACCACATTCTGCCCGGTTACGCTGATAATTGTTTCCCACTTATATTTGGGGCAGAACAGAGGGAAGTTTTCAAGTCCCCTGTGTTCTTCCGGCTGCGGCACAGCCATTCGTCGGGTTTTGTTCCTTTCACTATTATGACATATTCGTGCTTAAAAAGCAACAGAATCGAACTGAATATTTTCGTATACAGTATAATGTCGCAAAATCGGACATTTGTTCTCCCTCTGTCCATTGACATTTCCACATTCTTTGCTATAATAAGCAAAAAAAGGGACAAACTGACTGGATAGACGAACAGATAGGAGATAAAGAAGGGTATGAGCAGAAGCGGCAACAAGGTGGAGCAAAAGGCGGCGGTCAAGAACGGCGTACTGCGGCTGGTTTTGATTGCAATTTCCCTGGGGGTACAAATTGCGCTGGTCATCTTTGCGGCTCTGCGGGCGAACGCCTACATTGAATGGTTCAATATCCTCATGCGTTTGCTGGCCATTCTCCTTGCGCTGGGCATCTACAGCCAGCCACGCACCTCTGCCATGAAAATGACCTGGCTGGTTTTGATCGGCATTTCTCCGGTGGTGGGCGTGGTGCTGTATCTTCTGGTGGGTCTGAATCGCTCCATCAAGCGGATGCGCCACCGGTATGAGGAAATTGACAAGGGGCTTTTCCCCCTGATTCCACAGGAGGACGAACCGTTTCAGGCGCTGGAGCAGCAAGACCCTTTGATTGCCAACCTCTCCCGCTATATCGGCACTCATGCTCACTACCCCGTATATCAGGGAACGAAGGTAACGTATTTTGCGGAGGCCAGCGACGGGCTGGCAGCCCAGCTGGAGGATTTGCGGAAGGCGGAACACTTCATTTTCCTGTTCTATTACGCCATTGAGGACGCAGAGGCATTTCATATGGTGGAGGACGTGCTGGTGGAGCGGGTCAAGGCCGGCGTAGAGGTACGCATCTTCTATGACGATATTGGCAGCATCACCTTTATTGACACGGACTTTGTGAAGCGCATGGAGAGCCGGGGCTTTCAGTGCCGGGTATTCAACCCCTTTGCGCCGGTGCTGAATCTGTTCCTCAACAACCGGGACCACCAGAAAATCACGGTGATTGACGGCAAAATCGGCTATACCGGGGGCTACAATCTGGCCAACGAGTATTTCAACCTGACGCAGCCCTACGGTTATTGGAAGGACACCGGCGTTCGTCTGGAGGGCGAGGCGGTGCGCTCCTTTACCGTCACCTGTCTGGAAATGTGGAACGCAGAAAAGCGGGGCGAGCCGGACAGGGATTACACGCCCTACCTGCCCCATATCACCGCCCCGGAGGGGGTGGAGGGCTTTGTCCAGCCCTATGCCGACACGCCAATCGACAACGAATGTGTGGGCGAAAACGTGTATATCAGTCTGATTGAACGGGCGCAGCGATATGTGTGGTTTACCACCCCCTATCTGATTATCACGGATGAAATGATTCACGCCCTGAACCTGGCCGCCAAGCGCGGGGTGGACGTGCGTATCATCACCCCCGGAATCCCCGACAAAAAGACGGTGTTCAGCGTGACCCGCTCCTACTACCACTGTTTGACGGTGAACGGAGTTCGCATCTATGAGTACACCCCCGGCTTCTGTCACGCCAAAATGTGCATCTCTGACGACAAGGTAGCCACCTGCGGCACCATCAATCTGGACTTCCGCAGCCTGTACCACCACTTTGAAAACGGCGTGCTGTATTACGGCTGTCAGGCTGTGCTGGACACCAAGGCGGACTTCGAGCGCACCATGGCTCAGAGCCAGGAGGTCACGGAGCAGTACACCTCCGGGCGCAGCGCCGGTATGCGATTCAGTCAGCTCATCCTGCGGCTGATTTCGCCCATGTTGTAATGTAAATCAAAATAGAAACAGCGCTTTCTCAGGAGAAAACCTCCTGAAAAAGCGCTGTTTTTTCGTTTTTTCGGCTTATTCACCCAGGACGTAGGGCAGAAAATAGCGCATCTGCTTTTTCCACCAGGGCCAATCGTGGTTCACGTCATAGCCCCAATAGTCCACCCAGGTATGGATGCCCTTGCTTTTCAGCACCGCATCCAGCCGCCGGGTTCCCGCCAGAAGCTCATCCTCCCAGGCTCCCTGCCCCACGCAAATCACAGACCGCGCCCGGTTGTACAGGGAAATCCAGGGGTGATCCTCCGGCATATTGGCGAGGAAATCCAGCGGGGAATTGCTGTACACAACCTCGTCCATATAGCCGCCGTACATATCCTGACAGTCATACAGCCCCGACAGGGCAATCAGCCCGTCAAAGATATCCGGGCGGCGGAAGAAGAAGTTCCCCGCGTGATAGGCTCCCATGGACACCCCCGTAACCATAGGCGAAAGACCGGTGCCGTTGATTTCGTAAATGCGGGGCACGATCTCCTCCACCACATAACGATACCAGGCCTCATGGGTGCGTACCCGGTCATAGGGATTGCCGCCCTTGTCGGAGACGGTTTCCGCATCAATGGTATCCACCGCAAAGAGCTGGATTTTTCCCCCGTCAATATAATCCGCGATGTTATCCATCATCTGAAAGCTGTCCCAGTCATAGTACCGGCCATTTTGGGAGGGAATCACCAGCACGGGCTTTCCGCCCCAACCGTAGGCCATAAACTCCATCTCCCGGCCCAGGTTGCGGCTGTATTCCTGAAAATAAGTGCGATCCATAACAAACGAATCCTTTCGTACTTTTTTCTTGTCTCTCCATAAAGAGTGCGTTGTTAGCGTACCACAAAAAAGGGCGTTATGCAAATCCGATTTCACACTCGACCCGGCACCGGAGGTAGATATACTGTGCCCGGTTGTCCCGAACGCCGCAGGGCAGAATATCGTTGTACTCCACATAGACGCAGTCGCTTAATGCAATCTGACGCTCCGCAGCCCATCGGTGCATCCGCTCCGCCTCCTGCTCCACCCGCTCAATCTGATTCATGTCATCCGGAATCTGCTGATAGGCGCAAAGGTAGGTCCCCCCAGGTATCACCTGGCTGCCGTTGCCGCATTTTTGGAACAGCAGGTGCCTCCCGCTCCGCAGATTCAGATACATCCCGGTATACGGCCCATCCGTCAGGTAGTTGACCACGCTGAACTCGTCCTCCCGGCGCTTCTGTTTCCCCTCCCCGGCACGATCCCGGTCGATATCCAGAAGCACCTCCCACCGTTCCTCCGGCAATTTCCGAAGCTGATAGCCCCGTCCCAAACAGGTCTGAAACGCCCGATTGCTGTCCAGTGTGTTTTGCAGCAGCCGTTTTCGCTGTTGCAGTTGCAAAATCATGCGGTCGATTTCCCGATCCTGTTCCTCCAGGAGATGATTCAACTGTTCCACATCGCTGCTGTCCAGACAGGTTCGGATATCCTTCAGGCTGACGCCCAAATCCCGCAGAGTCACAATCAGGGCCAGCTGATCCATCTGATTGACGGAATAATAGCGGTAGCCGTTCTTCCCCACATAGCTGGGGTGGAAAATACCGATCTCGTCATAATAGTGCAGGGTTCGTTTGTTCAACCCCACCAGCTCTGCAAATTCCCCGGTCTTGTAGTAGAGGCCGATTATTTTTTTCATAATTTCAAAATCTCCTATTGACTCTACACCAGCTGTAAGGTTTATACTTCCAGTATACAAGGAAGTGATACCAAATGCAAGACACCACACTGACCAAAGGCCCCATTGGGAAATCCCTTTTGCGCTTCTCTCTGCCGGTCATTCTGAGTATGCTGACCGCCCAGTTCTATACCATTGCGGACACCATGATTGTAGGCCTGAAGCTGGACGCCAACGCCCTGGCGGCGGTTTCCAATGCATCTACACTGCTGATGTTCTTTCTGTTCATTTCCGGTGGTATGGAACTAGGCGGGAACCTGCTGATTGCCTCCCGCAAGCCGGTCTGCACCCGGGAGCAACTGAGCGGTTTGATTTACAATCTGATTTTTATTGACGCTGTAATTGGCGTTGTCATGCTGGGCATAGGGCTGGCAATTTTCCGTCCGCTGCTGCTGCTCATCAACACCCCGGAGGAAATCGTAGACCTGGCGCTTTTGTACGGCACGATTTATCTGTTCGGCATCCCGTTCCAAATGGTCTATGACCTGTCGCGGGAGATTCTGATTGGATGCGGGAACTCCAATGTCCCGCTCTATTTTGTGCTGTTCACCTCGCTGCTGAACATCGGGCTGGACTTGATTCTGGTGAGCTTCTGGGGCGTGGCCGGGGCCGCCATCGCCTCCGCCTTTTCCCAGCTGACCGGGTGCGTCGGCGTGTTGATTTGGATGAAGCGCCATCTCCTGACCGGCCGGTTCCAGTTCGGCCTGCTCCAAGCCGAGTACATGAAGGAGATTGCCCGGCTGTCGCCGCCCAATATGCTCCAGCAAATGTCCGGCGCCGTTGTAACCGCTATCAAGCAAAGTCTGCTGGGCACGCTGGGCGTGACCGCCATCGCCGGGTTTTCCTGCGCGTCAAAGGTATCCACCTTTCTGCTGATTACCATTTATGGCACCGCGCAGTCGCTGGTGACCTTTATCGCCCAGAACAATGCGCTGGGGCAGGAGGAGCGCATCCGCAGCGGACTCCGCGCCGCCTACCAGATTCTGTTATCCCTGACGGCGGTACTGATTCTGGTCTGTGTTCTCCTGAATCGGCCCATTTTGCGACTGTTCAGCGCCGATACCGGGGTCATATACTATGGCTCCATCCTCCTGACCTGGGAGGCGCTGTCCTATCCGATACAGGTCATCCGCCATGTGCAGGAGGCAAGGCTCCGGGGCAGGCAGAAAATGCTGCTCTACCTGATCTCCAGCATCAGCGCCATGACGGTCAACATCGTTTCCTGTGTTCTGCTGGTTCCCCACATCGGGTATTCCGGCTTTTATATCTCCACCTATATCAGCTCCTGCTACGCCCTTGTCTGCTCCGTTCTTCTGGTGCGATACGCAAGGGCATAAGAAACCGGACGGCCTCCCGCTATGGAGCGCCGTCCGATTTTTGCGCTTTGTTTACGCCAGCGTCGCCCGGTGATAGACCTTTTTGCCCTTTTTCAGAACCAGTCCATCGCCCTCGAACTGGGCCTGCTCAAAGGAGGCGGTGTCGTCCGTCACCTTCTCCTCGTTCACCTGAACGCTGCCCTGCTTAATCAGCTGGCGGGCCTCCCGGTTGCTCTTGCACAGGCCGCAGCGCACCATCAGGCTTAGCAGGCCGATTTTCCCGTCGGTAAAGTCCGCTTCGGAAAACTGGGTGGCGGGCATATCCGCGACGCTGCTCCCCTGGGTGAACAGCGCTCTGGCGGTGGCCTGGGCCTTGTCCGCCTCCTCCTGGCCGTGAACCAGCTTGGTCAGCTCGTAGGCCAGAATCTCCTTGGCCGTGTTCAGCTGTGCGCCCTCCCACTGAGCCATTTCGTCGATCTGCTCCAACGGCAGGAAGGTGAGCATCCGGATGCACTTGAGCACGTCCTGGTCGCCCACATTCCGCCAATACTGATAAAAGTCATAGGGCGAGGTCTTGTTGGGGTCCAGCCACACGGCGTTCCCGGCGGTCTTGCCCATCTTATTGCCCTGGGAATCCGTGAGCAGCGTAATGGTCATGGCGTGGGCATCCTTCTCCAGCTTGCGGCGAATCAGCTCTGTGCCGCCCAGCATATTCGACCACTGGTCGTTGCCGCCGAACTGCATGTTGCAGCCGTAGTGCTGGAACAGGTAGTAGAAGTCATAGGACTGCATAATCATATAGTTGAATTCCAGGAAGGACAGGCCCTTTTCCATCCGCTGCTTATAGCACTCCGCCCGAAGCATGTTGTTCACGGAGAAGCAGGCGCCCACCTCCCGGAGCAGGTCCACATAGTTCAGCTCCAGCAGCCAGTCCGCGTTGTTCACCATCAGGGCCTTTCCATCGGAGAAGTCGATGAACCGCTCCATCTGCCGCTTAAAGCAGGCGGCGTTGTGGTCGATGTCCTCCCGGGAGAGCATCTTCCGCATATCGGTGCGCCCGGAGGGGTCGCCGATCATGGTGGTGCCGCCGCCAATCAGGGCGATGGGCTTGTTGCCCGCCATCTGGAGGCGCTTCATCAGGGTCAGGGCCATAAAGTGGCCCGCCGTCAGGGAGTCCGCCGTGCAGTCAAAGCCGATATAAAAGGTGGCCTTGCCCTCGTTGATCATGTTCTTGATTTCGTCCTCGTTGGTCACCTGGGCAATCAGGCCACGGGCCACCAGTTCATCATACAAAGTCATCGGTGTTCATTCTCCTTTTTCAGTTTATATCATGTATGTTGTATGGTCTATCCGCTCCGCAGGTTCTTCTGTGGCGTGAGCAGCAAAATAAAAAGCCCTCTGCCCCGGTCGGGGCAGAGGGTAAACAGGTTTACGGTACCACCTCTGCTTCACCGTTCCCTCGCGGGAACGGCCTCGGCAAGTCCACAATAGGGACTTCCGGCTGTAACGGGCCTGCCCGTCCGCGCCTACTGAGAATTGACATCCGTTCAGGCGGAAGCTCCGAGGTGTATTTCACAGACGCCGCTCTCCCCTTTTCAGCAGCCGGGGCTCTCTGTGCAGCAGGAGGTCTGTTACTTCTCCTCATCCTTGCAATGTTTGATTTAATTCGTTACTTCACTGGTTGATTCCAGCCCCGCCGCTGTCCTTCAACAAGACATCGTGAGCGCCGCCCTCCACGATGGAGGTGGCGGACACCAGCGTCAGCTTGGCCTTCTTTTGCAGCTCCGGAATCGTCAGTGCGCCGCAGTTGCACATGGTGGAGCGCACCTTGTACAGGGACTCGTTGACGTTGTCCTTCAACGTGCCGGCATAAGGCACATAGGAGTCAACGCCCTCTACAAAGGATAGCTTCGCCGCGCCGCCCAGGTCGTAGCGCTGCCAGTTCCGGGCACGGGCAGAACCCTCGCCCCAATACTCCTTCATGTAATTGCCGTTGATGCGGACGATATTGGTGGGGGACTCGTCGAACCGGGCGAAGTAACGGCCCAGCATCAGGAAATCCGCGCCCATGGCCAGCGCCAGGGTGATGTGATAGTCGTGGACAATTCCGCCGTCCGAGCAGACGGGGATATACACGCCGGTTTCCTCAAAATACTTATCCCGCTCCTGGCACACGTCGATCAACGCCGTGGCCTGGCCCCGGCCAATGCCCTTCTGCTCACGGGTGATGCAGATGGAGCCGCCGCCGATGCCGACCTTCACAAAGTCCGCGCCGCAGTCCGCCAGGAACCGGAAGCCCTCCGCGTCCACCACGTTACCTGCGCCGACCTTCACGCTGTCGCCATAGTTCTCCCGAATCCAGGCCAGGGTCTTTTGCTGCCAGCAGGAAAAGCCCTCCGAGGAGTCGATGCACAGCACGTCTGCGCCTGCCTCCAGCAGCGCAGGAACCCGCTGGGCATAGTCCCGGGTGTTGATGCCTGCGCCGACGATATAACGCTTTTTCGCGTCCAGAAGCTCCAGCGGATACTCCTTGTGCGCGGAATAGTCCTTCCGGAATACAAAGTAAACCAGCTTGCCCGCCTCATCCACGATGGGAAGGGTGTTGATTTTGTTGTCCCAGATGATATCGTTGGCCGCTTTCAGGGTGGTATCCTTGGGCGCTGTCACCAGCTTCTCCAGCGGGGTCATAAAGGAACCGACCTTTTCGTCCGTACTCATACGGGAAACGCGGTAATCTCGGCTGGCTACGATGCCCAGCAGCTTTCCGTGGGCGGTGCCGTCGTCCGTGACCGCCACGGTGGAATGACCGGTGCGCTCCTTCAATGCCAGCACGTCCGCCAGCGTATGCTCCGGGGTCAGGTTGGAGTCGGACTCCACAAAGCCGGCCTTATACGCCTTGACCCTGGCGACCATGGCAGCCTCCTGCTCCACGGTCTGAGAACCGTAGATAAAGGACACGCCGCCCTCTCTCGCCAGCGCAACGGCCAGTGTGTCGTTGGAAACCGACTGCATAATGGCAGAGGTCAGGGGGATATTCATGGAAACGCTCGGTTCCTCTCCCCTTTTGAACTTGACCAGGGGCGTTTTTAAACTGACCCGGTCAGGGATGCAATCCTCGCTGGAATAGCCGGGGATCAGCAGGTACTCGCTAAAGGTATGAGAGGGTTCCGAATAAATAAACGCCATAGTTCTGCCTCCATCTTTCTAAAATCTGTCCGCGTTCCGATACGGAGTATCAACGATTTCAATGATATTAAGGTATTATACCGCAGGAATTCCGTCTCTGTCAACCGTCATTTCCGATACTTCCGACCACATTTCGCCCGGAATCCTTTGTGCATCAAAACAGACGGAGGCCGCTTTCAGCTCTGCTCCCGAATCACCAGACTGTTTTTGCAGCAGAGGTCGGTCAAATCGTCCTGAGATGCAGCGGGCATCCGCATTTTGGCCCCGCATTGGGCGCAGGACAGCTCTATGGAGGCATAGTGGATGCTCAGGCTCCACTTTTTGCTGCCGCACTGGCAGGAGACACCGCCCCGGGCGGCGATATCCCGCAGCTCCTCCAGCGACTCCCGCATCACCAGCTCATTGAGGAACTGTCCGTCCTCCTGCCGGTTTTCGCCTTCCTTGGGAGGCTCCAGATTGTCCATCGCCTGCTCCAGCCGCTTCATGGCGGCAAAAACAGGGCCCTCCTCCCCGACATAGCAGCAGTCCAGTCCTGAGGCCTGGCAGGACAGCGCCAGCGCCTTCTGGTGCAGGAAGGCCCGCTGAAACACCGTCACCCGATGCTCTTTTTTACAGTAGGCGCAGGGCACCGTCAGCGTGACCTCCGCATCCAGCGGGTCGATCTCCAGTTTGGAGCCGCCGCAGGGGCAGGGCAGCTGGGAGCGGGACGCGCACAGGGAAAACACCGTCCGCTCTGCAATCACCGGCTGGCGGCATTTGGGGCAAATATACGCCAGAGTACGCACAGGTTCTTTCATGGGAACACCTCGTTTGATATGTACGCGGAGGCGGCCCGGACAGCCGCCTCGTGTTGTTACGCTATTGCGCGAAAATGGCCGGGCCAAGACCGGCCTTCTCCAAAATGGTTTGAATCAGCCGCTCCTTGCCGGTTCCCTTCTCCGCGGAGAAGGGAATCAGCTCCGAGGCTTCGTCCAGCTGGAGCGTCTCCCGAATCAGGGCCAAATTGCCCTCCAGCTGGCTTTTCTTCACCTTGTCCAGCTTATTGGCCACCACGATCAGGGGGGCACCGGTGGACTTGAACCAGTCAGCCATGGTGCAGTCGTCCGCCGTCGGCTTGTGCCGGGCGTCCACGATCATCACGCCTACGTCCAGCGTCTCCGGGTCGGCAAAATAGGCCTCCATCAGCTTTCCCCACCGATCCCGCTCCGCCTTGGAAACCTTGGCGAAGCCATAGCCCGGCAAATCCACCAGATAGAGCTGGTTGTCGATGAGGAAATAGTTGACGTGAACGGTCTTGCCCGGCTCCGCGCCCACCCGGGCAAAGTTCTTTCGGTTTAAAATCCGATTGATGGTGGAGGATTTTCCCACATTGGAGCGGCCCGCGAAGGCCACCTGAGGCAAGTCATTGTGGATAAAATCCCGTTTGTTGGCGGCGGAGATCACAAACTCCGCTTTGTTAAAATTCATGCTGCACCTCACTGGGCAATGGCGGCGGTTTCGGCGGCTCCGCCCTCTCTGGCGTCAGCCAGCACGGGCCGATGCTCCGCCACGGGCTTGGAGCAGAGGGCCTCGGCCAGCACCTGATCCACCTGGCTGACGGTGACAAACCGCAGCGCCGCCCGTACCGTCTGGTCAATATCCGCCAGATCCTTTTCATTCTCCGCCGGGATGATGACCACATGGATACCGTTCCGGTAAGCGGCCATGGTTTTCTCCCGCAGGCCGCCGATGGCCAGCACCCGGCCCCGCAGCGTCACCTCGCCGGTCATGGCAATGCCGCACCGCACGGGGATTCCGCTCAGCGCGGAGGTGATGGCCGTGGTGATGCTCACGCCCGCAGAGGGCCCGTCCTTGGGCACCGCCCCCTCCGGGAAATGAACGTGGATATCCGTGTTCTTGTAGAACTCCGGGTCGATGCCCAGCTCCTTTGCCCGGCTGCGGATATAGGTGATAGCCGCCTGACAGGACTCCTTCATCACGGTTCCCAGATTGCCGGTTAGCTCGATTTTGCCGGTGCCGGGCACCGCATTGACCTCCACCTCCAGCAGCTCGCCGCCGACGCTGGTCCAGGCCAGGCCGTTGACCACGCCCACCAGCGGTGTGGTGGACAGGCTCTCCGGGGTGTACTTCCGGGTGCCCAGATAGTCCTCCAGGTTGTCCCCGGTGATTTGCACCTTGTTCACCTCGCCGGACACCAGCTTCATGGCCGCCTTCCGGCACAGCGCCGCAATCTCCTGCTCCAGCCGCCGCACACCGGATTCTCTGGTATAGCCGGTAATCATCTCCCGAATCGCGTCGTCGGTCAGCTTGAGCTGGCTCTTTTTCAGGCCGTGGCGCTGCAATTCCTTCGGCAGCAGGTGGTGCCGGGCGATGGACAGCTTTTCCTCGTCCGTATAACTGACCAGCTCGATAACCTCCATACGATCCAGCAGGGGCCAGGGAATGGGGCTCAGGTCGTTGGCCGTGGTGATAAACAGCACGTCGGACAGGTCAAAGGGCAGCTCGATAAAGTTGTCCCGGAAGGAGACGTTTTGCTCCGCGTCCAGCACCTCCAGCAGGGCCGAGGCCGGGTCGCTTCGCCCGTCGCTGCCCAGCTTGTCGATCTCGTCCAGCAGAATCAGGGGATTGCAGGTGCCCGCCTGATTCAGCGCCGAGATAATGCGTCCGGGCATGGCCCCCACATAGGTTTTCCGGTGGCCCCGGATTTCCGCCTCATCATGGATGCCGCCCAGCGACACCCGGGCGAATTTCCGATTCATGGCCCTGGCGAGGGAGGCCGCAATGGAGGTCTTTCCGACGCCGGGAGGCCCGTACAGACAGATGATCTGTCCTTTGAGCTGGGGCGCAAGCTGCTTCACCGCGATGAACTCCAGAATACGCTCCTTGACCTTTTCCAGCCCATCGTGGTCAGCGTCCAGAATCTTTCTGGCCTGCTCCACGTTGATGAGCTCCTTGCTCTTTTTCGTCCAGGGCAGCTCCAGACAGATGTCCAGATAGTTCCGCAGAACTGCCGCCTCCGAGGAGCCAAAGGGCTGCTTTTCCAGGCGGCGCAGCTCCTTTTCCAGCTTTTCCGCCACCTCTTTGGGGAGCCGGGCGGCGGCGATTTTCTTTCGGTATTCTCCGATTTCGCTGTCCGCGTCCTCCCCTTCGCCCAGTTCCTCCTGAATGACCCGAATCTGCTCCCGCAGATAATAGTCCCGCTGGGTATCGTCAATGCGATCCTTCACCTTGTTTTGCAGTTCCTGGTCCATTTGCAGGATGCGGTTCTCCCGGCGGAGAATCTGGTTCAGCTTTGTCAGGCGCGGCACCGGGCGCAGCTCGTCCAGCACGGCCTGCTTGTCCTCCCCCCGGAGGACAAGATTCTGGGTCACATAGTCGGCCAGATAGCCGGGGTCTGTGGCCCCCATCACGTTAATCATCACATCCGAGGGAATCCGGTCGGACAGCTCGCTGTAGACCTCAAACAAATCATAGGTCTGCCGCACCAGTGCCTCCACCCGGGCGGAGTTCTGCTCCGGCATGACGACCTCCGGCAGCGCCTCCACCTCGGCCTTGAGGAAGGGCTTTTCCTGGGTCATGGACTGAATCTGTCCCCGGCCCATGCCCTCCACCATGACCCGGACATTGTTTCCGGGCAGACGGAGAATCTGCTGCACCGTGGCGATGGTGCCCACCTTGCACAGATCCTTCAGGGTGGGCATCTCCTCCGCCATGGTCTTTTGGGCCACCAGAAAAACGGTCTGGTCGCCGTCCATGGCCGCATCCAGAGCGCGGATAGAGGCCTCTCTGCCCACGTCAAAATGCAGCATCATGCCGGGAAAAATCGTCAGCCCCCGCAGGGCGATGACCGGCATGGTTTTTACATTGATATTCAGTTCCTGTTCCATCGCTTCTCCTTTCGCAGGCGCATATGCGCCCTAAAAAACCTTTGGGACGGGAAAGCCGTGCGGAGCCGGTCAAATCGGCCCTCCTCCGCACGGCAGTCGTTGTTGCAATCTTCCTGCGTTCGCCTGTTCAGGAGGCGTCGCTCTCCAGCTGGGTCAAATCTCTGGCTCCGGCGCTCTGTACAGCAGGACGCTTATAGTCCTTGTGCCGAATCACCGGCTCCCCCTCCCCGTTGATGCTCTCCGGGGTGATCGTGACCCCGGTAATGGTGGGGTCAGAGGGAATGTTGTACATCAGCCCGGTCATGGTTTCCTCCAGAACGGCCCGGAGGCCGCGGGCGCCGATGCCCCGCTCCATGGCCTTCTGCGCCACGGCCCGCAGCGCCTCGGGCTGGAATTCCAGCTCCACCTGGTCATAGGAGAACAGCTTTTGATACTGCTTCACCAGCGCGTTCTTCGGCTCCGTCAGAATGCGAACCATCGCGTCCTCATCCAGAGAATCCAGCGTCGTAATCACCGGCAGACGGCCCACCAGCTCAGGAATGATGCCGAATTTCAGCAAATCGTGAGGCTGGACGTTCTTCATAATGGCGCCCACGTCCCGATCCTTTTTGCTGGTGACAGCCGCGCCGAAGCCCAGACCGGAGGTGTCCTGTCTGCCTTCGATGATTTTATCCATCCCATCGAAGGCGCCGCCGCAGATAAACAGAATGTTCTTCGTGTTGATTTGCAGGAACTCCTGATGGGGATGCTTCCGTCCGCCCTGAGGCGGCACGCTGGCAACAGTCCCCTCCAGAATCTTCAAAAGCGCCTGCTGCACGCCCTCGCCGGATACGTCCCGGGTGATAGAGGTATTTTCGCTCTTTCGCGCGATTTTATCCATCTCGTCAATATAAATGATGCCCCGCTCGGCCAGTTCGATGTCATAGTCCGCCGCCTGAATCAGTCGCAGGAGAATATTCTCCACATCGTCGCCCACATAGCCCGCCTCGGTGAGGGTCGTAGCGTCCGCAATCGCAAACGGAACCTTCAAAATCTTGGCCAAAGTCTGGGCAAACAGCGTTTTACCGCTTCCGGTGGGGCCCATCAGCAGGATATTGCTTTTTTGCAGCTCGATATCCTCGTCGTCACCAAAATGGATGCGCTTATAGTGGTTGTACACCGCCACGGACAGGGCAATTTTGGCCCGCTCCTGTCCAATCACATACTGATCCAGGTATTCCTTGATTTCTCTGGGAGAAGGAATCCTGTCCAGCTCCAGCCGTCCGGAGCCGTGCTGCTCGTCAAGCTCGTCGTCGTCCGACAGGATGTTCAGGCAAAGCTGAACACATTCGTTGCAGATATACGCCGAGGGGCCGGCGATCAGCCGCTTTACCTGATCCTGATTCTTTCCGCAAAAGGAGCAACGCACGCCCCGATTGCTGTCATTTCTTGCCATTCTATGCTGCTCCTTACCCGCTTCATGCACATCAGCAGGAAGCGAGGATGCCTCCCCGCTTCCTCCGTATGGTTATCTCTTATAAATCACCTGATCGATCAGGCCGTATTCCTTCGCCTCGGCAGCGGTCATCCAGTGATCCCGCTCGGAGTCGGCCTTGATCTGCTCCACCGGCTTGCCGGTGTTGGCGGCCAGGATCTCGTTCAGGGTCTGCTTGATGCGGATAAAATGCTCCACATCAATCTCCATATCCGTGACCTTGCCCTGGGTTCCGGCGGATGGCTGATGAATCATAATCTCCGCATTAGGCAGCGCAATGCGCTTTCCCTTTGCGCCGGAGGACAGCAGGAACGCGCCCATGCTGGCCGCCATGCCGATGCAGATGGTGGAAACGTCGCACTTGATATACTGCATCGTGTCATAAATCGCCATCCCTGCGGTGACGGAGCCGCCCGGGCTGTTGATGTAGAACTGTACATCCTTATCCGGGTCCTGAGCCTCCAGATACAACAGCTGGGCCACGATCAGGCTGGCTGTGGTGTCGTTGACCTCCTCGGACAGAAAGACGATTCGATCATTGAGCAGCCGGGAAAAGATGTCATAAGACCTTTCGCCCCGGTTGGTCTGTTCCACAACATAAGGTACCAAACTCATAGTAAAACTCCTTTTCATTTTGCGCGGCCCCGATGTGGCCGCACCGAACCCATTGACTGGTACGGGAATACCGCCATTATATCCAAAATGCGGAGATTTATTCCTCCGTAGCCTCGGCAGCGGCCTCGACAGGCTCCTCCGCCTCAGCAGCGGGTTCAGCAGTCTCCTCCGTATCGTCCAGCTGGGGCTTCAAATCCTCCACGTTCACCTTCTCGATGGTGGCGGTGGAATAGACCAGCTCCTGCGCCTTCTTCAGCAGGACCTCGTTCCGCACATCCTCGGCGGGGATGCGGGCCTTGACCGTCTCCAGCTCCATGTCATGCTCGTCGGCCAGATGCTGATACTCCGCCTCGACTTCCTCGTCGGTGACCTCAAAGCCCTCTGCCTCGGCGATGGCCTGATAAGCCAGGTTGGTCTGAATCTCGCGCAGAGCGCCCACCTTGGCCTGATCCCGCAGACCGTCCATGGTCATGCCCATCATCTGGAGATACTGCTCAAAGGTGAAGTCCTGACCCTGGAACTGCTGGGCATAGTTCTCGATCATCTGGTCGGCCTCAAAGTCCACCATGGTTTCGGGGATCTCGGCATCCAGCTGGTCGATCAGCTTGGACAGGATGGCGTCCTTATAGTGGCGCTCAGCAGTCTCGTTGCCGCGCGTCTCCACCTTCTGACGCAGGTCGTCTCTCAGCTCCTCCAGGGTATCAAACTCAGACACGTCCTTGGCGAACTCGTCGTCCAGCTCAGGCAGGATGGTGGTCTGAACCTCGTGAACCTTGACCTTGAACACCACGGGTGCGCCGTTCAGCTCCTCCACGCCGTACTCCTCAGGGAAGGTGACCTGAATATCCCGCTCCTCGCCGGCGCTCATGCCGACCACCTGGTCTTCAAAGCCGGGGATAAAGGAGCCGGAACCCAGCTCCAGGGTGTAGGACTCAGCCTTGCCGCCCTCGAAGGGGACGCCGTCCTTAAAGCCCTCAAAGTCGATAACGACCTTATCGCCGTTCTCGGCGGGACGCTCTACGCTCTCGGTGCGGGAGGCGCGATTGATCAGGGGCTTCATCTCCGCGTCCACGTCGGCGTCCGTGACCTCTACCAGAGCACGGGGAGCAGCCAGACCCTTGTACTGGCCGATCTTGGGAACGGGCTTCAGGCCGATTTTTGCAGTAAAGGTAAAGCCCTCCGGGCCGGCCTCGCCGACCATATCCACATTGGGATAGCCCACGATATCCAGGCCGGACTCCTCCACGGCGGCGGTCAGTGCCTCGGGATAGATGTCGTTGATGGCGTCCTCATAGAACACCGCAGCGCCATACATTTTTTCCACGATCTTGCGGGAGGCCTTGCCCTTCCGGAAACCGGGAATCTGGATGCGGTTCTTCTGGCGGTTATAAACCTTCTGAATGGCCGCGTCAAACTCCTCGGCGGTGACCTCGATGGTCAGGACTGCGGTGCCCTTCTCCTGCTTCTCAACATTTTTTAAATTCATGGTTGTTTTTCCTCCTGGTAAAGGCCGAATACCGATCTGATTTTATATTTTTTCTTCTGCCGTGCCTCTGCACAGCCAAATGCATTATCTGAAATAGTGTATCAGATTTCCCGCTGACTTTCCACTGTTTTTTCAGATTTAATTTAAAATTTTTTTCGGGACGAAATTGAGGAAGTCCGCCGCCACCAGATGATAGCTGACTGTTCCCACCTGTCCCTCCACTGCCAGCCGATGGCTGCTGCCGTGGAGGTGCCCATAGCAGCAGGTTTTCACCTGGTATTGCTCCAGCAAATCCAGAATCTCCTGACAGCGGTAGCCCTGATACAGAGGCGGATAGTGGAGGAAGCACAGCTTCTCCCTCTCCCCTGCCGCTTTCAGCGAGGCCTCCAGCCGGATCAGCTCCCGCTTGAACACCTTCTCGTTATGGGGCTTTTGCTCCTCGTCCAGGAACCAGCCCCGGGTGCCGCACAGGGCGATATCCCCGTACAGGGCGCAGTTGTTGTACAGCAGCTGGAAGGTGTCAAAGCCCTCCTCCTGAAAGAACCGCTCCATTTTAGCGGCAGTCGTCCACCAGTAATCGTGGTTGCCCTTCAACAGCAGCTTTCGCTTGCCGGGCAGCGCGTTCAGAAAGGCGAAGTCCTCCCTGGCCTGCTCCAGGCTCATGCCCCAGGACAGGTCGCCGCACAGCACCACCGTGTCCTCCGGGCCGACCACCTGAAAGCCCTGTTTCAGCTTGTCCACATAGCCGACCCACCGGCCGCCGAACACCTCCATGGGCTTGTTCACGGACAGGGAAAGGTGGGGATCTCCGATTGCAAACAGTGCCATGAGCCCCCGCTTATCTCAGGAACCCCAGCACAGTGTCCTTCATCTGCGCCTTTTCCACACACTGGTCGAACCGGGGCTGCTTAGATTTCAGCGCGGCCAACGGGCGGGGCGCAGGCACGCCGGAAACCTCCTCCAGCTGCTCCAAAATCTCCGTATTGGCCCGCAGCTCCGTCACGCCCAGCGCAGGCAGGACGGCATTGCAGAACTTGAAGGGGGATGCGGTGGAGGCCACCACGGCGGGAGTATCGTCCCCCGTCTCCGCCCGGTATTGGGCCAGAACGTGGAAGGCCACGGCGGTATGGGTGTCGATCAGATAGCCATGCTCCCGCATCATCTGTCCAATAGTTTCCCGGGTGCCTTCATCGTCGCAGAAGCCGGCGGAGAAGTTGTCCCGAAGCTGTGCGAAAATGGCATCGCTGACCTGATAAGTGCCAGTCGCGGACAGCTTTTCCATATAGTCCCGCACCTCCGCGTCGTTCTGTCCGGACATCTGGAACAGCAGCCGCTCCAGATTGGAGGAAATCAGAATATCCATGGACGGGGACGTGGTGATGTAGAAGGGCCGGTTCCGGTCATATTTGCCGGTGTTCAGAAAGTCCGTCAGCACGTTGTTGGCGTTGGAGGCGCAAATCAGCCGGTTCACCGGCAGGCCCATCTGCTTGGCGTAGTAGCAGGCCAGAATGTTGCCAAAGTTTCCGGTGGGAACACAGACGTTGATTTTCTCCCCCGGCTGAATCTTCCCGTCCCGCAGCAGGGCGCAGTAGGCGGAGATATAGTACACCACCTGAGGCAACACCCGGCCCCAGTTGATCGAGTTGGCGGAGGACAGGAAAAAGCCTCTCTGGGCCAGCGTTTTCCGCAGCTCCGGGTCGGAGAACAGGGTTTTCACGCCGTTCTGTGCGTCGTCAAAATTGCCCTCGATGGCGCAAACGCCGACGTTCTCCCCCTCCTGGGTACGCATTTGCAGCTTCTGGATGTCGGATACGCCGTCCTGGGGATAAAACACCAGAATCCGGGTACGGTCTACATCCCGGAAGCCCTCCAGCGCAGCCTTTCCCGTGTCGCCGGAGGTCGCCACCAAAATGCACACCGTTTTCTCCTCCTGGGTTTTCGTCAGGGAGGCGGTCAGCAGATGGGGCAGCATTTGAAGGGCCATATCCTTGAAGGCGCAGGTGGGGCCATGCCACAGCTCCAGCGCCCAGGTATTTCCGTTCACCTGACGGAGCGGGGCCACCGCAGGGGTGTCAAACCGCTGGTCGGAGTACGCCTTGGCCGCGTAGTCCGTCAGCTCCTCCTCGGTGAAGTCCTCCAGATACAGGCGCATGACGCGCACCGCCCTCTCCTGATAGGACAGGTTCGTCATCGCCTCCAGCTCCCCCTGGCCCAGTTTGGGCAGCTCGATGGGGGTGAACAGTCCCCCGTCCCGGCTCAGGCCCATGGCGATGGCCTGGGCCGCGTCATAGCGGAGGGTATTGTCCCGTGTGCTTACATATTTCATATTTGTTTCACCAGCCTCATGAAGTTGTTGAAAAAGAGATCGCGCACCTGTTCCTCGGGGTAGTTCTCCCGGAGAAGCAGCTCGTAGAAGTCCGCCCAGTTCCAGATACCGCTCCAGCCCTGGGGCAGGCTGTCACACCCGTCCCAGTCGCCGCCCAGCGCCACGGTCTTTTCCCCGCCCAGGGCGAGAAAATGCTCCAGATGGCGCAGCAAATCCGTTTGCGTCACGGTTCCCTGGCCGATAAAGCTCGTGTATCCGTTCAGGCCCACGACACCATGATTCTGTATTATCGCTCTAAATTGCTCATCCGTCAAGTTTCTGGAGTGAAAAAATACCGCCTTGCTGTTGGAATGGCTGGCAAGGATGGGTTTTTTCGCGGTTTCCAGCACGTCCCAGAAGCCTGCCTCAGACAGATGAGACACGTCGGGGAGCATCCCCAGCTTCTCCATCTCCTGCACAAAGGCCACGCCCTGGGGCGACAAGCCCCGCTCCGGCTGCTCCACATTGCTCCCGGAAAGCGCGTTGGCATGGTTCCAGGTCAGATTCACCGCCCGGACGCCCATCTCATAGGCCCGATGCAGCAACCGAAGGTCGCAGTCCAGCAGCTCGCCGCCCTCCACGGACAGAAGCGCCGCGTGCTTGCCTGCCGCGAACGCCGCCTCTACCTCGTCTCCGGTACGGCACTGTGTAATGCGGGCCTGATTCCGCTCCATCTCCCGCAGGAAGGTGGCGTAATAGCGCTCCAAAATGACCTCGGAAGGCTCCTGCACCCGGGCCGAATCCCAGAAGAATGCGAATACCTGCGCGACCCGGGCCACGCCCTCCAGCCGATCCAGATCCCACTGTCCGCCGGTTCCCGCAATGTGGGCGTTGGGACGCACCACGGCCCGCAGGATGGTGTCGCAATGTCCGTCAAAAATGGAAATCATAGGCTTTCGCTCCTTACTCAAATGCGTTTTCAAAATACTCGACCCGGCCCTGTCCATCCTGGGACAGGTAGACCTCCGCCACATCGAACCGAGGCTGCAGCGCCGTGGGGCGGGCCTCCAGATAACACAGGGCGGTATCCCGGATACGTCGCTGTTTGGCCGGGGTCACGGCCTCCCTTGGGGCGGAAACCCGCTGTCCCCGCCGGGTCTTGACCTCCACAAAGGCCAGGTACACGCCGTTCTCCGCAATCAGGTCGATTTCTCCGTAGCGGCTGTGGTAGTTGCGAGCCACCAGCGTATAGCCCCGGTCTGCCAGGTACGCTGCCGCCAGCTCCTCCCCGCGTCTGCCCCGTTCCGCGCCGACGCTCATAGGTTCTTTAAAAAGGTCTTTCGGTGGATGGGGCATGGCCCATAGGTACGCAGGGCCTCATAGTGGGCTTTGGTTCCGTAGCCCTTATGCTGGTCAAAGCCGTACTCCGGATAACGGGCCGCCATCTCCACCATATAGTGATCTCTGGCCACCTTAGCCAGAACCGAGGCCGCCGCAATGGAGGCGGAACGGCTGTCCCCACCCACAAAGGTCCGGTTGGGAACCTCGATGGAGATTTGACTGCCGTGGTTTCGGTTCCCGTCCACCAGCGCCAAATCAGGGCTGCTGCTCAGCCCCGCGATTGCCCGGTTCATGGCCAGCATCCGGCAGTTCAGGATGTCCAGCCGGTCAATTTCCTCCGCCGTGGCGGTTCCCAGCGCCCAGCTCACCGCCTGGGAGCGAATCTGTTCAAACAGCACCTCCCGGCGCTTCGGCGTCACCTTTTTGCTGTCGTTTAAGTACGAGGCTGTCCAGCCCTCAGGCAGAATCACCACCGCCGCGTACACGTCCCCGGCCAGGGGGCCGGCTCCCGCCTCGTCTACACCGCAGAGAATCGCATAGCCCTCGGCGCGGCAGGCCCGCTCGATCTCCCACAGGCTGGCTGTTGTCTCTTTCTCCGGCTTCATGAAAATTCCTCCGGGCGTTCCAGCGTAAAGCGCCCCAGCTTGCCGGAGCGGTAGTCGTCCAGCAGCAGCCGGGCAGCCCGGCTCAGGTCTACCTCTCCGCCGGAGATCAGGAAGCCCCGCTTTCTGCCCACCAGCTCCAGCGCCTGCCAGCCGCGCATCGGCTCTGAAACCGTGAGCTTATATTTTTCCTGTATGACGCTGGGATAGCGCTGCACCAGCAGCTCCATCAGCTCGCAGGCCAGGTCGTCGATGTCCAGCACATCGTCCTTAATGGCCCCGGTAAAGGCCAGCCGCATGGCGATCTGCTGATCCTCAAATTTGGGCCACAGGATGCCGGGGGTGTCCAAAAGCTCCAGCCCCCGGTCGATGGTGACCCACTGCTTGCCCCGGGTGACGCCGGGGCGGTTCTCCGCCTTGGCGGATTTCCGCCGGGCTACCTTATTGATAAAGGTGGACTTGCCCACATTGGGCACCCCCACCACCATGACGCGGATGGGCCGCCCCACCTGGCCCTTGGCCTGCCAGGCTGCGATTTGTTCCTTCAAAACCGTCCGCACGGCGGCAGGGAACTGATTCACCCCCGCGCCGGACTTGGCGTTGGTTTCTAAAACATTCCAGTTTTGCTTTTTGAAATAGGCTGTCCACGCCTTATTTTGGGCCGGGTCAGCCTGATCCGCCCGGTTCAGCACAATCATTCTGGGCTTGCCGACCGTCAACTGGTCCACATCCGGGTTGCGGCTGGACATGGGAATCCGGGCGTCGATCACTTCGGCCACCAGATCAACGAGCTTGATATCCGCCTCGATTTGGCGCTGCGTTTTGGTGTGATGGCCGGGAAAATACTGTATATTCTGCATCATTACCTCGGTTCTTCACGCAATATCACGTCCGACACAGGGGCCTTGCGGAAACAGGCTGCATGTACCGCCGTCCGCTTTCCCCTGTAAAACAAAAAGGAGCGGGGTTGCCGCTCCTTCTGTCGTTTCGTCAGACTCGAATTAAAGTGCGTCCTTGACTTTAGCAGCCTTGCCCACGCGGTCACGCAGATAGTACAGCTTCGCACGGCGAACCTTGCCGCGACGAATCACGTCTACCTTCACAACGTTGGGAGAATGCAGGGGAAACACCTTTTCCACGCCTACGCCATAGGAGATGCGGCGAACCGTGAATGTCTCCTCCACGCCGCCGTGCTTCTTGGCAATGACGGTGCCCTCGAAATTCTGAATACGCTCCTTGCTGCCTTCCTTAACCTTGATGGCCACGCGAACGGTATCGCCCACGTTGAAGGAAGGAACCTCGGACTTCATATTCTGCTCATCGAGCATTTTAATCAAATCCATTGTAAAATCCTCCTGTCTTTATAGGCGTTCTTGCGCGTTTCTGGTGAAATTCTACTCCGAATTTCCGCAGCAGTGGACCGCCCGTTATTACAACTTTGATATTTTAACACACTCCCTGCCGCTTTGCAAGGGAAATTTCTCGATTTTTCTTCGCTTTTCTGCATAAATTCAGCCTCTGTGGAACAAATCCTCTGTGCGGTCTGTCAGGCAAAAATCTCAGAAATTTTGTATTGACACCGAAACAGGTTTGTGCTACAATATACTGGAATCTGAAAATACGCTTCTGTGGCTCAATGGCAGAGCATCTCACTCGTAATGAGAAGGTTGTCAGTTCGATTCTGACCAGAAGCTCCAAGAAAACTCCCTGGAACGATGTCGTTTCCGGGGAGTTTTGCTGTTTCTCAGAACTATTTACGGTTTTCGTCATTTAACCGAAACTCCGGAAAATCCAAACCCCCAAACAAAACCCCAGACGGGTTTCAGCTCGAATCACCTGGACTGGTACTTATTTTGGGTATTCTGCACCGCATTTTGGAAAATATCACTTGCTTTTTTACGGCTTTCTTTTGAAGCATGAGAATAAATTCTCAAGGTCGTTGAGCTATCGGAATGTCCTAAAATCTCGGATACGGATACTACATCCGCACCATTTGTGATAGCAATACTGGCAAAGCTATGGCGGAGTTTATGAGGGTGAAGATGTTCAATCCCATATCGCTTTGCAAAGGATTCCATGTACTTTGTAGGGCTGTCTGGAAACATTGGATCGGAACTTTTCTCCTGTGTAAAAACCCACTTAGAGAGCGCCTTTTCTGACTGCTCTTGTCTTAACTTGCGTAGCATTGAGGCCGTAGAAGGAGTAATATCTACAGTTCGTACTCGTGATGTCTTGGGGGTATCCAGATATATTCCTGTCTCAGAAGTATAAGAAAGTGAGCCCACAATGGTAATTTCCATTGTTTTGAAGTTGATGTTTTCCCATTGTAAACCACAACATTCACCCCGCCGCATACCTGTTTCTATTAACAAACATAGCATAACCTGCCATTTCAACGGCTCAGATTTCAGGCAGTCCAAAATATAAAATAGTTCTTCTTCTGTATAGGATTCGGGTTCACCTTTTTTTAGCTCCCCCTTTCGGGGTGTTGGTCTGGGAACCTTATCCATTGGATTCTTAGGTATGTCATCCGTCTGATATGCCATTTTAAAAAAGCCATTTAGAATAGCATAAATTCGTACAACAGAAGAATGAGCTTGTCCTCTTGACTGAATTTCTAGCAACAATGCGCTGATTTGTGCAGCAGTTACTTCCTCCATCAGCATAGCTCCAATTGCACTATAGCAATCATCAAAAATGCCGTCAGTAGTTTGACGCATGGAACCATCCCTT
>JAJQBJ010000043.1 GCA_021203345.1 Oscillospiraceae bacterium
AAGGTGCGCACCTTTTTGGGGCCCTTTTGCTCACATTTTTAGTTGACAAACACACCATAGGAAGGCTATAATGCAGGCATGAACCTTAGTTGACTTTGACATCAGAAAGCGAGGAATTTGTATGTATCACATTCAAAAAGCAAAGGACGTTAAGCTGGTGATCCAGCCCGTCATCGGAATCATGGTGCATGAGCATGTGTTTGAAGGGCCGTGCCGGTTTGGGGCAGGAGATTCTCTGACCCTGGAATTTGACCGCATGGTTGGCGCTGACGGTTATAAGGCATTCCGGGAGAATTTAGCCAAGTACATCGTCCCCGAGGAAAATTTCGAGATGCTGGAGCCGGTCAGCTACGAGATCACCGAGAGCTTTGAGGTGACCGAGGCCATGATGGCGGAGTTGACCAAGAACGACGCCAAGACGGATGTCTATCTGTTCACCTCCATTGGGCGCACATATCCCATGGTGCTGGAGCTTGTTTCCCGGACAAAGAAGCCTTTCATCTGCCTCCAGGAGTGCTGTGACAAGACCCAGATTCCCGCCATGCTCCGCTCCAGAGGCTTTGAGTGCGTGTCCGAAATGACCTGGGAGGAAACCGTGGTCAAGATGCAGGCTTACTGGCTCCGCAAGGTGCTCCAAAAGAGCAAGCTGCTGCTGGTGACCCGTGGATTCACCAATTCCGCGCTGGTTTCCGCCTGTGACGGCTTTATCAACATTGACGAGGCCTGCAAGGTCTTTGGCTGCGGCTATACCTGCGTGGATGTGCATGAGTTCCTCGACCAGTCCCATATGGAGGGCACACCATGTCCCACACTCCCCATTCGCACCACCATGGCCTTTACAGAGCAGGACAAAGCCGAGTGGGAGGCCCAGGCGGATGAGCTGATGGCCGGCGCGGGCTTCTGCAATGTCTCCAAAGAAGAAGTCGTTAACGGGCTGCGTTTCTATGCTACGGCGAAAAAGTTCATGGATCACTATGAGTGCAACGCCTTCTCTGTGCCCTGTCCGGAGATGTGCGCCACGACCCGGTTGAATCAGGAGCATATGACGCCCTGTTTGGCTCACTCCCTTTTGAACGGCGAGGGCATCTCCTCCGCCTGCGAATATGACATCCCCGGCCTGATCGCTCAAATCATGCTGTCTGCCGCTGCCAAGGCCGGCGCATACATGGGCAACTGTGTCCCGCTGTACTATGAGGCAGACGGCAAGACCATTGCCACCTTCATGGCTCCCTCCAACGATTTGCAGGAGAAGGTGAACGCCATGACGCCGGAGGAACGGAAGAATCTGGTTATTACCTATCATTCCTCCATCAACCTGCAAATGCGGGGCTATGACGCTCAGCCCTTTGATTATGAAATTCGCAACTACACGGCCAGCGGTTGGGGCCCCACCGTGCGGCATGACTTCCGGAAGGACAAGGGGCAGACCCTCACCATGGCCAGAGTATCCCCCGATGCCAAAACGCTGTTTGTGGCAAGAGGTACTGTTGTGGCCGGCACCGGCGAAACCATGAGCGGCTGTACCCAGGGCGTTCTTTTCAACGTCAAGGACAGCAAGGATTTCTTCCATAAGCAGTGCAACGTAGGCAACCACGTTCCCATGGTGATGGCGGATTGCTTCGACCAGATCGTGGAGCTTGGCAATCTGCTGGGGCTGAATGTTGTTACCGCATGACGCAGGCGGAATTTGACCGGGCTTTGGCCGCAAAACGGCAGAAGGAGGAGGCCATCGCTTCCTCCTTTGCCACAGCCCCCGATGCGGAAATAGAAGCGCTGTTGCGGGACTTTCTTTGCTGCAAATATTTCCTGAAGCCGGAGGATTTGAATACCGATAACCTGGTCGCTTTGGGGGATATGAGTACCGCGAAAATGGCCGGATTCCAGAAAGCAGGCATTGTATTTCAGGAAAAATCTGCCGGATGTACCACCGCTTCCTCTGGGGTAATCAAAAAGGTGCTACTGGCTATGGCGGTTGGCAAGCTCATTGGGCAAAAGCTGAATCCGGATGCCGTGGCTGAGGCGGAAACCATTGCACAGCTGGCCGCATTGATTGTGGAAACCAGAAAAAGCAGGTGAGATTGGATGTTTGATATCGCACGGATTCGGGCGGATTTTCCCATTTTAAATATACAGCAGAATGGTCGCCCGCTGATTTATCTGGACAATGCGGCTACCATGCAAATGCCGGTTCCGGTTCAGGAGCGAATTCTTTCCCACTATCAAACAGAGAACGCAAATGTACATCGCGGCGTTCACACGCTGAGCCAGGCGTCTACCGCCCATATGGAGAAAGCGCGGCACACGGTCGCGCAGTTTATCCATGCCGATGACGATGAAATCATTTTTACCTCCGGCACAACGGACTCCCTCAACCAACTGTCGCGGATGCTGGAGAGCCGGGTCAGGCCGGGGCAGCAGATTCTGGTGTCCGCCATGGAGCATCACTCTAATCTCATTCCCTGGCAGGAAATGAGTCGGCGCGTAGGGGCAAAGCTCAGAATTATCCCCTTGGATTCCCGTGGAGATCTGGATCGGGATGCTCTGCGTCAGCTGCTTCGGGACAGCACGACCCTCGTTTCTGTCGCCTGGGTGTCGAATGTACTGGGGACAGTCAACCCCATTCGGGAAATTGCAGCGCTGGCCCACGATGCAGGGGCGTTGCTGGTTGTGGATGCGGCTCAGGGGATGAAGCTCGGCCCGACGGACGCTGTCAGTCTGGATTGCGATTTTATGGCTTTTTCCGGGCATAAGCTGGGCGCGTTGACCGGAATCGGCGTTCTGTACGGCAAAAAAGACATTTTGGATATGATGTCCCTGGTCTGTTTCGGCGGAGGCATGGTGGGGAATGTCAGTTATCTGTCCAGCACCTGGGGCGCTGTTCCGCAGCGCTTTGAGGCCGGAACGCCCAATTATGTAGGGGCTATCAGTTTGGGAGCAGCTATTGCGTATCTTTCCTCCCTTGGTATTCCCGAAATTGCCCGGCAGGAGCGGCAGCTAACGGAGCTTTTACAGCAAGAGCTGCTATCCGTTCCCGAGGTTGAGATTTTGGGAAGCCCACAGCACCGAAGCGGCGCAGTCAGCTTTTGGGTGCATGGCGTGCATCCGTTTGACCTGGGGGTTATGCTGGATGCTCTGGGCATTGCGGTTCGCACAGGTCATATGTGCGCGCAGCCTTTGGTGGAGCAGTATGGCGTTTCAAGCGTCGTTCGTATTTCTCCGGCTTTCTATAATACACAGGAGGAGATCAAAGCCTGTATCGCTGCCCTGAAACGGGTCATTCCAATGTTGAAAGGGTGATTGCTATGACGCTTGCGGACAAGCAGGAACAGATGATACAAAGCATCAACGCGATGGGAGACTGCTTTGACCAGTACAGCTACCTGATTGTGAAAGCGCAGCAGCTCCCCGCGATGCCGGAAGAACACAAAACACAGGAGGCTCTTGTGCCGGGTTGTCAATCCCAGGTCTGGCTGTATGTGTGGACGGAAAAGGGAAACGTTCACCTGATGGCGGATTCGGACACCCTGATTCTTCGGGGCGTATTGCAGATTTTGCGTGAGTTGTTTGACGGAGAAAGCGTCGCGGAGGTTTCCACCCTACAGGTTCGTTTGTTTCAGGAAACGGAACTGGCCGCGACCTTTACCAGTGACCGTAATACCGGGGTGCAGACGATTTTAAGGAGGATTCAGAATGTGATGGGGTGAGCGGGGGCCATGCCGGCTTTGCTTGTGCGCGGTTGATCGGAGAACTGCGTTGTAAGGAAAGTTGGTCGTTTGCAAGATACGACACCCCACCGGCCATTTTGTCGACGCCCACTTCCCCCATTGCACCTCCTCACAAAATGCGCTAAAATTAGAAGCAGTCAACATAGAAGGGAAGCGCATCAAAATGAAGCAGACAATCAGGATTCACGGCCTGCAAAAGCTGTCCATGGTGGACTACCCCGGAAAGATCGCCGCCACGGTATTCACCGGAGGCTGCAACCTGCGCTGTCCGTTTTGCCATAACGCACTATTGGTGACGAGCCTGTCAGGATCTCCGCAACTCGACACCGGGGAGGTTTTACAGTTCCTGCAAAAGCGCCGGGGACTGCTGGACGGGGTCGTCCTGTCCGGCGGGGAGCCGCTGATTCAGAACGGGGTCGTTGAATTTCTCCAGGCGGTCAGGGACATGGGCTTTTCCATCAAGCTCGATACGAACGGATGCTATCCGGATGCGCTTGCCGGTATTCTTGACAGACATCTGGCGGATTACGTCGCCATGGATATCAAAAACACGCCGGAGAAATATCCCCAGACGACCGGGCTTCAAAATTTCGATATGGCCCCGATTCAGGCAAGTCTGGACATCCTGAAAACAGACTCGGTGGACTGCGAATTTCGCACCACAGTTGTCAGGGAGCTTCACAGCGTTGCGGATATCGTCGAAATCGGGCGCTGGTTACAGGGTGCGCCGCGGTATTTCCTTCAAAATTTTGAGGATTCGGGCAACCTCATTGGGGCGGGATTTCACGGCTTTTTCTCAGATGAGCTGGACGCGATGGCCGCTGCCGCCGCCCCTTATTTCCAAAGCGTACAAGTTCGCGGGTTCTGAGAAGTTGATTCAGCCTCGGCTTTCAGTGCTGTCTGCACAAGAGGGCCGGGGCTGATTTCACTTTTATTTTTCAATATATTGTGCAATTTGAGTTGACACAAACTCAATATATGGTATAATGAAATCCGGGCGAAAACGGGACTTCCGTTTTTTGCCGATATAAGGAGGGTTTACCATGTACCATGTGACAAAGCGGGACGGCGCGATTGCGGATTTTGACCTCAAAAAAATCAGCACGGCCATCACGAAGGCATTTGACGCCACCAATACGGAGTATACGCCGGATATCATAGATTTTATTGCATTAAAGGTCACTGCCGACTACCAGGGCAAGGTCAGGGACGGACAGATTTCTGTGGAGGACATTCAGGACAGCGTGGAGGCCGTTCTGTCCCGCGCCGGTTACGAGGAGGTCGCCAAGGCGTACATCCTGTACCGCAAGCAGCGGGAAAAAATCCGCAACCTGAAAACCACCATGCTGGACTATAAGGAGCTGGTGGACAACTATCTGCAAGTCAACGACTGGAGAGTGAAGGAAAACTCCACCGTGACCTATTCCGTCGGTGGCCTGATTCTTTCCAACTCCGGGGCCATTACCGCCAATTACTGGCTCAGCGAAATTTACGACTCTGAGATTGCCAACGCCCACAAGAGCGGCGACATTCATCTGCACGACCTGTCCATGCTGACCGGCTATTGCGCGGGCTGGAGCCTGAAGCAGCTGATTCAACAGGGGCTTGGAATTCCCGGAAAAATCAACTCGTCCCCTGCCAACCATTTGTCTACCCTGTGCAACCAGATGGTCAACTTCCTGGGCATTATGCAGAATGAATGGGCCGGCGCACAGGCGTTTTCCTCGTTTGACACCTATCTGGCTCCCTTCGTGAAGGTAGACCACCTCTCCCAGAAGGAGGTCAAGCAGTGTATTCAGTCCTTCGTTTATGGCGTGAATACCCCCAGCCGCTGGGGCACCCAGGCTCCCTTCTCCAACATCACCCTGGATTGGACGGTTCCCGCGGATTTGGCCGACCTTCCCGCCATCGTGGGCGGCAAGGAGATGGATTTCACCTACGGCGACTGCAAAAAGGAAATGGACATGGTGAACAAGGCGTTCATCGAGATCATGACAGAGGGCGACGCGGTGGGCCATGGCTTCCAGTATCCCATTCCCACCTACTCCATCACCAAGGATTTCGACTGGAGCGATACGGAGAACAACCGCCTGCTATTTGAGATGACCGCCAAGTACGGGACGCCCTATTTCTCCAACTATATCAATTCCGACATGGAGCCTTCCGACGTGCGCTCCATGTGCTGCCGTCTGCGTCTGGATTTGCGGGAGCTTCGCAAGAAGTCCGGCGGGTTCTTTGGCTCCGGCGAATCCACCGGCTCGGTGGGCGTTGTGACCATCAATCTGCCCCGCATCGCCTACCTGTCCGATACGCCGGAGGAATTCTATCAGCGGCTGAACCGGATGATGGACATTGCGGCCCGCTCCCTGAAAACCAAGCGCACGGTCATCACCCGCCTGATGGAGGCCGGGCTGTATCCCTACACCAAGTATTACCTCGGCACCTTTGAAAATCACTTCTCCACCATCGGCCTCATCGGTATGAACGAGGTGGGCCTGAATGCCAAATGGCTGCGGAAGGATCTGACCCATCCGGAAACCCAGGCGTTCGCCAAGGATGTGCTGAACCATATGCGGGAGCGTCTGTCCGACTATCAGGAGCAGTACGGCGACCTGTACAACCTGGAGGCCACTCCGGCGGAATCCACCACCTACCGGCTGGCAAAGCACGACAAGGCGCTGTATCCGGATATCATTACCGCCGCCAGGAGCGAGGAGGATACGCCGTATTACACGAACTCCTCCCATCTGCCGGTGGGCTACACGGACGATATTTTCGAGGCGCTGGCCATTCAGGACGACTTGCAGACCCTGTATACATCCGGCACCGTGTTCCATGCCTTCCTGGGTGAAAAACTGCCGGACTGGAAGGCTGCCGCCAATCTGGTACGCAAGATTGCCGAGAACTTCAAGCTGCCCTATTACACCATGTCGCCCACCTATTCCATCTGCAACGAGCATGGCTACCTGACAGGGGAGCAGCCCACCTGCCCCTACTGCGGCGCTGCCACAGAGGTTTGGAGCCGCATCACCGGCTATTATCGTCCGGTGCGGAACTGGAACGACGGCAAGGTGCAGGAGTTCAAGCACCGCAAGGAGTATGTGGTGGAAACCTCCGACATCGCTGGCCGCCGTCTGTGCGACCGCGAAGGGACGGAGGCTCCTGCCGAGGTGCCGGAAACGCCCTCCGTGCAGCATGAGGACGGACTGCTTTTGTTTACCACCACGACCTGCCCGAATTGCAGAATCGCCAAAGGCGAGTTGGACAGAGCGGGGATTTCCTATGAGGTTGTAAACGCCACGGAACAGCCTGAGCTGGCGGAAAAGTATGAGATACGTCAGGCGCCTACCCTGGTCGTGCTGGAACACGGCACCGCCGAGCGCTTGGCCGGCGTAGGGGCGATTCGGAAGTTTTCAGCTGCCATGAACAGATAAAAAAAGAATAAAAACGCAGGGCGGATTGAATCAAACGATTCAATCCGCCTCTGTCTATGTGTCAACGGTAACACATAGAGCCTTTGACCAGGCAAGAAAAAGGGACAGCACACATCTGTGTGCTGCCCCGCCGAACCGTTTCCCGGTTCGGGTTTCTCTATGCCTGTGAAATTTGCAGAAAGCGGAGGCTTACCACATACCGCTTACATCGTAGTCGGTAAAGTCAGCAGCCGCCTGGAGGATCGTCTGATTGTTTTCATCAGTCAGATCAGCAGCGTCCACGGCGGACACAAACACGGCGTCCCACCAGGTCGCGGTGTCGGCGTCATTCATCTCGATGAAGGTGCCGCCGCCGGCCTCAACCGTTGCGATATCGCTCTCAATCGCCTCATCATACAGGCCGGCGGAATATGCCTCGACCTCGTCAGCTGCGGCCTGAATAGCGGCCTGCTGTTCCTCGCTCAGGGACTCCCACCACTCCAGGTTGACGGTGAAGAAGTTGCCTGCCGTGTAGGTGTTGTCCAGCATCCAGTACTGAGCGACCTCATAGATGCCCATGGAGACGCAGGGGGCAAAGCCCATCTGGGTAGTGTCTACCAGACCACGATCGAAGGAATCGTACATATCGGACGGCAGCATTTCGGTGACGGTGAAGCCCATGTATTCGAACTTGGCGCCGGCCATGTTGCCGAAGGAGGAGGAGTTCTCGATCATGGAGGTCAGGTCGGTGAACTCATTCTTGGAGATGAATACGTTAGCGCCGCCCGCAATGACATTCAGATACTTGATGCCGTTGGCGGTTGCCTCTGCCTCCAGGATGGAAGCGGATTCCTCATTTTCAAAGAGGACATAGTTGAAGTAATCCAGCGCGTTCTGCGTGGAGCCGGGTGCGAAGTCGGGGAACACACACAGATAGGGGAGCATGTCCGCGTGGGGATTGTGGCCCAGCGCGACCATCTGAACTGCACCATTGGAGACAGCGTCCAGCTCGTCCGAGGACGTGTACAAAGAGCCGCCGTACTTCACGTTGACGGTGATCTGACCGCCGGTGATTTCCTCCAGATACTCTGCAAAGTGAGCGATGATCTGGCCGCCGGTTTCCGTCTCCTCAAACGTGCTGGAGAACAGGATGCTCAGGGATTCCACATCGGCATACTCCGCAGTTGCCTCCGCGTCGCCGCTTTCGGTTTCCTCAGATTCCTCGGACTCCGTGCTTTCGGAAGAAGCAGTGGACTCCTCCGCAGCCTCTGAGGTGGTGGAGCTTTCCTCGCTGCTGCCGGATGAGCTGCTGGATGAATTGCCGCAGCCGGCCAGGGCCAGCAACATGGAACACGCCATTAACATTGCTAAGAACTTTTTCATTTTGGTCGATTGTAAAATGAAGTTGAACACCTAAAAAATCCATAGCGATTGAA
>JAJQBJ010000106.1 GCA_021203345.1 Oscillospiraceae bacterium
TAGTCTCGAATTTTTGCTTTTTCGAGTGTCTACTCTAAGGGGACTATATCATTCTCACGGGTTTTCTTTTCCAACAATAGGAGCAATTTTATCTGGGATTTTTCTCTAAGTACAGCTTTGCCTTCAGGATACCGGCCACGGTTTTGGAGTCGCACAGCTCCCCGGAGAGAATCATCTCCTCCGCCTCCTCAAAGGTGATGTGCAGCAGATCCAAAAATTCGTCCGGGTCGGTATGCTGCTTGCCAAAGGTCAGGTCAACGCCCAGGTACAGGTTCAGCACCTCTGTGCAGAAGCCGGGGGACGAAATCAGCGTCCCCAGCGGAATCAGCGTTCCCTCTGCGCCGACCTCCTCGCTCAGCTCCCGGGCAGCGCCATAGGCGGGTTCCTCCCCCGGCTCATTTTTGCCGGCGGGCAGCTCCGTCAGCACCGTATGGAACGGATAGCGGAACTGGCGCACCAGGATGATTTTACCTTCTTCGTCGATGGGAACCACCACCACGCCGCCGGGGTGCTTGACGACCTCCCGGTGAACGACGCGCCCGGACGGGGACAGGGCGGTGTCCAAATCAACGGTGACGATAACGCCCTTATACTTCTGCTCGGTGGAAAGCTGCTTTTCGGTCATATCCATGGGAAACTCCTCCTAATCAGAATTACGCGCAACATGCCGCGCGAACATCAAAACGATACATCCTCCACGGCGGGCGGGTCGCATGGCTCCATGGACTGAATATACAGCATTGGCCCGTTTCCGTCATAGAGCTTGACATATTCCTCCCGCACCTGGGCCGTAACCATGGCCCAGTCCCGGCTTTTAAATTTCTTGCCTTGGTCGCCCTTGCAGAGCATCCCCAAAAACTGGCGGTCGTTGGCACAGCACACCATGGCGAAGCGCCCCGCCACGCAGCAGCCCTTGGGGAACTTGTTGGACTGGGCTACCATGCCCCGGTAGCGCACCAGCTTGCCCTCGTAACGATCCGGGTGATCCATTACGTCCACATACCAATAGCCAAAATCCTCGTCGGCCAGCTCCAGCACGGGCTTGGACATATCGAAGGGCGGCTCGCCGGAGTCGTATTCGGCGGTGTTCCCGTTCTCGTATTCCAGATAAATCTCCGCCCGGCGGTTCAGCATTTTGATATTCCGCTTTCGCAGCATGGCGGCGGTGGTTTCGTTTACCCGGTTGAACAGGATCATGTCCGCGTTCATCAGCTTTTCGCTCATCAGCTGGCCCATGTTGGCCACATACAGCTCGAAGCTGTTGGCGTCCACCGTCAGGACGATTTGATAGAGAATCCAGTTAGAGGGAAACCGGGTGCGATCCAGGTCGGCCAGGGGCCACATACCGTTGTATTCAATGACGATCTGGTTGGGCTTGAACCGCCGCTCCAGATTTTTCAGGTGCTTCTGGTTCAGCTCCTCATAGTCGTCCACCGTAATCAGGCGAACGTCGTGCCGGGCCAGAGCCTCCTCGTCGTATTCCTCCTCGCCCTCCTCACAGACCAGGAGCAGGGTGGAGCAGTCCCGGGTGAACTCCCCATCCTCCGACAGCATGGGGCTTAGAAAATTGGTCTTACCGGAGTCCAGAAATCCGGTGAACAGATAGACTGGGATATCAGGCATGGTAAAACGTCTCCTTCCGGTTTAAACCCCGAACAGCGTCTTGAGGCCGTCCTCCTTCAAATCGGAGCCGATGACGCACAGGCGGCCCGTATAGTCCGCGGAGCCGGTGCGGATATTGACCTCGTTGGGGGTGTAGTCAAAGTGCAGCCAGGTACCGTCCTCGGCGGGGAGGATTCCCTTGGCCCGCAGAATCACGCCATAGGTGCCCAGGTCAAGCTCCTCCAGAATCTCCTCCAGCTGGGCCTGCGTGAACTTCTTGGGCGTTTCCACGCCCCAGGAGGTGAATACCTCGTCCGCGTGGTGATGGTGATGATGGTGGTGGTCATGGTCATGCTCATGCTCATGCTCATGCTCGTGGTCATGATGATGCTCATGTTCATCGTGGTCGTGATGGTGATGATGGTCGTGGCAGGAGCAGTCCGGATCGTCGCACTCGTCCTCCTCGTCCTCGGCTTCGGCGGCCAGCTCCGCCAGCAGCTCATCCACCATGGAGTGACCGCCCTCCATCGCGGCCAGCATCTGCGGGCCGGTCAGCTGATCCCAGGGGGTCGTGATAATGGGGGCGTGAGGGTTCTTTTCCCGCAGCAGCGCCACGGCGGTATCCAGCTTTTCCGGCTTCATACCCTGGGTACGGGACAGGATAATGGCCCCGGCGTGCTCCACCTGGTCGTTGAAGAACTCGCCAAAGTTCTTCATAAATACCTTGGCCTTGGGCGCGTTCACCACGGTAACAAAGCAGCCCAGCTCCAGGGGAACGACCTCCCCGGCCCGCTGAACCGCCCGAATCACATCGGACAGCTTGCCCACGCCGGACGGCTCGATCAGCACCCGGTCAGGGTGATACTCGGTGATGACCTGCTTCAACGCCTCGCCAAAGTCGCCCACCAGAGAGCAGCAGATGCAGCCGGAGTTCAGCTCGTTGATCTGGATGCCGGAGTCCTTCAAAAAGCCACCGTCAATGGCGATCTCGCCGAACTCGTTCTCAATCAGTACCAGCTTCTGGTCGCCATAGGCTTCCTCCAGCAGCTTTTTAATCAGGGTCGTCTTTCCGGCTCCCAAAAAGCCGGAGATAATGTCAATTTTTGTCATACTCAATACCTCCAAACAGTGAAAGAACAGCCTCCATCGGATAGAGGCCCCTATTGTTACCTTATATCATACCCCATTTTTCCAAAATTGCAAGGGCTGAATTGTGAACATTTCGCGTCCGGTTCCATTCCCCGCAGGGCCTTATTTTCCTCTTGCACCGGAACCAAAAATCGAGTATAATGGCGTTGCATCTGAATAAATGGAACTTTTACGGTTTGGAGGAAAATTTTATGACCTATACCTATCGCCCCAGAGGGGTTTGCTCCCAGGTGATGCAGTTTGAGATTGAGGACAACAAGGTGCAGGACGTTCAGGTTCTGGGCGGCTGCAACGGCAATCTGAAGGGAATCGGCGCTCTGGTAAAGGGAATGTCCGTGGATGAGGTGATCTCCCGGCTGGAGGGAATCCAGTGCGGACGGAAGCCCACCTCTTGCCCGGACCAGATGGCCCAGGCGCTGAAGGCTTATCGGGCCGAACAATAAACAAGCAGGAGCCAAACGGTTTGACCGTTGGCTCCTGTTTTGCACTTATACCCTTGGCGCGGGCTCAGCGCTTGCGCTTTCCGCCGTTATTGCGGTTTACGCGGCGGCCCTGATTGCGCTCCCGATTGCGGCGGGTCAGGGAGGAGGCCAGCAAGACCACCAGCAGAAGAATCAGAACGCACAATACCACCAGCATAACCCGAACCAAGGGGCTTTGGAAAAAATTTTGTACCATGGCCCCCGCCTGCTCCGAAACGGAAACCTCCACGTCGCTGATGGCTACCAGATCCACGGAGGCATATACCGTCCCCTTGTAGACCAAATCCATGGTGCCCACCACGTCCCCGGTGGAGATGGGGGCGGTCACGCTGTCCGGAAGGTTGTATACCCGGTCAAAGTCCGAGGCGGACAGGCCCTTGACCAGCTCGATGGTCACGTCATTGGCCGGGGACACCAGCACATAGTCCGCGTCCTTGCCCAGGGTCACATCCACCTGGGTGATCAGCTCGTCGCTCTCCACCACCGTCAGGGCGTAGAAGTCTACAAAGCCGTGGCGGAACAGCTGGGCCGTCTCGGTGTACACCGGGCGAATCACATCCCCGGATTCGGCGGTATAGTTGGTACAGCCCATCTCCACGGAGAACAGCAGCCGTCCCTCGTACTCCGCCGCCGCCACCAGGCAGGAGCCAGCGGCGTAGGTGGTGCCGGTTTTTACGCCGATGGCGTAGGTATAAGAGTAACCGGCGGTCTTTTTCTCGCTGAGCAGCAGGTTCGTGTTGTACAGGTGTCGTTCCTCAGACAGATTGGTGGCGGGCACATAGTATTCATCCGTCCCTACGATGGTCTGGAATTCCTCATACTGCCAGGCGGCCTCGGTGATCAGATACAGGTCGATGCAGGTGGTATAATGGTTTGTGTCGTGCAGACCGTGGGGATTGACAAAATGGGTGCCGGTGCAGCCCAGCTCCTCGGCCCGCTGGTTCATCAGCTCCACAAAGCTGCTGACTGACCCAGACACGGCGATGGCCAGGGCGTTGGCGGACTCATTGGCGGAGGCCACCAGCAGGCAGTACAGCAGGTTCTCCACTGTGATTTCCTCCCCGGTGGTCAGGTTTTGGGTGCTGCTGTCAGAGCCGATATCCGCGTTGGCCTCATCGGTGATGGTGACCACGGTATCCAGGGACAGCTCACCCCGGTCAATGGCCTCCAGCACCAGCAGGGCGGTCATGATTTTGGTGGTGCTGGCGGGGTAGACCGTGGCGGTTTCGTTCTCGGCGTAAAGAATGGTGCGGGTGTTCTCGTCCACCAGCAGCGCGGCGGTGCCGGTGATGGAAACCTCGATGGAATCCGTGGCGGTGTCTGCGGTCAGAATCGAGCTGATGGGATTCAGGCCCGAAGCGGTGGAGACGGTACTGACCTCCGCAGCGTCCGATTCCTCGGATGTCTCTGCCGTTTCGGAGGTTTCCGTTTCCGCCGTTGCGGACTCCGTGGTGACGGTTGTAGCGCAGACCGGCAGCAGAACGCTGGAGAGCAACAGGCTCAGGGTCAGGAAAAATGTAAGGAACTTTTGCGTTTTCATAGCGACTCCTTCTAATTTATGCTATAATCATCTCAGCAGATGGTGTAAAATAAGGGCAAACCGGCGCTGTGCCGGGGCCTTGTACAAGGATAAGATTTATTATAACAGACCGCGGGAGGTTTGACAACCGGTTTGCATGGCGGGAGGGGAGAAACTTGCGAAAAAATTGGATAGAACTGACAGCCGTCATCCTGACCGCAGCCGTGGTATTCGGCTGCATCGGCTATTTTGCAGGCTCCCGGAGTCGGGGCAGCGTGTACGAAATTTCCGGCAGCACAACGGATGCGGCCTATACCGTGGCCGAAACGGTGGAGGTCACAGAGACGGTCACGCCGGAATCTGCACCGGTGGAGACAGCCGAATCTGTTCCGGAAACAACGGCGGCAGACCTGTCCGAAGGAAAGGTCAATATCAATACTGCTACCAGCGAGGAACTGCAAACGCTGGACGGCATCGGGGAGGTCAAGGCCCAGGCGATCATCGACTACCGGACGGAGAATGGCCCCTTCCAGGTTCCAGAGGATTTGTTGAAGGTTTCCGGCATTGGGGAGGCCACCCTGGACAAAATCATAGACGATATTACAGTGGAATAGCGGAAAGGATTTGGACGAGAGCATGAAAATTTTGGTTGTGGACGATGAAAAGCTGCTGGTGAAGGGCATCCGGTTCAACTTGCAGAACGAGGGCTATCAGGTGGAAACCGGCAGCGATGGGGAGGAGGCCGTGGAGCTGGCCCGCTCCGGGGACTTTGACCTGATTATTCTGGATTTGATGATGCCGAAAATCGACGGGCTGCAGGCCTGCATGAAGATTCGGGAGTTCTCCAATGTGCCGATCATTATGCTGACCGCCCGCAGCGAGGACGCGGATAAAATCATCGGCTTTGAGTGCGGCGCGGATGACTATATCACAAAGCCGTTTAACATTCTGGAGCTGAAGGCCAGAGTGCGGGCGTTGATTCGTCGGGCCTCCATGGTGCCCCCCGCCAAGGCCCGGGAGGAGGCGGAGGCCCCGCTTCAGGTGGGTCATATCCGCCTTGACCCGGTGGGCCGGGCGGCCTATCGGGAGGATACGCCGGTGGAGCTGACCGCCAAGGAGTACGACCTGATCGAGCTTTTGATGAAGAATCCGGGCCGGGTGTTCAGCCGGGAGAACCTGCTGGATCTGGTCTGGGGCTATGACTATCAGGGGGATATCCGCACGGTGGACGTGCATATCCGCCGCATCCGGGAGAAGCTGGAGAAAAAGCCCGCCGCGCCGGAGTATATTCTGACCAAATGGGGTGTGGGATACTACCTGAAAGCGGAAAAAGCCTGACCCATTTGACCGAAAACCACGAAAGGAGGCGGCCTCTTGAAGCGTCGAAGCAAATCCGAACCGAAGAAGAAAAAGGTCGCCTTCTGGCGGAGTATTCGGGTGCGGTTCCTGCTGTCCTATCTGTTTATCATTGCGGCGGTGCTGCTGTTTGTGAACATCTATCCCATCGTCACCTTTCAGAACGCCGTGTTCCGCATGAAGCAGACCTCGGTGCAGAATCAGGCGTCGGTGGTGGCGTCGGCCCTGTCCGGTCTGGGCACCCTGACCGAGGACGATGTGGGGCAGGTCATGGATCAGCTGGACACCTCCGCCCTGAACCGGCTGATTGTCACCGACGAGATGGGGAAGGTACTCTATGACACCACGGAAAACGAGGATACCGTGGGACGGTATGCGCTGCTCAGCGAAATCACCCAGGCGCTCCAGGGGAAGGACGTGTTCCGTTCGGACTATACCGCGGACGCGTTCCGCAGCCGGGCCGCCGTGCCGGTGGTATACCGGGGCGTGCTGATTGGCGCGGTGTACGCCTATGAATATGACAGCGACCAGGCGGCGCTGCTGTCCGGGCTACAGACCAATATGCAGCGCCTGACGCTGGTTGTGGTGGTGTCCGCCGTGCTGGTGAGCCTGATTGTTTCCAGCTCCATGACCCGGAAAATCGGGAAACTCCTGCGGGGCATCCAGAGCGCCGGGGACGGGGCCAACGCCGCCAAGGTGTCCCTCCGGGGCCATGACGAAATCAACGCCCTGGCGGAGGAATTCAACGACATGACCGACCGGCTGGAGCGGACGGAACGGGTGCGGCGGCGGTTCGTCTCCGATGCGTCCCACGAGCTGAAAACGCCGCTGGCCTCCATCCGGCTGCTGGCGGACTCCATTTTGCAGACCGAGGATATCGACATGGACACCATGCGGGAGTTCGTGGGGGATATCGGGGAGGAAGCCGACCGGCTGAACCGCATTACGGAAAAGCTGCTGGCCCTGACCCGGCTGGACGCCGGGGCGGAGAATCCCCGCACGGAAGTAGAATTGAGAAACGTGGTAGACCGGGTGCTGCACATGCTCCGCCCCCTGGCGGAGGAACGCCGGGTGGAGCTGATACAGGACTGCCCCGTGCCGGGAACGCTGGCGGCGAACCCGGACGACCTGCATCAAATCGTGTTCAATCTGGTGGAAAACGGGGTGAAATACAACGTCTTCGGCGGCTGGGTGCGTTTGACGCTGGGAGAGACAGAAAATCAGGTGACGCTTTTGATCGAGGACACGGGCATCGGCATCCCGGAGGAGGAGCGGCCCAAAATCTTTGACCGGTTCTATCGGGTGGACAAGGCCCGCTCCCGTCAGGCCGGAGGCACCGGTCTGGGCCTGTCCATCGTGCAGGATATGGTGCGCCGGTATGACGGAACGGTGGAGGTCGGCCCCCGGGACGGGGGCGGGACCTGGTTCCGCGTGACCTTTCCCAGGGAGGTGAAGGCGGAATGAAACAGTGGAAACGGCTGATGGCGCTGGGCCTGGCCGGGGCGCTGGCGCTGCTCTCCGCCTGCGACGCAGAGACAACGGAGGCGGAGGACAGCTTTCAGATTTACTACATCCGGGCGGACAATCAGGAGCTGGACAGCGCCCTGGAGGGCGTGGCCTGGGAGGGCGACCGGGACGTGGACACCCTGTTTGCCATGCTCTGCGCGGAGCCGCTGGAGGAGGTGCTGGACACCGGGATTCCTGCGGGAACCAGCCTGCAAAGCTGGGAGCTGACAGACGGGGTGCTGTATCTGGATGTTTCCGGGGAGTACGGCACCCTGACCGGGGTGGAGCTGACCATGACCAGCTATTGCATCGTCCTGACGATGTGCCAGATGGAGGGCGTTTCCGGCGTCTCCATCACCGCCGACGGGGAGGCATTGATGGAGGAAACGGTATTGACGCCCCGGCAGGTGATGCTGAATGGCGGCGAGGGCGACACCAGCACCCTGGTTGTGACCCTGTATTTTCCGCTGAGCGACGGCTCCGGCATCGGCGCGGAGGGGCGGACGCTGAATATTTCGGAAAACCGCTCCGAGGCGGAGAGTATTTTGGACGCTCTGTGCGACGGCGCGGAGAGCCGGGAACTGTCCGGGTTCCTGCCCGACTCCGCCGAGGGAATCACCCTTTGGATCAAGGAGCAAATTTGTTATGTCAACCTGACGGAGGAATGGCAGCTCTATCTGGAGGAGGACTGGGACACGCTGGCGGAAAAGCTGCTGTGCATTGTCAATTCCCTGGCCCAGCTGGACGAGGTGGAGTCGGTGCAGTTCCTGATGGACGGCGCCGCCATCGACGCCTGGAGCGAAATCGGCGGGGACTTCCCCATCACCCCGGATATGACCTCCGTTGCGGAGGCGGAAAGTTGATAAAAACTGTAGGTTTGTCAATCATACTTTACACTCCGGAAAAGAAGAAAGGACATCTTT